>NZ_CP045649.1:1569552-1870578 GCF_009557055.1 Nocardioides sp. dk884 | reverse complement strand
ACTCCTCGGCGAGCAGCTGCAGCGCGGCCACGACGTCCTCGACCGGGTGGCCCACGGCCGTCGCCAGGGTCGGGGCGTCCAGCGGCTGGTCGGCGACCATCAGCACCGCCTCGAGCGAAGGACGCAGCGCGGCCGCGGGCACCTCGGGGGCCTCGGAGGCCTCGGCGGCGGGGACGTCGTCGGTGTGCTGGGTCATGGCTGCTCCCCCTCGGGCGGCGCCCCGGGCGGGGCGCCGTCGAACTCGTCGTTGATCAGCTCATCGACGTCGGTCTCCTCGTCGCCCGTCCATCGCACCGTGAGCTCGCCGAGCGGCGTCAGCTGCTCGAAGCCGACCGCGCTCTCCCGGAAGAGCTCGAGCAGCGCCAGGAACCGGGCCACGGTCGTGAGCCGGTCCGGGGAGTCCCCGCACAGCGCCCGGAACGTCATCGCCCCGTGGCGGCGCAACCGCTCGACCACGATCGCGGCCTGCTCGCGCACGCTCACCTGGGGCGCGTGGATGTGGTCCAGGCGCACCTGCGGGACCGGCTTGGGCGCCAGGGCGCGCGCCGCGAGCGCGGCGAACTGCTCCAGGCCGATGCCGATGAGCACCTCCGGCAGCAGCCCGGCGTAGCGCTCCTCCAGCCCGACCGCACGCGGGTGGCGCCTGGCCTCCCCCGAGAGCCGCTCGGCCAGCACCGCGGCGACGCTCTTGAACGCCTTGTACTGCAACAGCCGCGCGAAGAGCAGGTCCCGTGCCTCGAGCAGCGCCAGGTCCTCCTCGTCCTCGACGTCGCCCTGGGGCAGCAGGCGCGCGGCCTTGAGGTCGAGCAGGGTGGAGGCGACCAGCAGGAACGACGTCGTCTGCTCCAGGTCCCACACCGGGCCCCCAGCCTTGACGTGGGCGATGAACTCGTCGGTCACCCGCGACAGCGCGACCTCGGTGACGTCGAGCTTGTGCTTGGCGATCAGGCTGAGCAGCAGGTCGAAGGGGCCCTCGAAGTTGTCCAGCCGCACCTCGAACCCGGTCGCCGCCGCGGCGCCGGTCGCCTCGGAGGCGTCGGCGGACGTGGTCATCCCTCCGTCAGCCGGCGCACGAGGATGCTGTCCTCGCCGTTGGCCTCGAGGTCGGCCAGCACCAGCGACACCGCCTCACGCACCAGTCGCCCGCGGTCCACGGCCAGGCCGTGGTTGCGGCGCAGGGAGAGGCGGGCGTGCTCGATCTCCAGCAGCTCCTCGGAGGTGACGTAGACGGTCATCTTCTCGTCGTGTCGCACCCGGCCGCTGGGCTTGCGCGGCGTCTTCGGCGCCGCCGCGGGCTCGGCCGCCGCCTCGGGCTCCACCTCGGCGGCCGCCGGCTGGTCGGGCACCGCGCGCACCGTCGCGGACCGGGGCGCGGCGCCTCGGGCTGCGGGACCGTCGGCCGGAACAGGTCGTCGGCCGACGGCATGCTCACCCGTCGAGACACCGTGCGAGCACCTCCCGGGCGAGCTGACGGTAGGCCTCCGCGCCCGGCGAGCTCGAGGCGTAGGACGTGATCGGCTCCCCGGCGACGGTGGAGTCGGAGAACTTCACGGTGCGTCGGATGACGGTGTGGAACACCTTGTCGCCCCAGGCCTGCACGAGACGGTCCATGACCTCGCGGCCGTGCAGGGTGCGCCCGTCGAACATGGTGCCCAGCACGCCGTCGACCTCCAGGCGCGGGTTGAGCCGCTCCTGGACCTTGTCGATGGTCGTCTTCAGCAGCGCCACGCCGCGCAGCGCGAAGTACTCGCACTCCAGCGGCACGATCACGCCGTCGGCGGCGGTGAGCGCGTTGACGGTCAGCAGGCCGAGCGAGGGCTGGCAGTCGATCAGGACGACGTCGTAGTCCTTGATGACCGGGCGCAGCACCCGCTGCAGGGTCTGCTCGCGGGCGACCTCGTGGACCAACTGCACCTCGGCGGCGGACAGGTCGATGTTGGAGGGCAGCAGGTCCATGCCCGGCACGTTGGTGGGCACGATGACGTCGTCGACATCGACGTCGCGCTCCATCAGCAGGTTGTAGACGGTGAGCTCGATCTCGTGCGGGTTCAGGCCCAGACCGACCGAGAGCGAGCCCTGCGGGTCGAAGTCGACGAGCAGGACCTTGCGGCCGTACTCGGCCAGCGCGGCGCCGAGGTTGATCGTGGTGGTCGTCTTGCCGACGCCGCCCTTCTGGTTGCACATCGCGATCACCCGGGCGTTGCCGTGCTCGGTGAGCGGCTTCGGCTCGGGGATCACCGGCATCGGGCGCCCGGTCGGGCCCAGCACGACCTCGGATGTCGGGGCGGCGGGACGCTCGGGCACGAGGGGCTGCTCGAACGGCAGGGGGTCGGACACGTGGTCATCTCCGGAAGGGGTCGGTGGTGGCGGCGGGGTGGGGCGCGGGGTGCGCACCAGCGGGGGCATGTCCGGGGCGCCTGTCCCGGAACGGAAACCGCCATCGCTCATCTGCTGCTCCCGTCCCATTATGTCGACACGACGACGTGTGACCGACTTGCGGGGGAGCCTAGGTCCGCCCGACGACACCGAACAAGCGATGTCATCAACACGGGCGCGCCCGTGCGGACATCTGTGCAGAGCCCCCGCGGGGCATGCACAGGCCACCCCGCCCCTGTGCACAGACCTGTGGAGGAATTCCCCCCGAGTCGGCGCCAATGGTTGCGCGAGTCGGCGCCAATGGCGGCGGTACGGCGCGCTCAGACCGGGTCCGCGACCAGGTCCACGTAGTCGGGGTGCTTGTCGATCCAGCCCTTGATGAACGAGCACATCGGCACCACCTCGCGCTCCCCCGAGCGGCGTACGTCGTCGAGCGCGCCGCGGGCGAGCGCGGAGCCCACGCCCTGGCCCTCGAAGGCGTCGTCGACCTCGGTGTGGGTGAACACGATGCGGCCCTCGCGCAGCACGTAGTCGGCGAAGCCGGCCAGCTCACCGCCGATCCGGGCCTCGTAGCGGCTGTTCTCGGGGACCTCAGCGACGTCGATCTCACTCATGCCCCGACCCTACGTGGCACCCGGTTCCGCCCGATGGGCCCCTCACAGCCGCCGCATCGCCTCCGTGGCCAGCACCAGCTCGCCGGCCTCGTCGGAGGCGTCCAGGTCCGCCACGGCCTCGATGAGCCAGTCGTGGTGGCCCTCGGGGTCGGCGATCGTCTGGCGCACCCGCCACAGCCGCGACCCACCGGGCCGGGCCTCGTCGTGCTCGTCGGGATCGACGCCCAGCGGGACCCCGGTCGCGTGCTCGACCACCAGGTGCTGCGGGCCGCGGGCGTCGCCCGCCGTCTCCACCCGGTCGTGCTCGGCGTAGTAGGCCTCGATCGCCTCGTCCCAGCGCGAGCGGGTCATCACCACCTCGCGCGGCGGCTCGGTGCGGTCCGCGGCGGCGCGCTCGAGGGCCATCAGGCCGCCGAGGTCGTCGCGGGCGACCAGCTCGACGCGTCGCCACATGGCGTTGCGCACCATGACCGCGAAGGCACGCTCCTGCCGCGAGATCGGCCGCGCCGAGGTCGGCGGCCCCGCGTGCGCGAGTTCGGCAGCGCGCAGCGCCACGGCGGCGGGGTCGGTGAGCGCCTCCCACTCGTCGAGCAGCGAGGAGTCGGTCTGCCGCACCGTCTCCCCCAGCCACTCCTGGAGGTCCTCCAGCTCGGGGGTGCGGTGCGCCTCCGGCACGGTCTGGCGCAGGGTGCGGTAGGCGTCGGTGAGGTAGCGCAGCACCAGGCCCTCCGAGCGGGCCAGCTGGTAGCGGCGCACGAAGTCGGTGAAGCTCATCCCCTGCTCATACATCTCCCGCACCACCGACTTCGGCCCGAGCGCGTCCTCGGGCAGCCACGGGTGGCGCTGGCGATAGATCTCATACGTCGCGCCGAGGAGCTCGGCCAGCGGCTGGGGCCAGGTGATCTCCTCCAGCAGCGCCATCCGCTCGTCGTACTCCAGCCCGTCGGCCTTCATCTCCGCGATCGCCTCGCCGCGGGCGGCGTGCTGCTGGGCGAACAGGATCTGGCGCGGCGCGTCGAGCACGCTCTCGATGACGGAGACCACGTCGAGGGCATGGTCCGGGGAGTCGGGGTCGAGCACGTCGAGCGCCGCGAGCGCGAAGTGCGCCAGCGGCTGGTTGAGCGCGAAGTCGGCGGGCAGGTCGACGGTCAGCACGTAGCGGCGCCCGTGCTCGTCGAGCTCGTCGAGGCGGGTGATCACCCCGGAGTGCAGCAGCGAGCGGGCCAGACGCAGCGCCCGCCGGGCCAGGCGCCGCTGCTGGCGCTCGTCCTCGTGGTTGTCGGTCAGCAGCCGCCGCATCACCGCGAACGCGTCCTCGTCGCGGGCGAGGACGTTGATCAGCATCGAGTTGTCGACCTTCATCCGCGAGACCAGCTGCTCGGGCTGGCCGGAGACGAGCTTGTCGAAGGTCTGCTCGCTCCACACCACGGCACCCTCGGGTGCCTTCTTGAGCTGCGCCTTGGACTTCTTCTTCGGGTTCGCGGCGTTCTTGGCGGCCGACTTGGCCTTGGCGCGCTCGTTCTCGATGACGTGCTCGGGCGCCTGGACCACGACGTACCCGGCGGTGTCGTAGCCGGCCCGACCCGCGCGCCCGGCGATCTGCAGGAACTCGCGGCTGCGCAGGATCCGCTGCCGGTTGCCGTCGAACTTGGCGAGCCCGGTGAACAGCACCGTGCGGATCGGGACGTTGATGCCCACGCCCAGGGTGTCGGTGCCGCAGATCACCCGCAGGACGCCGCTCTGCGCCAGCTGCTCGACCAGGCGTCGATAGCGCGGCAGCATCCCCGCGTGGTGCACCCCGATGCCGCGGCGCAGCAGCTTGGACAGCGTCTTGCCGAAGCCGGCGCCGAAGCGGAACGCGCCGATCCGCTCGGCGATCTCCTCGCGCACCTCCTTGCTGGGCTGGCCGATGCCCGAGGACGGCGAGAGCAGCGAAGTGGCGTGCTCGACGGCGGCGGCCTGGGTGAAGTGCACGACGTAGACCGGGGACTGACCGGTGGTGACCAGCTCCTCGAGGGTCTCGGAGAGCGGGGTGAGGGCATAGCTGAAGGTCAGCGGCACCGGACGCTCGGCGTCGTCGATCACCGCGGTCTCGCGCCCGTTGCGCGTGGTCAGGTCGCGCGCCAGCTCGCTGACGTCGCCCAACGTCGCCGACATGAGCAGGAACTGGGCGTGCGGCAGCTCCAGCAGCGGCACCTGCCAGGCCCAGCCGCGGTCGGGCTCGGTGTAGAAGTGGAACTCATCCATCACCACGAGCCCGACGTCGGCGCTCGCGCCCTCGCGCAGCGCGAGGTTGGCCAGCACCTCCGCGGTGCAGCAGATGATCGGGGCGTCGGCGTTCACCGAGGCGTCGCCGGTGAGCATGCCGACGTTCTCGGCGCCGAACACCTCGCACAGGGCGAAGAACTTCTCGCTCACCAGCGCCTTGATGGGCGCGGTGTAGAAGCTGACCCGGTCCCCGGCCAGCGCGGCGGCGTGCGCGCCGATCGCCACCAGCGACTTGCCGGAGCCGGTGGGGGTCGCCAGCACCACGTTGTTGCCGCCCAGCAGCTCGATGACCGCCTCGTCCTGGTGCGGGTAGAGCGCGAGGCCCTGGCCTGCGGCCCAGCCGGTGATCGCCTCATAGACCCGGTCCGGGTCGTCGACCCGGGGGACCCAGGCGGCACCGTCGGTCTTCGTCTCAGTCATCAGTCCCGTGCTCTCGGATGTGCGGTCGCGAAGACCTCGCGCAGGTTGTCCACGGTGACCAGTGTGTAGACCTGGGTCGTGGTCACCGACGCGTGCCCCAGGAGTTCCTGCACGACGCGTACGTCGGCGCCGCCGTCGAGCAGGTGTGTGGCGAAGGAGTGGCGCAGCGTGTGCGGGCTGACGTCACGTGTCACGCCGGCCCGGTCGGCGGCCTTGGTGAGCACCGCCCAGGCGGACTGACGCGAGAGCCGGCCGCCGCGCGCGTTGAGGAAGAGCGCGGGGGTCCCCCGGCCCTCGGCGAGCAGCGCGGGGCGCCCGCGCACCAGGTAGGCCGCAACCGCCTCGCGGGCGTAGGAGCCCACGGGGACCAGGCGCTCCTTGCCGCCCTTGCCGCGCAGCAGCACCGTCCCCTCCCCCGACGCCGCCGGGCCACCATCCAGGCCACCTGGGCCCCAGTCCAGGTCGTCGACGTCGAGCCCGACCGCCTCGGAGATGCGGGCGCCGGTGCCGTAGAGCACCTCGAGCAGGGCCCGGTCGCGCAGCGCCAGCACGGTGCCGGGAGCGCCCGCGGCCTCGAGGATCGCCTCGACGTCGGAGAGCGGCAGCGCCTTGGGCAGCCGCTTGGCCGGCGTCGGCGGCTTCACCGCGGCGGCCGGGTCGGCCTGGGCCAGCCCGTCGGCGACCGCGAAGCGGTGGAAGCCGCGCACCGCGACCACCGTGCGGGCCGCGGACGTCGCGCTCAGCGGCGGGTGCTCCTCGTCGCCCTCGCGCAGCCGGGCCAGGAACTCCGCGACCGTGGCCTCGCTGACCTCGTCGAGGTCGGTGATGCCGACCGCGGCCAGGTGGGCGCTGTAGCGGCGCAGGTCGCGCCGGTAGGACTGCAACGTGTTGGCGGCGAGCCCGCGCTCGACGGAGAGGTGGTCGAGATAGGTGCGGACCGCCCGGGAGACCTCAGCCACCGGCAGCGAGCGCCTCGGTCACCGCGATCGCGTCGATCCCGGTCGCCTCACCGACGGCGGCGTTGGTCAGCCGCCCCGCGTGGGTGCTCAGGCCGCGCGCCAGGGCGCCGTCCTCGGTGCACGCGCGGTGCCAGCCCTTGGCGGCCAGCGCGACGACGTAGGGCAGCGTGGCGTTGGTGAGCGCGTACGTCGAGGTGTTCGGCACCGCACCGGGCATGTTGGCCACGCAGTAGAACGTCGAGCCGTGCACGGTGTACGTCGGGTCCGCGTGGGTGGTGGGCCGGGTGTCCTCGAAGCAGCCGCCCTGGTCCACCGCGATGTCGACCAGCACCGAGCCGGGCTTCATCGCGGCCACCAGCTCGTTGCTGACCAGCTTGGGCGCGCGAGCGCCGGGGATCAGCACCGCACCGATCACCAGGTCGGCCTCGGTGACCTGCTGCTCGATGGCCAGGCGCGAGGAGGCCAGGCCGTGCACCCGGTTCTGGTAGCGCCAGAACGACATCCGCAGCTTGTCCAGGTCGTTGTCGAGGATCGTCACGTCCGCGCCCATGCCGAGGGCGATGTTGGCGGCGTTCTGGCCGGCCACCCCGCCCCCGATCACCACGACCTTGGCATTGGCGACCCCGCCGACCCCGCCGAGCAGCACGCCGCGGCCGCCCTCGGCGCGCAGCAGCGCGTGTGCGCCCACCTGCGGCGCCAGACAGCCGGCGACCTCCGACATCGGGTAGAGCAGCGGCAGCGCACCGGAGGCCAGCTGCACGGTCTCGTAGGCGATCGCGGTGACCTCCCGGGCCACCAGCTCCTCGGTGAGCCGCTGGTCGGCGGCGAGGTGGAGGTAGGTGAACAGCACCAGCCCGGGGCGCAGCCGGTGGTACTCCTCGGCGATCGGCTCCTTGACCTTGAGCACCAGGTCGACGCTGCCCCACAGCTCGTCGGGGTCCGCGCACAGCCGGGCCCCGGCGGCGGCGTACTCCTGGTCGGGGATCAGCGAGCCGGCGCCGGCGCCGGACTGGATCCAGACCTCGTGGCCGGCGGCCACCAGCTCGTGCACGCCGACCGGCGTGATGGCGACGCGGTACTCGTGCACCTTGACCTCGGTGGGGACGCCGATCTTCACCGTGCCACGCTCCTCTCGCTCGACACGCCACCCAGCAGCCCGCGCCCGCGGGCGATCAGGGTGGCCATGATCACCGGTGCGTCGGTGACGCGACCGGCCAGGACACCGTCGATGAGCTCCTCGGCAGGCACCCACAGCACCTGCATGTCCGCCTCCTCGTGGTGCGGCACGAAGTCCCCGCGGCCCACCTCGCGCAGCCCGCGGGCCAGATAGATGTGCACGACCTCGGAGAGGATCCCGGGTGAGGTGTACGCCGAGGTGAGGTGCTCCCACTCCTCGGCCTCGTAGCCGGTCTCCTCGCGCAGCTCGCGCTGGGCGCCGACCAGCGGGTCCTCGCCCTCGACGTCGCACAGACCGGCGGGCAGCTCGAGGAAGCGGCGCCCCACCGCGTGGCGGTACTGCCACAGGCACAGCACCCGGTCGCCCGCGTCGTCCTGGTCGACCGCGAGCACGATCACCGCGCCCGGGTGCTCCAGCACGACGCGCCGGAACGGCTCCTCGTCGGGGCTGTCGGGACGGTCCACCCAGTCGGCGCGCAGCGCCATGATCCAGTCGTCGCGGTGCAGGTCGGCGCTGCGCACGACCGGCCACTGCTCGTCGACGTCGGAGATCGGGGTGGGGATCGCGGTCATGGGGGCACGGTACAAGCCGGCCCCCATGCCGCGATGCGTCGCGGTGCCGTGTCAGGCCTCCGTGGTGACGGACTCCTCGATCGGGAAGCGCAGCTCGTCCTTGCGCGCCAGCGCCGCCTTCACCAGGCCGGCGAAGAGCGGGTGCGGGCGGGTCGGGCGCGAGCGCAGCTCGGGGTGCGCCTGGGTGGAGACGTAGTACGGGTGCACCTCGCGCGGCAGCTCGACGAACTCCACCAGGGTGTTGTCGGGGCTGGTGCCGGAGAACACCAGCCCGGCCTTCTCGAGGCGCTCGCGGTAGGCGTTGTTGACCTCGTAGCGGTGGCGGTGCCGTTCCTCGATGCGCGCCGCGCCGTACGTCGCGCGCACGACCGAGCCCTCCTTGAGCACCGCCGGGTAGAGGCCCAGGCGCATCGTGCCGCCGAGGTCGCCGCCACCCTCGACGATGTCGACCTGCTCGGCCATCGTGGCGATGACCGGCTCGGGGGTCTGCGGGTCGAACTCGGTGGAGCCGGCCTGGCTCAGGCCGAGCTCGGTGCGGGCGTACTCGATGACCATCGACTGCAGGCCCAGGCACAGCCCGAGCGTCGGGATCTTGTTGGTGCGCGCGTAGGTGAGGGCGCCGAGCTTGCCCTCGAGACCGCGGATGCCGAAGCCGCCGGGCACGCAGATCGCGTCGACGTCGTGCAGGTGGCGCGCGGCGCCGTCGTGGGTGGCGCAGTCGTCGGAGGCGATCCAGCGGATGTTCACCTTGGCCTCGTTGGCGAAGCCGCCGGCGCGCAGCGCCTCGACCACCGAGAGGTAGGCGTCGGGCAGGTCGATGTACTTGCCGACCAGCGCGACCGTGACCTCCTCCTTCGGGTGGTGCACCCGGCGCAGCAGGTCGTCCCACAGGCTCCAGTCGACGTCGCGGAACGGCAGGTCCAGGCGGCGTACGACGTAGGCGTCGAGGCCCTCGCGGTGCAGCACCTTGGGGATGTCGTAGATCGAGGGCGCGTCCGCGCAGGTGATGACGGCCTCGGTGTCGACGTCGCACATCAGCGCGATCTTGGCCTTGATGCCCTCGGGCAGCTCGCGGTCGGCGCGGCACACGATCGCGTCGGGCTGGATGCCGACCTGGCGCAGCGCGGCGACCGAGTGCTGGGTGGGCTTGGTCTTGAGCTCGCGCGAGGGCCCGATGTAGGGCACCAGCGAGACGTGGATGAAGAAGCAGTTGTCGCGCCCGACGTCGTGGCGCACCTGGCGCGCCGCCTCGAGGAACGGCAGCGACTCGATGTCGCCGACCGTGCCGCCGACCTCGGTGATCACCACGTCGACGCTGTCGCCGCCCTCGCCGGCCATGGCGCGGATGCGGTCCTTGATCTCGTTGGTGATGTGCGGGATCACCTGCACGGTGTCGCCGAGGTAGTCGCCACGGCGCTCCTTGGCGATCACGCTCGAGTAGACCTGGCCGGTCGTGACGTTGGCGATCTGGTTGAGGTCGGTGTCGAGGAATCGCTCGTAGTGGCCGATGTCCAGGTCGGTCTCGGCTCCGTCGTTGGTGACGAAGACCTCACCGTGCTGGAAGGGGTTCATCGTCCCCGGGTCCACGTTGAGATAGGGGTCGAGCTTCTGCATGGTCACGCGCAGTCCGCGCGAGCGCAGCAAGCGGCCCAGGCTCGAGGCCGTGAGTCCCTTGCCGAGCGAGGAGGCGACGCCTCCAGTGACGAAGATGTGCTTGGTCTGGGTCCCGGGCTTCACGGGATTCCATGCTATCCCAGAGGGACCGGTCCCGCCTCACCCGCCGCACCGAAAGACCCGCCTGTGCCGTCGATCTCACGCACGAGGGCCAGCACCGCCGTCACCTGACCGAGCACCGTCTCGATGCCGTCGACGGTGGTGACCTGCGTGGCAGCCGGGTCCTCGCGCAGGTCGGCGAGGTCCCCGCTGGTGGCCGCGCCGCTGTCGCCGGCGACCACGACGCCGGTCGCGGTCGTGGCCAGACCGGACACCAGGCCGGCCAGCACGGTGGGCTCGGCGTCGTCACCGAGGACCAGCAGCACGAGCGGGGCCAGGCGGGCGTCCTCGTCGGTCGCGGTGAGCAGCTCGCCGGCGACCAGGCTCTGACGGACCGTCTCCGCGTCGGTGCTCGGGCGCTGCGGGGCGCCGGTGGTCGCCACCGCGCGGCCCAGGAACTGGCCGATACGCACGTACGTCGTGGCCTCGGCGTCGACCAGGCCGCTGTCGACCTGCTCGACCAGCTGGGTGCCGAGGGTGTCCACGAGCGTCTTGGAGGAGCCGGAGACCAGCTCGGTGCCGAGGTCGTAACGACCGGCCAGGCTGCTGCCCGCCGCCTCGATCTGGGCGGTCAGCCCGCTGACCGCCTCCTCGTCCACGCCGGGGGCGGTCAGCAGGGCGACCGAGCGCCCGCGCAGGCCCCCGTCGTACAGCTGCGGGGCGGCGGTGGCGGCGAAGTCCTCGGCGAAGGTGAGGGTGCGCTCCTCACCCGGCCCGAGGCCGTCGGCGGCGGTGGCGGAGTCGTCGCGGCCGAGCTCGCTGAGCGGGCCCCCGCCCAGCACCACCCCCACGGCCAGGGCGAGGAATACGGCGACGAGCGAGACGACGTGCTGGCGGTAGGAGATCAACCGAGGAATCCTTCGAAGAGTTCGGAGAGCTGGTCGAACCACTCCTGGCCGACCGGCGTGACGCCGACCGCCGCCGCGAGGGCGACGAGGCCGGCGAGCATGACCAGCAGCAGGTGGTGGGGGCGGACGCGGCCGGAGTACAGCCGCGGCACCGCGGCGGCGTCGACCAGGCGCGGGCCGAGCTTGAGGCGGGTCAGGAAGGTGCTGGGCAGGCCGGAGCGCTGCCGGTCGAGGAAGTCGGTCAGTGTGGCGTTCATGCCCACCCCGACGACGAGCGCGGCGTCCGCGGCGTCGGCCAGCAGCAGCGCGACGTCCTCGGCGGTGGCCCCCGTGGTCACGACGGAGGGGCTGATCCCCATCCGCATCAGCGGGTCGACCGGGGCCGGGCGGCCACGCTCGACGCGCAGCACCACCTCGCGGGCGGCCTTGAGGGTCTGCGCGGACGGCATCGCGGCCTCGTCGGAGGCGTCGACGACCAGGACGTCGACACGCTGGCGGCGCTCGCCCAGGTCGTCCCCGGCGCGCCCGACGGCGATGACGACCGGCGCCTGCTCGCGCAGCCAGACGCGGGCGGCGCGCAGCTCGGCGAGGTGGTCGTGGCCCGGCACCACGACGACCACCGAGCGCCCGGACATCCGGGTCGCCGGCCGCGGCAGGCCGCGGCCGTGGAGCAGGAGGTCCTCCTCCTGGCGCAGGAACTCCGCGGCGTTGCGGGTGAAGCTGTCCAGCTGGGCGCTCAGACCGCCGCGTGCCTGCTCCATGCGGGCGCGCAGGGTCTCGGCATCGACCACCTGCCCGGTGGCGAGCGCCGGCGCGTCCGCGTCGTCGCCGAGGTGCACGGCGCCCTCGTGGAGACGGACGACGCCGCCGTCGCGCACGTCGGCGAGCACACCGGGTCCGGCGTCCTCGACGAGCAGCACCCCCGCCTCGGCGAGCAGCGCGGCGCCCTGGCTGGGGTAGCGCCCCGACAGCATCGGGGCGGCGTTGAGGACGGCGCCGACACGGGCGTCGAGGAGAGCGCGAGCGGTGTCGCGGTCGAGGTCGAGGTGATCGATGACCGCGATGTCGCCGGGGCGAAGACGCGGCAGCAGAGCGCCCGCGCGACGGGCGACGCGGGCGGTTCCGACGACACCGGGAGGGGCGGTTGCGGACCGGGTGCGAGCAAGGGACTTCATGGCTCTGCCAGTGTCACAAACCGGGAGGGCCGTCCTCCGGACGTGCGCGGCGTGGGCGCGTCGATGTGGTCGTCCTCACGCCGCCCGCCCCCGGGCTCAGCCGAGGGCGCGGACGGGTGCGGCGACCTCGAGCAGCTCGCGGGCGTGGGCGAGCGCGGTGTCGGACTCCGTCATGCCGGCCAGCATCCGGGACAGCTCGCTGACCCGTTGCTCGTGGTCCAGCACGGTGAGCCCGGAGCTGGTCACCGACCCGTCCTGGGACTTCTGCACCACCACGTGGCGGTCGGCGTACGCCGCCACCTGCGGGAGGTGGGTGACCACGAGGACCTGGGCGCTCTGGGCCAGCCGCGCGAGGCGGCGTCCGATCTCGACCGCGGAGGTGCCGCCGACGCCGGCGTCGACCTCGTCGAAGACGAAGGTCGGCACCGGGCTGGTGCCGGCGAGGGCGACCTCGAGGGCGAGCATCACCCGCGAGAGCTCACCACCGGACGCGCCCTTGCCGAGCGGGCGCGGCTCGGAGCCGACGTTGGCGGCGAGCAGGAACTCCACCTCGTCGATGCCGGACGGCGCGTAGCGCAGCCAGCGCTTGCCGACGCGCAGCGGACCGCCCGGTGCGGGGGCGGCCGGCGCGTCGACCTCGTGCTGGCGCACCTCGATGCTCACCCGGGCGTGCGGCATGGCGAGCAGCCGTAGCTCGCCGGTGACGGCCTCGGCGAGCTGGGCCGCCGAGGCCTGGCGGGCCTCGGACAGCGCGGCGGCGGCAGCCGCCAGCTCGACGCGCAGCTGCTCCTGCGCGGCGCGCAGCTGCTCGATCCGCTCGTCGGTGCCGTCGAGCTCGAGCAGCCGCCGCGCGGAGGTCTCGGCCCAGGCGAGCACCTCATCGATGCTCTCGCCGTACTTGCGGGTCAGGGCGGTCAGCGCGGCCCGGCGCTCGGACACCGCCGCGAGGCGGGCGGGGTCGGTGTCGATGCGCGAGGCGTAGGACGCCACGTCGGCAGCGGCGTCGGAGAGCAGGTAGGAGATCTCCGCGAGCCGGTCGGCGAGCTCGCCCGCCTCGGTGTCGTGCTCACGCACGCCCTCCAGCGCGGTGCGGGCGGCGGTCACGGTGGCGAGGGCGTCCGGGGAGCCGTCCTCGCTGGAGAGCGCCTCGCGGGCCTGCTCGGCGGCCAGGCGCAGGGTGTCGGCGAACCCGAGGCGGGTCTCCTCGGCCGCCAGTGCGTCGTCCTCCCCCGGCTCCGGCGAGACCTGCTCGACCTCGTCGAGGCCGAAGCGCAGCAGGTCGGCCTCGCGGGCACGGTCGCGGGCGTGCGCGACGACGTCGGCGAGCTCGCGCTCGGTCGCGGCGAGGCGGGTGAACAGGTCGGCGTAGGCCGCGACCAGCCCGGCGGTGTCCGCGCCGCCGAAGCGGTCGAGAGCATCGCGCTGGGCGCGCGGCTGCAGCAGCCGGTGCTGGTCGGACTGCCCGTGCACCGCCACCAGCGGCTCGGTGAGCCGGCCCAGGGTCGCCACCGGCACCCCGGCCCCGCCGACGTAGGCGCGCGAGCGGCCCTCGGCGGACACGTTGCGGGCGAGCACGACCCGGCCGTCCTCGACCTCGCCGCCGGCCTCCTCGACCGCGGCCGCGAAGTGCGGCAGCGCACAGGTGGCCACGACGCCCTCGACCCGCGCGGACCGGGCGCCTGTGCGCACGGCGCCGCTGTCGGCGCGACCGCCGAGCAGCAGCCCCAGGGCGGTGACGATCATGGTCTTGCCCGCTCCGGTCTCACCGGTGATCACGGTCAGGCCGGGGCCCAGCTCGAGGGTGGAGAAGTCGATGACTCCCAGCGACTGGATCCGGATCTCCTCAAGCATCGGGCACCTGTCGTCGACGTCGTTCCGCGGATCCGCGCCAGCCCTCGACCGAGAGGCCGAACTTGGCCACCAGCCGATCGGTGAACGGCGCCTCGTGCAGGCGCACCAGGCGCACCGGGGTGTCCCCGCGGCGTACCTCGATCCGGGCCCCGGGCGGCAGGTCGACCGCGCGGCGCCCGTCGCACCACAGCACGCCGCGCCCGTCGGTGCGCGCGATCAGCTCGACGGCCAGCACCGACGTGGGTGCCACCACCATCGGACGCGCGAACAGCGCGTGGGCGCTGATCGGCACCATCAGCAGGGCCTCGACGCCGGGCCACACCACGGGCCCGCCGGCGCTGAAGTTGTACGCCGTGGAGCCGGTCGGCGTCGCGCAGACGACGCCGTCGCAGCCCCAGCGAGAGAGCGGCCGACCGTCGACCTCCACCACGACCTCGATCATCCGCTCACGGGCCGCCTTCTCCACGCTCGCCTCGTTGAGCGCGAAGGTGGAGGTCACCAGCTCCCCGTCCTGGTAGACCCGGACGTCGAGTGCCAGGCGGTCCTCGGCGCTGTAGCGGCGCTGGACGATCGCCTCGATCGTGGACTCCACGTCGTCGTGCTCGGCCTCGGCCAGGAAGCCGACGTGGCCGAGGTTGACCCCGAGCACCGGGGTGCCGCTGTCGTGGGTGATCTCGACGGCGCGCAGGATCGTGCCGTCACCGCCGATGACCAGCGCGAGCTCGCAGTCGTCGCCGGCGCTCTGCTCGGCGGTGGTGAGCTCCAGCGGCGGGTCGAAGGCCTCGGGGTCGAGATCGAGGTCGTGCGCCTCCGCCGCCGGCAGCCGCACGACGATGCCGTGACCGGTGAGCGCCTTGGCACAGGCACGGGCGACATCGCGGGCCTCGTCGCGACCGGTATGCGTGAGCAGCAGGACGCGGCGGGTCATGGCTCCACCCTCTCACCAGGCACCGACGACGTCGCGCCACGGCTCGGGGTGCTGGGGACGTCCTCGCCCGGGCCGCGCTCGACCTCCGCGCGGATCTCCTCGCTGCCGATGGTGGCCGGGCCCCGGCGCAGCCAGAGGAAGAACTCCACGTTGCCCGAGGGACCCGGCAGCGGGCTGGTCACGACCGCGCGGGCGCCCCAGCCGCGGCGACCGGCCGCCTCGGCGACGCCGAGCACCGCCTCGTGGCGCAGGCCCAGGTCGCGCACGACGCCGCCCTTGCCGACCCGGTCCTTGCCGACCTCGAACTGGGGCTTGACCATCAGGGCGAGGTCGCCGTCCTCGGCGGTCACGCCGAGCAGCGCGTCCAGGACGATCTCGAGGGAGATGAAGGACAGGTCGCCGACGACCAGGTCGACGCTGCCACCGATCAGCTCGACGCTGAGCTCGCGGACGTTGGTGCGGTCGTGGACCACGACCCTGTCGTCTTGCTGGATGCGCCAGGCGAGCTGGCCGTAGCCGACGTCGACGGCCACCACCTGGGCGGCGCCGTGGCGCAGCAGCACGTCGGTGAAGCCGCCGGTGGACGCCCCGGCGTCGAGGCAGCGACGCCCCTCCACCCGCAGGCCGAGCGGCTCGAAGGCGGCCAGCGCGCCGGCCAGCTTGTGCCCGCCGCGCGAGACGTAGTCGGGGCGGTCCGGATCATCGGCCACCACGAGGGCGACGTCGGTGGTCACCCCGGTCGCCGGCTTGGACGCCACAGCGCCCTGCACCTTGACCCGCCCGGCGGCGATCAGCTCGCTGGCGTGCTCACGGGACCGGGCCAGGCCACGACGGACCAGCTCGGCGTCGAGACGGAGACGACGCGGAGGCACCTGCGTCCCCCTCAGGCGTCCGCGCCGGGGCGCGGGGCGCCCGGCTGCGGGGGCTGGACGTCGAGGGCGCTGCGCAGCCGCTCGTGGGCGTGCTCGAACACGGCGACGTGCTCCTCGAGCGGGCGTCCGGCCAGGGCCTCGACGCTCGCGAGGACCTCGTCGACGCTGGCGACCCCGGTCTGCGCCGGTCCTTCGGGCTGCTCGGCGCCGGTCTCAGTCATGCCCCGAGGCTACCGCTGCGGACCGGCAGGACCCGGAGCGGGCGCGGTCAGGCCGGCCGTGTCGATCACCACGCCGGTGGCGTCCAGGTGGGCCCAGGCCACGGTCGCCACCACCCGCCACCAGGCCTCGGCATCGCCCTCGCCATGCACCACCAGACGGCCGTCCTCGACGCCGGCGGTCCAGCCGCCGAGCACCGCGCGCCCGTCCACCGACTGCGGCGCCTCGTGCGGCGTCCCGAGCGCCCCCAGGTCGGTGCCGATGAAGGTCGGGCGCATCGGCACCGGCGCGCTGACCAGCTCGGCCAGCCCGGTGACGCCGGTGAGCACCAGCAGGCTGTCGATGCCGAGGCGCCGGGCGCCCTCGATGTCGGTGTCGAGACGGTCGCCCACCATCAGGGGACGAGCGCCGCCGACGCGGCGCACGGTCTCATCGAGCAGCGGCCGCTCGGGCTTGCCCGCGACGAGCGGCCCGACGTCGGCGAAGCGCCGGATGGTCTCGACCAGCACCCCGTGGCCCGGCGCCACGCCGTACGCCGTGGGGATGCTCATGTCGGTGTTGCTGGCGACCCAGGGCAGCCCGTCGCGCACCCGGACCGCCGCGCGCATCACGTCGCGCCACAGCACGTCGGGGCCGTAGCCCGTGGCCAGCGCGACCGCGTCGTCCTCCACGCCAACCGGCACCAGGCCGTCGCTCTCCAGCGCGGCGCGCAGTCCCTCCGCGCCGAGCAGCACGACCCGTGCCCCGGCGCCGAAGCGCTCCAGCAGCAGGCGAGAGGCCGCCTGGGCGGAGGTCACCACGTCGTCCGCGAGCGCCTCCACACCGAGCGAGCGGAGCTGCGCCGCGACCGTCTCGGGGGTGCGAGAGGCGTTGTTGGTGATGAACGCCAGCCGGGGTCCGCTCGCCCGGGTGTGCGCCAGGTGCGTCGCTGCTCCGGGCACCGCGGCGCCACCGATGTAGACCACGCCGTCGAGGTCGAGCATGACCAGGTCGTAGCGCTGGTCGAGCGGCTCGTGCGATGACTCGAGCATCTCCTGCCTTCCTGCCGCGAGCTGGTTGCCGCAGCACCCTACGATGCTCCGATGAGCTCCCGCGCCGTGGTCGTGCCACCGCACGTCGCCCGCCCACTGCGCCTGCTGCCCTTCCGCGCCCTCATGCTGCCCCCGGCCCGCGGGCCCCGCGGCACTGTGGAACGCGCCCTGGCCCGCCCGGGCGCCCGGGTCGAGGAGCTGCTGAGCCGCTGGGCCGCGCAGGGGCGCCTGACGCACGACGCGACCCCCGGGCTCTACCTGCACGAGTACACCACCGCCGGCATCACCGTCCGCGGTCTCGTCGGTGCTCTGGACGTCTCGCGTCGCGCCGAGGACCCCGGCGAGCAGGCGGTGCTGCCGCACGAGGGCGTCCACTGCGACCAGGTCGAGCAGCTCGCCGAGCGCATGGAGCACATGGAGGTCGACCCGGCCCCCATCCTGCTCGTGCACCGCGGGTCCGCCCGGCTGCGCGAACTGCTGGCCACCGTGCGCGAGTCCGACCCGCTGGCGACCTTCGCCGACCACCACGACCAGCACCACCGGCTCTGGGCGGTGCGCGACCCCGCGCACCTGGACCTCATCGCAGAGGCGCTCGCCACCACCCGGGTGCTGATCGCCGACGGCCACCACCGCTACGCCGCCTACCTGGCGCTGCAGGACAGGACCCGTGGAGGTGACCGCGACACCGGCCTGGCGATGCTGGTCGACCAGGACGACACACCCCTGTTCCTCGGGCCGATCCACCGGGTGCTTCCCGGCACCAGCCTGGAGTCGCTGACCAGCGCGGCCCGCACCGCCGGCATCGGCTTCACCTACGTCACCCGCCGCGAGGCACTGACCGCGCTCGGCCCGACATCCGTCGTGGCCACCGACGGGCGCCAGTGGGCGATCCTGGCCGTGGCCTCCACCGCCGACCGTGCGGCCGTGGAGATCCTGCACCAGGACCTGCTGCCGGCCCGCCTGGGCAGTCCCCCGCCTGCGGAGTACCGGCACACGGTCGAGTCCGCCCTCACCGAGGCGCGCCCGGGCCGGACCGTGGCGGTGCTGATGCCCGCGGTCGACCTCGACCTGGTCACCCGGATCGCGACCACCGGCCGGCTGCTGCCCGAGAAGGCGACGTCGTTCCAGCCGAAGCCGACACCGGGGCTGCTCATCCGCGCGCTGCGCGACGGACCCGTCGCCCGCTGAGCACCTCGATCTCATAGCGCGACGCCGGGCCGGCACCAGCCCGGAAGAACCGGCGACGCACCGCACCGCTCAGCTCCACCACGTCACCGGCGCACCAGGCCCGCGCTGCCGCGCGCACCCGCCCGCCCCACACCGCGCAGTCGAGCACGTCGACGCGCTGGCGCGACCCGCGCAGGTCGCCGGTGCGGGCCACCACCAGACGAAACAGCAGCACGCTGTCCCCGCTCGGCAGCTCGCGCTCCTCGGGTGCCTGCGAGACCCGGCCGACCAGCCGCACCTCGTTGCGCCCCTCCTCGACGTCCCCGTCCGCGCGGGCCCTCGTCGTCTCTGAGTCCATCGGACCTCACCTCCGCGACCCACCCTGCGACCGCGCACCGACAACCTCGGCGCGCCGCCCGCGCCCTGGGTACGACCTGCGCACCAGCACGCCCTGTGCACGGCAACTGGCCTGTGTGCGGGCGCGCAAATAGCAGAACGGGTCGCACCCCGTGGGGTGCGACCCGTTCTGTGAATTATTGTCCGGCGGCGTCCTACTCTCCCACAACCTCTCGGTTGCAGTACCATCGGCGCTGAAAGGCTTAACTTCCGGGTTCGGGATGGGACCGGGTGTTTCCCTTTCGCTATGGCCGCCGTAACTCTATCGACTCCACCCATCAACACCCGCCGCAAAAAGTTGGGGTGTGTATCTGGGGAGCCAAGCCACTATTCACATGTTGTGCATGTGGTGTTGTGTTGGATCGTGGACGCGATCAATTGCGCGGTTGTCTTGATAGTTTCAGTAAAGTGAGTGTAAGACAAGCCCTCGGCCTATTAGTACCGGTCGGCTAGGCATTGCTGCTGTACACCTCCGGCCTATCAACCCAGTGTTCTGCTGGGGGCCTTACCCCGTTAACCGGGTGGGAAACCTCATCTTGAAACGTGCTTCCCGCTTAGATGCATTCAGCGGTTATCACTTCCGAACGTAGCCAACCAGCCGTGCCCCTGGCGGGACAACTGGCACACCAGAGGTTCGTCCATCCCGGTCCTCTCGTACTAGGGACAGCCTTTCTCAAGTTTCCTGCGCGCGCGGCGGATAGGGACCGAACTGTCTCACGACGTTCTAAACCCAGCTCGCGTGCCGCTTTAATGGGCGAACAGCCCAACCCTTGGGACCTGCTCCAGCCCCAGGATGCGACGAGCCGACATCGAGGTGCCAAACCATCCCGTCGATATGGACTCTTGGGGAAGATCAGCCTGTTATCCCCGGGGTACCTTTTATCCGTTGAGCGACGCCGCTTCCACATGCCGACGCCGGATCACTAGTTCCGACTTTCGTCCCTGCTCGACATGTCTGTCTCACAGTCAAGCTCCCTTGTGCACTTACACTCAACACCTGATTGCCAACCAGGCTGAGGGAACCTTTGAGCGCCTCCGTTACATTTTAGGAGGCAACCACCCCAGTTAAACTACCCATCAGGCACTGTCCCTGATCCGGATTACGGACCTAGGTTAGACATCTAGTACGACCAGAGTGGTATTTCAACGATGACTCCACAACCACTGGCGTGGCCACTTCACAGTCTCCCACCTATCCTACACAAGCCGAACCAAACACCAATACCAAACTATAGTAAAGGTCCCGGGGTCTTTCCGTCCTGCCGCGCGTAACGAGCATCTTTACTCGTAGTGCAATTTCGCCGAGTCCACGGTTGAGACAGCGCCCAAGTCGTTACTCCATTCGTGCAGGTCGGAACTTACCCGACAAGGAATTTCGCTACCTTAGGATGGTTATAGTTACCACCGCCGTTTACTGGGGCTTAAGTTCTCAGCTTCGAACTTGCGTTCTAACCGGTCCCCTTAACCTTCCAGCACCGGGCAGGAGTCAGTCCGTATACATCGTCTTACGACTTAGCACGGACCTGTGTTTTTAGTAAACAGTCGCTTGGGCCTGGTCTCTGCGGCCCTTCACGCTTCCCCAGCAAGTGGGTACACGATCCGGGCCCCCCTTCTCCCGAAGTTACGGGGGCATTTTGCCGAGTTCCTTAACCGTGGTTCGCTCGATCGCCTTGGTATTCTCTACCTGATCACCTGAGTCGGTTTGGGGTACGGGCGGCGCATAGCTCGCTAGAGGTTTTTCTCGACAGCATAGGATCACCGACTTCCCCAATTGGGTCCCCATCACACCTCAGGATCGACATCAAAGTCAGCCACCCGGATTTGCCTAGGCGGCTCCCTACATGCTTGGCCGTACACAACCATCGGTACGGTTCGACTACCTTCCTGCGTCACCCCATCGCTTGACTACTACCAGTTCGGGTCCCACGCTACGCCGCAGCCTCTTCTCCCGAAGGAGTCGATAACTGCGGTTTCAGATGGTTAGCATCACCAGGTTCGTCATGGGCGCTACTTTGCCGGTACGGGAATATCAACCCGTTGTCCATCGACTACGCCTGTCGGCCTCGCCTTAGGTCCCGACTTACCCAGGGCAGATTAGCTTGACCCTGGAACCCTTGATCATTCGGCGCAGGAGTTTCTCACTCCTGATTCGCTACTCATGCCTGCATTCTCACTCGTGTCGCATCCACCACTAGATCACTCTGCGGCTTCACCCGCGACACGACGCTCCCCTACCCATCCACACACCCTTTCGGGCTCTCCACACAAGGTGGGTGCGAATGCCATAGCTTCGGCGGATGACTTGAGCCCCGCTACATTGTCGGCGCGGAATCACTTGACCAGTGAGCTATTACGCACTCTTTCAAGGGTGGCTGCTTCCAAGCCAACCTCCTGGTTGTCACTGCGACTCCACATCCTTTTCCACTTAGTCACCGCTTAGGGGCCTTAGCTGATGGTCTGGGCTGTTTCCCTCTCGACTACGGAGCTTATCCCCCGCAGTCTCACTGCCGCGCTCTCACTTACCGGCATTCGGAGTTTGGCTAACGTCAGTAACCTTGTAGGGCCCATTAGCTATCCAGTGCTCTACCTCCGGCAAGAAACACGCGACGCTGCACCTAAATGCATTTCGGGGAGAACCAGCTATCACGAAGTTTGATTGGCCTTTCACCCCTATCCACAGGTCATCCCCTCAGTTTTCAACCTAAGTGGGTTCGGTCCTCCACGCGGTCTTACCCGCGCTTCAACCTGCCCATGGATAGATCACTTCGCTTCGGGTCTTGAGCGCGCTACTGAAACGCCCTATTCGGACTCGCTTTCGCTACGGCTTCCCCACACGGGTTAACCTCGCAACACACCGCAAACTCGCAGGCTCATTCTTCAAAAGGCACGCCGTCACAAGGCACAAGACCTCGCTCCGACGGATTGTAGGCACATGGTTTCAGGTACTATTTCACTCCCCGCCAGGGGTACTTTTCACCTTTCCCTCACGGTACTTGTCCGCTATCGGTCATCAAGGAGTATTTAGGCTTAACAGGTGGTCCTGCCAGATTCACACGGAATTTCAGGGGTTCCGTGTTACTTGGGATCCCACTCGACAGCCACAGCCTTACACCTACGGGGCTATCACCCTCTACGGCTCCACTTTCCAATGGAATTCGACTTCAACTGTGGTTTCTTACTGTCTGGATCGCCGGCAGACGACCCTGAATGGTCCCACAACCCCCCATACGCAACCCCTGCCGGGTATCACACGCATGAGGTTTAGCCTGATCCGATTTCGCTCGCCACTACTCTCGGAATCACTATTGTTTTCTCTTCCTACCGGTACTGAGATGTTTCACTTCCCGGCGTTCCCTCCACACACCCTATATATTCAGGTGCAGGTAACTGGACATGACTCCAGCTGGGTTTCCCCATTCGGACACCCCCGGATCACAGCTTGGTTGCCAACTCCCCGGGGCTTATCGCAGGCTCCTACGTCCTTCATCGGCTCTTGATGCCAAGGCATCCACCATGTGCCCTTCATAGCTTGTCTCACAAACACTCAACAAAAACTACAAAGACTTAATTGCAATATGCGCAACACACAACGTGTGTCACACAAGATGCTCGCGTCCACTATCCAGTTCACAAACAACCAACCCACCAACCACCACCACCCCAACTACAGGGCAGCAACCGAAGGAGGCATCGAGCTCACAACCCAAAACTCGGGCTGATCCCTCAAAGCTCAACAGTGTGTCACACGACCATCCCCCACACCCATCCCCACCACGTTCCACACCCCACACCCAAAAGCATGAGGCAGTACTAAAGCGAAAGACAGGCACGAGGCACAGCCTTCATCGACGATTCCACTAGTGAACACCACCATGCGCAACCGAACAGGCGCCGGTTGTCGGGGCGTGTGCTCCTTAGAAAGGAGGTGATCCAGCCGCACCTTCCGGTACGGCTACCTTGTTACGACTTCGTCCCAATCGCCAGCCCCACCTTCGACGGCTCCCTCCCACAAGGGGTTAGGCCACCGGCTTCGGGTGTTGCCGACTTTCGTGACGTGACGGGCGGTGTGTACAAGGCCCGGGAACGTATTCACCGCAGCGTTGCTGATCTGCGATTACTAGCGACTCCGACTTCATGGGGTCGAGTTGCAGACCCCAATCCGAACTGAGACCGGCTTTTTGGGATTCGCTCCCCCTCACGGGATCGCAGCCCTTTGTACCGGCCATTGTAGCATGCGTGAAGCCCTGGACATAAGGGGCATGATGACTTGACGTCATCCCCACCTTCCTCCGAGTTGACCCCGGCAGTCTCCTATGAGTCCCCACCATAACGTGCTGGCAACATAGGACGAGGGTTGCGCTCGTTGCGGGACTTAACCCAACATCTCACGACACGAGCTGACGACAGCCATGCACCACCTGTATACCGACTAAAAGGGGCTCTATCTCTAGAGCTTTCCGGCATATGTCAAACCCAGGTAAGGTTCTTCGCGTTGCATCGAATTAATCCGCATGCTCCGCCGCTTGTGCGGGCCCCCGTCAATTCCTTTGAGTTTTAGCCTTGCGGCCGTACTCCCCAGGCGGGCGCTTAATGCGTTAGCTGCGGCACGGAACCCATGGAATAGGCCCCACACCTAGCGCCCAACGTTTACGGTGTGGACTACCAGGGTATCTAATCCTGTTCGCTCCCCACACTTTCGCTCCTCAGCGTCAGGTAATGCCCAGAGAACCGCCTTCGCCACCGGTGTTCCTCCTGATATCTGCGCATTTCACCGCTACACCAGGAATTCCGTTCTCCCCTGCATACCTCTAGTCTGCCCGTATCGGAAGCCAGCTCAGAGTTAAGCCCTGAGTTTTCACTCCCGACGTGACAAACCGCCTACGAGCCCTTTACGCCCAATAATTCCGGACAACGCTCGCACCCTACGTATTACCGCGGCTGCTGGCACGTAGTTGGCCGGTGCTTCTTCTGTACCTACCGTCACTTGCGCTTCGTCGGTACTGAAAGAGGTTTACAACCCGAAGGCAGTCATCCCTCACGCGGCGTTGCTGGATCAGGCTTCCGCCCATTGTCCAATATTCCCCACTGCTGCCTCCCGTAGGAGTCTGGGCCGTGTCTCAGTCCCAGTGTGGCCGGTCACCCTCTCAGGCCGGCTACCCGTCGAAGCCTTGGTGAGCCATTACCTCACCAACAAGCTGATAGGCCGCGAGCACATCCTGCGCCGAAAAAACTTTCCACAACCCACCATGCGGTAGGTTGTCATATCCGGTATTAGCCACCGTTTCCGATGGTTATCCCGAAGCGCAGGGCAGATTACTCACGTGTTACTCACCCGTTCGCCGCTCGTGTACCCCCGAAAGGGCCTTACCGCTCGACTTGCATGTGTTAAGCACGCCGCCAGCGTTCGTCCTGAGCCAGGATCAAACTCTCCGTTGAAAACAACACCCACAACCACCCTCACGAGCAGTCATGGAAAAAGAGATGCCCCTGACAGGAGAAACTAGCTGACAAAAATTGTCTAACCAGAATCATTGTCAAAGAAACCATCAACACCACCAAGACCGAAGCCATGGATGAGTGTCGACGGGGCATAACAAACTAATTCGTCGACTATATGACACACTGTTGAGTTCTCAAGGATCAGACACACCCGGTGATCGGCCTTGCGGCTTCTCTGTCGGGGCAACCTGCAGAAACTTACCGGATCTTGGCGAGCCGGTCAACTCGGCCTGGCCGAGCTGATGATCCTGCTGCCGAGACTGCTGCTCCGTCTTCGCCGCGGCCAGAGGCCCGGTTCTCGGAGCCGCGTGCTGCGGCGAGAAGAAACATTACACCCGGGCTGCGGAGGTGCCAAACCGGGGGGCTGTGACCTCGTCCGGCGCCGTACGGCGCGGTCAGCGCGGCTTCGCCGGGCGGTAGGCAGAGACGCTGCGCTCCCCCGCGAGCCAGAACCGCCAGGGCCGCTCCGGGGCGCCGCGCAGGCCGACCCGCGGCCCGCTCATCACGTCGTCCTCCCGGGCCTCGCCGTCGCCGGGCGCCGGGAGGACGAGCCGTATCGGCCCGTCGACCAGGTCGGTGCCGTCGTGCTCCAGCGAGATGCCGAGCGCCTGGCACAGGCGTGCGGGGCCGCGGACCAGGTCGCGGTCGCTGCTGCGCGGGCGACGCTCCCGCACCACCTCGATGCCGTCCACCACCTCGCCGGCACGCAGCAGCACCGCGCTCGGGTCCCCCTCGGGACCGGTGACCACGTTGCAGCACACGTGCATGCCGTAGGTGAAGTAGCAGTACAGGCGACCGGGCGGGCCGAACATCGTCGCGTTGCGCTTCGTGGGCCCGCGGAAGGCGTGGGACCCGGGGTCCGCCGGGCCGGCGTACGCCTCGACCTCGGTGAGCCGGATCGCCACGGGTCCGTGGCGCAGCTCGGCACCGAGCAGACGCGGCGCGACCTGCTCCACCGGCCCCTGAAGGGCGGCGAGCAGGTCGGCGCGGCTGGTCATCGGTGCGGGTCGGCTCAGGAGACGAGCCGCTCGCGGTGCGCGGCGACGGCGGCGCGGAGCTCGTCGAGCTGCTCACGCACCCGCACCGGTGCGGTGCCACCGCGACCCGAGCGCGAGGCGACCGACCCCTCGACGGTGAGCACCTCACGCACCCCCGGCGTCAGGTGCGGGGAGATCTCCGCGAACTGCTCGTCGGTGAGCTCGTGCAGCTCGCAGCCCAGCTCCTCGCAGCGACGCACGCAGGCGCCGGCGACCTCGTGGGCGATGCGGAACGGGACGTTCTCGCGCACCAGCCACTCCGCGATGTCGGTGGCCAGGGAGAACCCCTGCGGCGCCAGCTCGGCGAGCCGGTCGCGGTCGAAGACCAAGGTCGCGACCATCCCCGTGAACGCGGGGAGGAGCACCTCGAGGGTGTCGACGGAGTCGAAGACCGGCTCCTTGTCCTCCTGCAGGTCGCGGTTGTAGGCGAGCGGCAGGGCCTTCAACGTCGCGAGCAGGCCGGAGAGGTTGCCGATCAGCCGCCCCGCCTTGCCGCGCGCGAGCTCGGCGATGTCGGGGTTCTTCTTCTGCGGCATGATGCTCGACCCGGTCGACCAGGAGTCGTGCAGCGTCACGAAGCCGAACTCCCGGGTCGACCAGAGGATGACCTCCTCGGCCAGCCGGCTGATGTCCACGCCGATCTGCGCGGCGACGAAGGCGAACTCGGCGACGAAGTCGCGCGATGCGGTGCCGTCCAGGGAGTTGGCGCTGGACCCGGAGAAGCCGAGCTCGGCGGCGACCTGCGTCGGGTCGAGCCCGAGGCTCTGGCCCGCGAGCGCGCCGGAGCCGTACGGCGAGTCCGCGGCGACGCGGGAGTCCCAGTCGGCGAGGCGGGCCACGTCGCGCAGCAGCGGCCAGGCGTGGGCCATCAGGTGGTGGGCCAGCAGCACCGGCTGGGCGTGCTGCAGGTGGGTGCGGCCGGGCATCACGGTCGGCGTCTCGCCGAGGTGCTCGCCCGCCTGGGTGGCGAGCACGTCGACCAGGTCGAGCACCTGCCCGGCCACGACCGCGGCGTGCTCGCGCAGGAAGACCTTGAACAGGGTCGCGATCTGGTCGTTGCGGCTGCGCCCGGCCCGCAGCCGGCCGCCGACGTCGGGGCCGACCTCGTCGAGCAGCAGCCGCTCCAGCGCGCCGTGCACGTCCTCGTCCCCGGGTCCCGGGTGCAGCTCGCCCGCGGCGTAGCGCTCCCCCAGCACGTCGAGGCCGCGCAGCAGCTCGGCGTGGTCGGCGTCGGTGAGCAGGCCGGCGCGGTGCAGCGCGTTGGCGTGGGCGCGGGAGCCGGCCAGGTCGTACGGCGTGAGGCGCCAGTCGAAGTGGGTGGAGCGCGACAGCGCGTCCAGCTCGGGAGAGGGACCGCCGGCGAACCGGCCACCCCAGAGCTTGCCCTCGTTGGTGGTGCTCACGTCTCTCCTCTCACCACGGCGATCGCGGTGTTCATGATGTCGGGAAGGTCGGCCGAGGCCGCGGTGCCGTCCGCGGCCAGCGCCTCGGGTCGCCACCAGGCCGCGCCGAGGACGTTACCGACCTCGGCGGGCTCCAGCCCGGCCAGGCTGACCTCGACGTCGCGGTCCAGCGGCAGGGCGAAGAAGGTGTTGTCGCTCAGGAAGTCGGTGCCGTTCCAGGAGAACGGGTGCGCCACCCGGTGCAGCGGAGCGGAGAGCGCCTCGGCGGGCACCACCAGGCCGGTCTCCTCGCGCAGCTCGCGCACGGCCGCCTCGACGAGGCTCTCCCCCGGGTCCGCCGCGCCGCCGATCGAGACCCAGTGCAGGTCGTCGGGGCGGGCGGGGTCGCGGGCCTGCAGGAGCAGGACCTCGCCGTCGGGGCTGACGGGCAGCACCCGGGCGGCCGTGCGCAGGACCGGCATCAGTCCGTGCCGAACTCCATGGCGGCGGCCTCGAGCGCGATCTCCTCGTCGCCCGCGACCTCGGGGTTCTCCGTGATCGTCTCAGCGCCGCCCGGGGGCAGCTCGCCGAACAGGGTGCCGTGCTCGACGAGCACCTGGCCCTGGTCCAGCGGCTGCGCGGCGTACATCTCGAGCTTGGAGCGGGAGTCGGCGATGTCGAGGTTGCGCATCGTCAGCTGGCCGATGCGGTCCAGCGGGCCGAACGCGGCGTTCTCGGTGCGCTCCATCGACAGCTTCTCGGGGTGGTAGGAGAACGAGTCGCCGTCGGTGCGCACGATCGTGTAGTCCTCGCCGCGGCGCAGGCGCAGGGTGACCTCGCCGGAGACCACGGAGGCGACCCAGCGCATCGTGGCCTCACGCAGCATCAGCGACTGCGGGTCCAGCCAGCGGCCCTCGTAGAGCAGCCGGCCCAGGCGGCGGCCGCTCTGGTGGTAGTTGGCGACGGTGTCCTCGTTGTGGATCGCGTTGAGCAGGCGCTCGTACGCCGTCCACAGCAGCGCCATGCCGGGCGCCTCGTAGATGCCGCGCGACTTGGCCTCGATGATCCGGTTCTCGATCTGGTCGGACATGCCGAGCCCGTGGCGCCCGCCGATCGCGTTGGCCTCCAGGACCAGCGCCACCGCGTCGTCGTAGCGGCGCCCGTTGATCGACACCGGGCGGCCCTGCTCGAAGCCGATCGTGACGTCCTCGGTCTCGATCTCGACGCTGGGGTCCCAGAACTTCACGCCCATGATCGGCTCGACGACCTCCAGGGAGGTGTCGAGGTGCTCGAGGATCTTGGCCTCGTGGGTGGCGCCCCAGATGTTGGCGTCGGTGGAGTAGGCCTTCTCCTGGCTGTCGCGGTAGGGCAGGTCGTGCTCGACCAGCCACTGGCTCATCTCCGCGCGCCCGCCGAGCTCGTGGACGAAGTCGGCGTCCAGCCAGGGCTTGTAGATGCGCAGCGAGGGGTTGGCCAGCAGGCCGTAGCGGTAGAACCGCTCGATGTCGTTGCCCTTGAACGTCGAGCCGTCGCCCCAGATGTCCACGCCGTCCTCGTGCATGGCGCGCACCAGCATCGTGCCGGTGACCGCGCGGCCCAGCGGCGTGGTGTTGAAGTAGGTGCGGGCACCCGAACGGATGTGGAAGGCGCCGCACGCCAGCGCGGCCAGGCCCTCCTCGACCAGCGCCGGGCGGCAGTCCACGGACCGGGCGATCTCGGCGCCGTACTGCTTGGCGCGCACCGGGACACCCGCGATGTCCGGCTCGTCGGGCTGGCCCAGGTCCGCGGTGTAGGTGCACGGGATCGCGCCCTTGTCGCGCATCCAGGCGACGGCCACCGAGGTGTCCAGGCCGCCGGAGAACGCGATGCCGACCCGCTCGCCGGCGGGGAGGGACGTCAGGACCTTGCTCACAGAGGTTCTCTTCCTGTTCGGGTGGGTGGTGCTGATGCTGTGGGTGGCGGGCCGACTGCGTCGGGCCAGGATCGCCGGGGTGCCGGAGGACTCAGGCGTCGGGGTCGCGGTCCTCGGCGTGGGCCTCGGCCATCGCGAGGAACCGACGGGCCAGGGCCGCGCCGCCGTGCGGCTCGCGGCCGATGACCAGCACGGTGTCGTCACCGGCGATCGTGCCCAGGACGTCGGCGGTCTCGGCCTTGTCGAAGGCGGAGGCGAGGAACTGCGCGGCGCCCGGCGGGGTGCGCAGCACCACCAGGTTGTCGCTGGACTCCGCGCTCACCAGGAGCTCGCCGCACAGGCGGGCCAGGCGCTGGCTGCCGGCCGCGGTCTCCCGCGGCGGGCGGGGCCGGCGGTCGCCGCCCTCGCCGGGTACGGCGTACACCAGCGTGCCGGAGGAGGCGCGCACCTTGACCGCGTCGAGCTCGACCAGGTCCCGCGAGAGCGTGGCCTGGGTGACGTGCACGCCGTGACGGGCCAGCAGGTCGGCCAGCTCGGACTGCGAGCGGACCTCGTGGCTGCCCACCAGCTCGATGATCAGCTGGTGCCGCGCGGTCTTGGTGGCCGGTCGCTGGACCGAGCCGGGGCCCTCGCTCACGCCCGCTCCCGGGCGTGGCGCAGCACGAAGTCGAGCACCGCCTTCTGCGCGTGGCGGCGGTTCTCCGCCTCGTCCCACACGACGCTCTGGATGCCGTCGAGCACCTCGGCGTCGATCTCCTTGCCGCGGTAGGCCGGCAGGCAGTGCATCGCGATCGCGTCGGGCTCGGCGAGCTCGAAGAGCTCCTGGGTGACGGAGTAGGGCACGAACACCGCGGTGCGCGCGTCAGACTCGCCCTCCTTGCCCATCGAGACCCAGGTGTCGGTGACGACGACGTCGGTGCCCTGGGCAGCCGTGCGGGGCTCGGGCTCCCAGGTGGCGGTGCCGCCGGTCTGCTCACCGATCTCGCGGGCCCGCGCGAACATCTCCTCCGAGGGCGTGTAGCCCTCCGGGGCACAGATGCGCACATGCATGCCGGCGGTGACGCCCGCGAGCAGCCAGGAGTTGCCCATGTTGCTGGCGCCGTCGCCGAAGAACGTCGCGGTGAGCCCGGCCAGCTCCGGCTTGTGCTCGCGCACCGTCATCAGGTCGGCCAGCAGCTGGCAGGGGTGGAACTCGTCGGTGAGCGCGTTGACCACCGGTACGCCGGCGTGCGCGGCCATCGTCTCCAGGTTGGACTGGGCATAGGTGCGCCACACGATCGCCGAGACCTGGCGGCCCAGGATGCGGGCGACGTCCTCGACCGACTCGCGCACGCCGATGCCCGCCAGGGCGCCGTCGATGAGCATCGGGTTGCCGCCGAGCTCGGCGATGCCGGCGCCGAAGGACGCCTGGGTGCGCAGCGTCGGCTTGTCGAAGATCATCGCCACGCTCTGCGGACCCGCCAGCGGCTTGGCGTCGTACGGCGCGCGCTTCATCGCCGCGGCCGCCTCGAGGACCTCCGCCTGCTCGGCGGGGCTCAGGTCGTCGTCGCGCAGGAAGTGCCTCATGAGGCCACCCCCGCGGCGTCGAGGATGCCGGGCCACGCGGCGACGAACGCGTCGATCTCCTCGGCGCCCACCACCAGCGGCGGGGCGAAGCGGATCCGGTCCGGGCCGGTGGCGTTGATGATCCAGCCGGCCGCCTGGGCGGCCGCGACGGCCGCCGGCGCGTCGACACCGCTGACGGTGACGCCGACCAGGACGCCGACACCGCGGACGTCGGTGACCCGGGGGTCGGCGGCGACGCCGGCGCGCAGCCGGTCGCCCATCTCGACGGCGCGGGCCAGCAGGCCCTCGGCCTCGATCGTGTCGATCACCGCCAGCGCGGCGGCGGTGACCAGCGGGTTGCCGCCGAAGGTGGTGCCGTGGTTGCCGGGCGCGAACAGGCCGGCGGCGTCGCCGAAGGCCAGGCAGGCGCCGATCGGCAGGCCGCCGCCCAGGCCCTTGGCCAGAGTGACGACGTCAGGGGTGACCCCGGAGGCGTGCGAGGCCAGCCAGGTGCCGGTGCGGCCCATGCCGGACTGCACCTCGTCGAACCACAGCAGCGCGCCGTGCCGGGCGGTGATCTCCCGCGCGGTGGTGAGGAACTCCGTGGAGGCGACGTTGACGCCGGCCTCGCCCTGCACCGGCTCGATGACCACGGCGGCGGTGCGCTCGGTGACCGCGGCGGCGAGCGCCTCGGCGTCGCCGTACGGCACCCAGGTGACGTCGCCGGGCAGCGGCTCGAACGGCTCGCGGTAGGCGGCCTTGGAGGTCAGCGCCAGGCTGCCCATGGTGCGGCCGTGGAAGGCGCCCTCCATCGCCACGACGTGGGTGCGTCCGGTGAGCCGGCTGAGCTTGAACGCGGCCTCGTTGGCCTCGGCGCCGGAGCTGCAGAAGAACACCCGGCCCTCGACGCCCGGCGCGGCGAGCTCGAGCAGCCGCTCGGCCAGCTCGATCTGCGGCACGGTGGCGAAGAAGTTCGACACGTGGCCGAGGGTCTCCAGCTGGCTGGTCACCGCGGTGACCAGCGCCGGGTGGGCGTGGCCGAGGGTGTTCACGGCGATGCCGCCGAGGAAGTCGACGTAGGCGTTGCCGTCGACGTCCCACACCCGGCAGCCCTCGCCGCGCTCGAGGACCAGCTTCGGCGGGCCGAAGGTGTTCATCAGGGCTCCGGCGTACCGCTCGGTCCACTTCTGGGTCTCCGACATCAGGAGTCCCTCACCTTCCGGGTCTTGGTCTCCACGCCGGGCAGCACCTGGGTGCCGACACCCTCGCTGGTGAAGATCTCCAGGATCACCGCGTGCTCCTCGCGGCCGTCGACGACGGTGGCGCGGGGGACGCCGTTCTTCACGGCGAGCAGGCAGGCGCCCATCTTGGGCACCATGCCGCTCGCGAGCGAGGGCATGATCTCCTCCAGGGCCTCCGGGCTGATCTCGCCGATCACGTCGGTCGGGTTCGGCCAGTCGAGGTAGAGGCCCTCGACGTCGGTGAGCACGAGCAGCTTCTCGGCCTTGAGCGCGACCGCGAGCGCGGCCGCCGCGGTGTCGGCGTTGACGTTGTAGACGGTGCCGTGGTCGTCGGGCGCGACGCTGGAGACCACCGGGATCCGGCCGGCCTCGATCAGGTCGAGCACGCTCTCGGGGCGGACCTTGGTGACCTCGCCGACCAGGCCGAGGTCGACCTCCTCGCCGTCGACGACCGTGCTGGCCGGTACGGCGGTGAACAGGCCGGCGTCCTCACCGGAGCAGCCGACGGCGAGCGGGCCGTGCTCGTTGATCAGCCCGACCAGCTCGCGCTGGACCTGGCCGACGAGCACCATCCGGACGACGTCCATGGCCTCGGGGGTGGTCACCCGCAGCCCGCCGCGGAACTCCGACTCGATGTCGAGCTTGTCGAGCATCGCCGAGATCTGCGGGCCGCCGCCGTGGACGACGACGGGCTTGAACCCGGCGAAGCGCAGGAACGCGATGTCCTCGGCGAACGCGCGCTTGAGCCGGTCGTCGGTCATGGCGTTGCCGCCGTACTTCACCACCACGATCTTGCCGTGGTAGCGCTTCAGCCAGGGCAGGGCGCCGGCGAGCGTGCGGGCCTTGGCCTGGTCGGGCTTGCTGGTGTCGAAGGACGTCATCGTGGCGCTGGAGTCATTGGTCATGAGGAGTACGCGCTGTTCTCGTGGACGTAGGCGTGGGTCAGGTCGTTGGTCCAGACCGTCGCCCGCTCGGAGCCGGACTTCAAGTCGATGGTCACCGTGACGTCGCGCCCGGTGAGGTCGACCTCGCTGGGGTCGGTGTGCGGGGTGGAGTTGCGGCACACCCACACGCCGTTCATCGCGACGTCGAGGTCGGCGGGGTCGAAGGCGGCGCTGGTGGTGCCGACGCTGGCGAGCACCCGGCCCCAGTTGGGGTCGTTGCCGAACACCGCGGCCTTGAACAGGTTGCTGCGCGCCACGCTGCGCCCGACCTCGACGGCCTCGTCCTCGGTGGCGGCGTTGATCGTGGTGATCGCGATCTCGTGGTCGGCGCCCTCGGCGTCCTTGAGCAGCTGCATCGCCAGGTCGGTGCAGGCCTGGGTCAGCGCGGCGGTGAAGTCCTCCAGCGGCGGGGTGATGCCGCTGGCGCCGCTGGCCATCACGGTCACCGTGTCGTTGGTCGACATGCAGCCGTCGGAGTCGAGGCGGTCGAAGCTGACCCGGGTCGCCGCGCGCAGCGCGGTGTCCAGGTCGGCCGCGGGGACCACGGCGTCGGTGGTGATCACGACGAGCATCGTGGCGAGCGCCGGAGCGAGCATGCCCGCGCCCTTGGCCATGCCGCCGATCGACCAGCCCGCGCCCTCGACGAGGACCTGCTTGCTCACCGAGTCGGTGGTCATGATCGCCTCGGCGGCGTCCGCGCCGCCCTCGGTCGAGAGCGCGTCGTACGCCGCGTCGACGCCGTCGAGCAGCGACTGGCGAGGGTTGGCCAGGCCGATCAGGCCGGTCGAGCAGACCACGACGTCGATCGCGCCGATGCCGAGGCGCTCGGCCACCTGCTCGGCGACCGCGTGAGTCGTCTGGAAGCCCTCGGGCCCGGTGTAGCAGTTGGCGCCGCCGGAGTTGAGGACGACCGCCTGGACGACGCCGTCCTTGACGACCTCCTGGCTCCACAGCACCGGGTTGGCCAGGCAGCGGTTGGTGGTGAACACGGTCGCGGAGTCGTGGCGGGGACCGTCGTTGACCACGAGGGCCAGGTCCTTGCCGCCGCTGGTCTTGAGGCCGGCGCTCACGCCGGCGGCCCGGAAGCCCCGGGGACTGGTGATGCTCACTTGTTCTTCTTCTGCTTCCTGGACGGCGAGGCCTGCTTGGGCTTGCTCGTCCGGCTCGGCTTGACGGGGACGGCGAGGACGACGGTGTGCCCTCGTCGTCGCCACGCCTCGGCGGCGCGCTCCGCCTCCGTCGCAGGGATCAGGATCCAGTCGGTCTCGTAGGTCGAGAGCGTGAAGACCGGGATCTCCGCCTCGGCCAGCGGGGTCAGCAGCTCGACCAGGACGCCGACGAGGGTCGGGTCGAGGGTGCCCTGCACGGCGAACGCGGTCAGCCCGCGCACCGCGACCGTCTTGGTCGGGACGTTGCGCCCGGCGCACACCAGCGAGGTCTCGCGCGCGGTCGCGGTGATGGAGAGGATCGAGGAGGACTCGGTCCACTCCGGGATCTCCGCGCCGGGAGGCAGCCGCACGACGGCGAGCTTCTCGGGGAACTGCTCCAGGGAGAAGGTCCGCGAGGCCTGCGCGCCGCTCTCCGGCTGCTCGGTCACGGGGTTCTCGGGCTGGACTGCGTCGTTGGGCTGGACTGCGTCTTCAGGACTCACGGGGCTACTCCCACACTGGTCAGGCCCAGGCCCTCGTCGAGGCCGAGCGCGAGGTTCATGCACTGGACGGCGGCGCCGCCGGTGCCCTTCGCGAGGTTGTCGATCGCGCCGACCGCGACCACCCGGCCGGCGGTCTCGTCGACGGCCACCTGGAGGTGGACCGCGTTCGAGCCCAGCACGGACTGGGTCTGGGGCCACTGGCCCTCGGGCAGCAGGTGCACGAACGCCTCGCCGGCGTACGCCTTGTCGTAGGCCTCGCGTACGTCGACGGCGCTGACACCTGCGGCCAGCGGCGCCGAGCAGGTGGCCAGGATGCCGCGCGACATCGGGACCAGCATCGGGGTGAAGCTGACGCGCACGGAGGCGTCGGTGAGCTGGGAGAGGTTCTGGGTGATCTCGGGTGTGTGGCGGTGGGTGCCGCCCACGCCGTACGCGCTGGCGTTGCCCATCACCTCGCTGCCGAGGAGGTGGGTCTTGGCGGCCTTGCCCGCGCCGCTCGTGCCGGACGCCGCGACGACCACGACGTCGGGGACGACCAGCCCGGCGGCCACGGCGGGCGCGAGGGTCAGCGTGGAGATCGTGGGGTAGCAGCCGGGCACCGCGATCCGGGTCGCCGCGGCCAGCTGCTCGCGCTGGCCCGGGAGCTCCGGGAGGCCGTAGGGCCAGGTGCCGGCGTGCTCGCCGCCGTAGAAGCGCTCCCACTCCCCCGCGTCGCGGAGGCGGAAGTCGGCGCCGCAGTCGATGACGACGGTGGCGGGGCTGCGCTCGGCCAGCGCGGCGGCGATCGCACCGGACTGCCCGTGGGGCAGTCCGAGGAAGACCACGTCGTGCCCGGCGAGCACGTCGACCTCGGTCGGCTGGAGCACCCGGTCGGCCAGCGGCACGAGGTGCGGCTGGAGCGATCCCAGCAGCTCCCCGGCGTTGGAGCCGGCCGTGAGGGCTCCGATCTCGACCTGCGGGTGCGCGAGGAGGAGTCGTAGGATCTCTCCCCCGGCGTACCCGCTGGCTCCGGCAACGGCGACGGTGTGCGTCATGTGCATGACCATACATCCCCTTGCATGTTCATGTGTAACCGGGGTCAAACCCGGTGCGGACTGTAGGCGTGACGTCCTACCGTCGAGACATGCCGACGCCGTCCACGCCATGCATCGGGTACCCGACGTACCTGGCCGCCATCCGCCGCGAGTCGGCGCGCTTCGGTGAGGTCCTCGCCACGTGCGACCCCGCCACGCGGGTGCCGGCGTGCCCCGACTGGGACGCCGCCGACCTGCTCTGGCACCTCACCAACGTGCAGCGCTTCTGGGCCGGGATCGTCACCTCGCGGCCCGCCCCGCCGGCCGAGGACCTGCCCGACCTCCCCCGGCCCGCGACGTACGACGCGATGCTGGCGGCGTTCGCGGATCACTCCGCTGCCTTGCTCGACGCGCTCGCCCAGGCGGACCCCGCGGAGGCGGCGTGGCACTGGGCACCGACGCAGACCGTCGGCACGTCCTATCGCCGCCAGGCCCACGAGGCGCTGATCCACCGCCTCGACGCCGAGCAGGCAGCGGGCGCAGTGACGCCGCTGGACCCCGACCTCGCCGCCGACGGGGTCCTCGAGGCGCTCGACGTGATGTACGGCGGCGACGCCCCCGACTGGGGACGCATCGAGCCCGGGGCGCACCACGTGCGCGTCGACCTCACCGACCTCGACCGGTCGATCTGGACCCGGCCCGGCATGTTCTTCGGCACCGAGCCCGAGTCCGGGCGCAGCTATGACGGCCCGCACGTGCAGGTCGTCGCCGACCCCGGCACCGCGCCGTCGGCCGTCGTCGCCGGCACCGCCGCCGACCTCGACGCCTGGCTGTGGCGCCGCCTCGACGACTCCGTCGTCACGGTCGTCGGCGACCCGGCCGCCTATCGCTCGCTGCGCGCGGTGATCGACCAGCCGCTGGACTGAGGTCCTCGGGTCTGGGGTGGCTGGCCGGGCTGCGTGCCCCGGCTCTGCAGCGGGGGCGCGTGGATCAGTGCGCCAGAGGGCGACGAATGAACCACTCGGTCGAGAGGAGCTCCTCGCGGGCCTTCAGCGACAGGCTGGCGACAAGCCCGGGAAGGGCGCCCCGGTCGACTTCAGAGCGGTGGGCCAGGATCGCGGCCACCTTCTGTTCCAACCACGGCGAGACGTCCACCCGGTCCGTGACCTGCTCGTCGGGCGTGGCGTGCACGGCTCCTCGAGTACCGAGGATCTCCTCGATGGCCTTCACCGACGAACGCGGATGAGTCGCCAGGTACACGATGCCCGGCGCCCACGGACGCCCTGCCTCGGGGTACACGTCCGTGCCGGCCGCCTCGGCGGCCAGCACGGTCACCCGATGGGTGTGCACGTGATCGAGATGACCAGTCAGACCGCCCAGCGCATCGAAGGTCACCACGGCTTCCGGACGGAACTCACGGATCTGCCTCACGAGCCGGCGCACCACTTCGTCGAGCGGTGCGTCGCACCAGCGCGGCCGGCCCGGAGCCGACTCCGGGACCTTCGCGTCGGCGTACCCGAGCAGCCTCAGCTCACCTGCACCCAGGACCCGCAGCGCATCAGCCAACTCCGCTGCTCGCTGCGTGCTCGGAGCCCACGTGGCAGTGACGACCGCGGTCCGTGCGCCCGCTGCAGCATGTTGAGCGAGGATGCCGCCCGCCACCAGCGACTCGTCATCGGGATGCGCAAACACGGCCATCAGGCTCGACAATCTCACGAGAACGACCTTCCTGACAGGACCCCGGATCGGCCCCAGTATGGGCTCACGTCCGCCCACATGGCCGCGCGACGAGCACGGGGTCGCGTCGCGTTCGTGATTGCTGGTCAACCCGCCCGACGCATCGCGACGTCGCGGATCACCGGTCGGGGCGTCGAGGACGTACATCCCCCGAACTCTTTACTTCACAGGGCTCGCCGACCCCTTCCGATCGAACTCGTGTTCGATGAGAATGAAGCATGGCTGACCACGAACTCCCCGACTGCGACACCCCAGCCGCCGTGCTGGCGTTCGCTGAAGCCCGCCGGGCTGCCGCCCAGCGGGCAGAGATCGACGTCCTGGAGGCCGCGCTGGTGTGGGCGGCGATGCACCCGGAAGAGTCGGTCGCCGACGCGCCGGCGAAGACCGGGCTGGTCTTCGGTGAGCTCGCCGTGCCGCTCGCCGGTGAGGGTGCGCCGCTGGTGGCGGAGTTCGCGCCGATGGAGTTCGGCGCCGCCCTGGGTCTGTCGACCGACTCCGCCCGAGCGCTCGTCGGTGACGCGCTGGAGCTGGCGCACCGGTTGAAGCGCACCTGGAAGCTGGTCCGCGCCGGCAAGGTCCCGCTCTGGAAGGCACGGCGGCTCGCGCAGCTGACCATGACGCTGCCGCTGGAGGGCGCCGACTTCGTCGATCGCCACCTCGCCGGCTTCGTGGGGAAGATCAGCTGGGCCGGGATCGAGCGGCTCGTCGACCAGGCCCGCGTCGCCTTCGACCCCGAGGGCGCGGAGAAGCAGCGCAGGGAGGCCGCTGACGGGCGTCGCTTCGACGTGCACACCCGCGAGGCGACCCACGACGGCACCGTGCACGTCGAGGGGGTGCTCGACCTGGCCGACGCCCTCGACCTCGACACCGCGATCCGCCAGGGCGCCGACGTGCTCGCCGCCCTCGGATCCACCGAGTCATTGGACGTGCGCCGCTCGATGGCGGCCGGTGAGCTCGCCCGGCGGCAGCTCGCCTTCGACCTCCGAGCCGAGGCCGGTGAGGACGCCGCGTCTGTGGTGAAGCCTCGCCAGGTCGTCATCCACGTCCACCTGTCCCAGGCAGCGATCAGCCACGCCGAGGCCGGGATCGCGCAGGTCGAGGAAACCCGGTCCATCGTCTCCACCGAGCAGGTCCGCGACTGGTGCAGCAGCCCCGATGCCCACGTGACCATCAAGCCGGTCATCGACCTCGAGGCCCACCACCACACCGACGCCTACGCCGTCCCCGACCGGCTCGTCGACCAGACCCGTCTCACCCAACCGGTCTGTGCGTTCCCGTGGTGCGAACGTCCCGCCCGCCGTTGCGACACCGACCACGTCGTCGCCCACGGCGCTGGCGGCTCGACCTGTTCGTGCAACCTGGCGCCACTGTGTCGCCGACATCATCGGGCCAAGACCCACACTGGGTGGACCTACGACAAGACCGACGCCGCGACGTGCTTCTGGCGATCGCCCCACGGGCTCCATCTCGTGAAGGAAGGCGGGACCACCCGCCTCGTCTCCGCCCACCCACCCGACGACTGAGGCATCGGTCGAGTCCGTCGAAGCGAGATCCACGCCAGCACCCACTGGCGGGGCCCCTTCGCGGGGAGGTGTGAAAGCGAGCGGCCAGCATGTTGGGGCGTGCGCCTCAGCCGCACTGTCATGCCGTTGAGCCTGCGCGTGCCAACGGCGTCCTGTCAGCGCGTGACCTACGTTGAACGAAGGCATCGCCATGCGCGACAGCGAGAACGATCTCGTGATGTTCGACGGTGAGGACGGCACCCAGCTCACGCTCTGCGCCGACAACATGTGGTGGGAGACCGACAGCGCAGGAGGGGAAGGCGATCCGCCGTGCCTCCAGACACCCGGCAAGAAATCCGACGTCGCGGTCGGCTTCCTGTGGATCCCGGGGCCCGACGGTGCTGCGTGGCCCGTGCCCCTCTGGGTCAAGTGCCGGTAGGCCACACCGTTCGCGCGGTTGAAGTGGACGGCGACACCCGCAGGGAGTAGACGCGCTCGCCGGCCAGGCCATGCCGGTCCGCGTCCTGCCATGCGCTCGAGAAACGGCAGTCGCGCCCGCCGGGACCCACGAACGTGGGCCCCGACAGGCGCGACGGAAAGAGAGCTACTGCGTGCTCAGCGCTGGACCGCCCCGAGGCGCTCGGTGGCCGCGGCGACCGCGGCGTCGCGGGCGGCGGAGGTGTCCTCCTCGGTGAGCGTGCGGTCCGTGGCGCGGAAGCGGAGCGCGAAGGCGAGGGATTTGCGACCCTCGCCGACCTGCTCGCCGGTGTAGACGTCGAAGAGCCGGATCGACTCCAGCAGCTCGCCCGCCCCCTCGCGCAGCACGCTCTCCACCTGCGCGGCGGGGACGTCGGCGTCGACGACGAGGGCGACGTCCTCCTTGGCGACCGGGAAGCTCGAGAGCTCCGGGCCGCGCACGGTGGCGGGGACGGAGGCGATCAGCGCGTCGAGGTCGATCTCGACGGCGGCCGAGCGGGCCGGCAGCCCGAAGGCCTGGCAGACCTTGGGGTGCAGCTCACCGGCGTGTCCGATCACCGCACCGGCGACGCTGACCTGGGCGCACCGGCCGGGGTGCCACGGCGCCCGCTCGGTGTTGGCGAGCTCGACCTCGACCGCGAGCTCGGCGGCCAGGCGGCGCACCAGCTCCACCGCGTCGGCCCAGGCGGCGCCGCGACCGGCGCCCCACCAGCCGGAGCGCTCGCGCTCGCCGGCGAGCACCGCACCGACGTGGTTCGGCTGGTGCGGCAGCGCCGCGAACAGCGTCTCGAGCTCGGCGTCGCTCGGCCGCTCCGCGACCCCGTAGATCGGCGCGGCGCCCTGCTCGGAGGGGAAGGCCACCGGACCGGTCTCGAACAGCGCGACCCCGGACGCGCCGCGTCCCAGGTTGCGTGCCGCCGCCTTGATCAGGCCCGGGAGCAGCGTGGTGGTGAAGCAGGGCTCCTCGGCCGACATCGGGTTGGCCAGGCGCACCGCGCGTCGCAGCGGATCCTCGGCGTCGAGACCGAGCGCGTCGAACGTCGCCTCGCCGATGAACGGGAAGCTCACGACCTCGACGCAGCCGGCACCCGCGAGCGTGCGTCCGACCCGGCGGCGCAGCCGCTGGGCGCGGGTCAGGCCGCGACCGGCGGGCGGGGTCGGCAGCACCGAGGGCACCTCGTTGTAGCCCACGATCCGCGCGACCTCCTCGACCAGGTCGAACGGGTCGTTGAGGTCGGGTCGCCACGGCGCCGGGGTGGCCAGCACGACCGTGTCCTCCTTGACCAGGTCGCAGCCCACCGCCTCGAGGTGGGCCAGCGTCACGTCGGCGGGCACGTCGGCGCCCATGACCTTCGCGGGCAGGTCGTAGGACATCGTGATCGCGGCACGCGCGGGCGCGGAGCCGACGACGGTGACGCCCGGCTCCGCCGTCGCCCCGCCGTACGTCGTGAGCAGCTCGACGACCCGGTCGGCGGCGGCCTCGCAGATCGTCGGGTCCACGCCGCGCTCGTTGCGCTTGCCGGCCTCGGAGGAGATCTTGTGGCGCTTGCCGGTGCGGAACATGGAGCGCGCGTCCCAGTGCGCCGACTCGATGAGCACCCGCGTGGTGGTCGCGGACATCTCGGTGGTCTCGCCGCCCATGACGCCGCCGAGGCCGATGATCCCGGAGTCGTCGGTGACCACGAGGTCCTCGCTGCTCAGCACCCGGTCGGTGCCGTCGAGGGTGCGCAGCTTCTCGCCCTCCTCGGCCCGGCGCACCCGCACCGTGCCCTGGAGCTTGTCGAGGTCGTAGCCGTGGATCGGCCGGCCGAGCTCGAGCATCACGTAGTTGGTGACGTCGACGGCCAGCGAGATCGGGCGCATGCCGGACTGCACCAGGCGCTGCGCCATCCAGCCCGGGGTGGGCGCGGTCGGGTCGAAGCCGGTGACCGTGCGGGCCACGAAGACCGGGCAGCCCTCGGGGTCGTCGACCTCGACGGGGTAGCCCGCCGGTGCCTTCGAGGGCAGGTCGCGCAGCGCGGGGTCGCGGTACGGCGCGTCGAAGGCGAGCGCGGCCTCGCGGGCGATGCCGCGCAGCGACAGCGCGTAGGCGCGGTCGGGGTTGATCTCGAACTCGATGATCTCCTCGTCGAGCCCCAGCAGGCCGAACGCGCTGGTGCCCGGCTCGGCCAGGCCCTCGGGCAGCACGATGATCCCGTCGCCCCCGGAGCCGAACGGGTCCTCACCGAGGCCCAGCTCGGAGGCCGAGCAGATCATCCCGGCCGACAGGTGGCCGTAGGTCTTGCGCGCCGAGATCGCGAAACCGCCCGGCAGGACCGCACCGGGGAGCACCGTCACGACCAGGTCACCGGGGCCGAAGTTGTGGGCGCCGCAGACGATCCCCTGGGGCTCGCCGGTGCCGTTGGCGTCGCCGACGTCGACGGTGCACCAGTTGATGACCTTGCCGTTCTTCTGGGGCTCCTTCTCCTGGGTGAGCACCCGTCCGACCACCAGCGGGCCGGTGATCTGGTCAGCGGCGCACTCGATGGCCTCGAGCTTGAGCCCGAGGTCGGTGAGGCGCTCGGTGAGCCGCTCAGTGGTGACGTCGGCCGGAAGCTCGACGTACTCCTTGATCCAGGACGCTGCCGCCTTCATCAGATCTCCGTACCGAAAGCCGAGGTGAAGCGGACGTCGCCCTCGAAGAGCGCGCGCAGGTCCGCGATGCCGTGTCGCACCATCAGGGTGCGGTCGATGCCCATGCCGAAGGCGAAGCCGGTGTAGCGCTCCGGGTCGACGCCGCAGGCCTGGAGCACCCGAGGGTTGACCACGCCGCAGCCGCCCCACTCGATCCACGCCTCGCCGCGACAGGTGCGGCAGGTGGCGCCGTCCAGCTCACCGGTGCCGCGGCACACGAAGCAGACGAGGTCGACCTCGGCCGACGGCTCGGTGAAGGGGAAGTACGACGGGCGGAAGCGGGTGCGGATGCCCTCGCCGAACATCGCCGCGGCGAAGTGGTCGAGGGTGCCGCGCAGGTGGGCCATGGTGATGCCCTCGTCGATGGCGAGCCCCTCGACCTGGTGGAACATCGGGCTGTGCGTGGCGTCGTACTCGTCGGTGCGGAAGACCCGGCCCGGGCACACGACGTAGATCGGCGGCTTGCGGGTGAGCATGGTGCGCGCCTGGACCGGCGAGGTCTGGGTGCGCAGCACGATGCCGTTGTCGGCCGGCTCGGTCCAGAAGGTGTCCTGCATGGTGCGCGCCGGGTGGTCCGGGCCCAGGTTCAAGGCGTCGAAGTTGAGCCACTCGGCCTCGATGACCGGGCCCTCGGCGACCTCCCAGCCCATCGCGACGAAGATGTCGGCGATCAGCTCGGCGCCGGTCGTCAGCGGGTGCCGGGCGCCGGCCGGCTGGCGGTCGGTGGGCAGCGTGACGTCGACGGTCTCCTCGACCAGCATCCGCGCCTCGTGCTCGGCCTCCAGCACGACCTGGCGCGCCGCGAGCGCCTTGTTGACGGCGCCGCGGGCCTGGCCGATGCGCTGACCGGCCTCCTTGCGGGCCTGCGGCGGCAGCGCGCCGATCTCGCGGTTGGCCAGCGCCAGCGGCGAGCGGTCGCCGGTGTGGTCGATGCGCACCTGCTTGAGCTGCTCGAGGTCGCCGGCCGCCTCGATGGCGGCGAGCGCCGCGTCCCGGGAGGCCTCGACCTCCTCCGGCTTCAGCGGGGTGACCTCGACGGGGTCGTAATCGGTGTTCGGTCCCGACATGACTGCCTTTCCAGCTCGGCGCGCACGCGGCGCGTGCAACCTGAGCAAGTCTAGGAACCCCGGCGGCGCGCACGCGAACCGGTTCACCTCCTGTTCGCTCAGCCCGGGTCCACGGGGCCCGGCCAGGCGACGACGATCCGCGCTCCCCCGCCCTCGGCGTCCTCGATCCTCACGGTGCCGCCGTGGGCGCGCACCAGGCCGTGCACGATGTAGAGCCCGAGCCCCGAGCCCCCGCTGGCGCCGTTGCGCCAGAACTTCGTGAACGCCCGGCTGCGCAGCTCGGCGGGGATCCCCTCGCCCTCGTCCTGCACGGTGATCAGCACCCCGCCGGCGTCCCCGGGCTGGGTGGCCAGGGCGACGCGCACCTGCCCGGCGCCGTGGTGGACGGCGTTCTCGACCAGGTTGGTGAGCACCTGCACGAACTTGTCGGGGTCGGCGCCGATCTGCGGCAGGTCGGCGGCGACCGCGAGATCGACCGAGCGGGAGGTGCCGGCCGTGACCGAGTCGACCACGCGCCGCGCGAGCAGCCCGGCGTCGGCCGGGCGGCGGTGCAGCTGCAGGCGACCGGTGTCGATGCGGGCGACGTCGAGCAGCTCCGCGATCAGCCGGCTCAGCCGGTCCGCGTCGGCGCTGACGGTGGTCAGCATCAGCTTCTTCTGCTCATCGTTCAGCTTGTCCCAGCGGTTCAGCAGCGCCTGCACGAACCCCTTGACGCCGGTCAGCGGGGATCGCAGCTCGTGGGCGACGGTCGCCACCAGGTCCGAGCGCCCGCGGTCCAGCCGGGCGCGCCCGCGCCCCGACCGCATGCCCACCACGACCCCGGACACCGGCTCGTCGAGCGCCCGCCGGTGGATCCGGGCGGTCACCAGCACCTCGGTGCCGTCCGGCAGCAGCCAGGACTGCTCGGGCACCCCGGTGCGGGTCGCGAGCCCGTCGTAGGGCCGGTTCACGTCGTACCAGCGCTGGCCGTCGCGGTCGCGCAGAGCCAGTACGTCGACCAGCGGGCGGCCGCAGGCACTGGCCGGGTCGGTCCCGAGCATCCGCGCCGCGGGGGCGGAGACGAGGGTCAGCACCCCGTCGGCGTCGGCGACCAGCACGGCGTCCGGCAGCTGGTCGGCCAGCTGCTGGGCCGAGAGGGGAGCGCTCACGCCCGCCACCCTACGCACGGCGCCGCGCCGCGGCGCCGTGCGTCAGCGCCGGGCGCGCGCCGAGGCGTAGAGGCAGACCGCGGCGGCGGTCGCGAGGTTGAGACTCTCGGCGCCGCCGAGCAGGGGGATCCGCACCCGGTGGTCGGCGAGGTCGGCGAGCTCGGCGGGCAGGCCCCAGGCCTCGTTGCCGAAGAGCCACGCGGTGGGCCCGGCCAGGAGCTCGTCGGCGTCGAAGAGGTCGATCTCGCCCGCCCCGTCGGCGGCGAGCACGACCAGGCCCGCACCCTGCGCGGCACGCACCGCGGCGGCGGGGTCGGGCTCGATGGCCAGCGGCAGGTGGAACAGGCTGCCGACGCTCGCCCGCACCGCCTTGGCGTTGTACGGGTCGACCGAGCTGCCGGCCAGGACGACGGCGTCACCGCCCGCCGCGTCGGTGGTGCGCACGACGTTGCCCGCGTTGCCGGGGTCGCGCACGTCGGCGCAGATCGACACGAGGGCGGGCCGGCGGTCCAGCAGGTGGGCGAGCGGGCGGTCCAGGTGGTGGCAGACCGCCACCACACCGGCCGGGCTCACCGAGTCGCTCAGCGAGGCGAGCGCGCGGTCCTCCACCAGCGTCCAGGCGACGCCGGCCGTCTCGGCCAGGGCCAGCAGATCGGCGTGCTGCTCCGTGGCGGCGAGGGTCGCGAAGACCTCGGTGACGCAGCCGGTGACGCCGAGCGCGCCCTCGACGGCCTTCGGGCCGTCGGCAAGGAACAGCCGCCGCTCGGATCGCTCCGAGCGGCGGCTGAGCTTGCGTGCGAGCTTGACGCGGGCGTTGCCCGCGCTCAGCGGGGTGTTCAGGCCGAGGCCTCCGCCTTGGGGGCGTTGACGTCCTCGGGCAGGGCCGCCTTGGCGACCTCGACGAGCGCGTTGAACGCCGCGATGTCGTTGACGGCGAGGTCGGCGAGGACCTTGCGGTCGACCTCGACACCGGCCAGGCCGAGGCCCTGGATGAAGCGGTTGTAGGTCATGCCCTGCGCGCGAGCGGCCGCGTTGATGCGCTGGATCCACAGGCGACGGAAGTTGCCCTTGTTCTTGCGCCGGTCGTTGTAGCTGTAGACCAGCGAGTGGGTGACCTGCTCCTTGGCCTTGCGGTACAGGCGCGAGCGCTGGCCGCGGTAGCCGCTGGCGCGCTCGAGGGTCGTACGGCGCTTCTTCTGGGCGTTTACCGCCCGCTTGACGCGTGCCACTGTCTTACTCCTTGGTGCTCAAGTGTCTCGGGGTGCTCAGGTCGGTACGTCGACCAGGGGTGATGCGGTCGGGTCAGCGACCGAGCAGCTTCTTCGCGCGGGGCACGTCGGCCTTGGCAACCTCGACGGTGCCGGTGAGGCGACGCGTGACCTTGGAGGCCTTCTTCTCGAGGTTGTGGCGCTTGCCGGCCTTCTCGCGAAGGATCTTGCCCGAGCCGGTCACGCGGAAGCGCTTGCCGGCACCGGAGTGGCTCTTGTTCTTCGGCATCAGTTGTCTCTCTCTCGTTGCTGCAGGACCGCCCCGGTCGAGGTCCCGATGGGCTCGACCGGGCCTGGGTGCGATCTGCGGGTCAGGCCTCGATCTCAGGATCGAGGTTCTCGGAGCGGCCACGCTCCTTCTTCTGCGCCACCGGGCCGGCCAGGTGGGCGGCGTCGCGCTCGGCACGCTCGGCGGCCTCGACGTCGGCACGCTCGGAGGCCTTGGCCTCCTTGGCCGCCAGCATGTCGACCTTGGCGTCGGCCTTCTTCTTGTGCGGGCCCAGGACCATGATCATGTTGCGCCCGTCCTGCTTCGGCGAGGACTCGACGAAGCCGAGGTCGGCGACGTCCTCCGCCAGACGCTGGAGCAGGCGGAAGCCCAGCTCGGGGCGGTGCTGCTCGCGACCACGGAACATGATCGTGATCTTGACCTTGTCGCCGGCCTTGAGGAAGCGGACCACGTGGCCCTTCTTCGTCTCGTAGTCGTGCGCATCGATCTTGGGACGAAGCTTCATCTCCTTGATGATCACGTTCGTCTGGTTGCGGCGCGCCTCACGAGCCTTCTGGGCGTTCTCGTACTTGAACTTCCCGTAGTCCATGAGCTTGCAGACCGGGGGGCGCGCAGTGGGAGCGACCTCGACCAGGTCGAGGTCGGCCTCCTGCGCGAGGCGCAGCGCGTCAGCCGTCGGGACGATGCCGACGGTCTCGCCATTGGGTCCAACGAGGCGGACCTCGGAAACCCGGATCCGGTCGTTGATACGAAGCTCGGTGCTGATGTGTCCTCCTGATGGGGCTGTGGCCGGACGTCCTCGCCGCCTGCTGGCCACCCATCTGGCATGGAGGGCCACAACGACAAAAGGCTTCCGCTGTCACAAGCGGAAGCCAGTCTCGACACGTCCCCCAGGAGGGGTTCGTACCACCGGGACGGGACCGACACGTCACGCGTGGGGCCACATCTCAGGACCGGACCCGACGACCTGTGGTGCTTGTCCTCCGGAGAGGGCGGTCGATGCGGGTGGGAGACGAACGAGCCGACTCCGCTTGTCGGATCGGTTCCACCGTGCGGGCACGAGGAACTGATCGGTCAACACCAGACCTTAGCCGAGGATTCCCCGCGAGGGCCAATCCGGCTCGCTAGTCCGACTGGCTAGTCCGGCTGGGGCGAGTCGGAACCGGCGTCGGTCTCGGGCGCGGGCGCCAGCCAGACCGGCTCCCCGTCGACGACCGCGGGACGCCATCCGTGGGCCACCGCGCGCAGGTCGTTGCCCTCCACCACCAGGCGGACCGGTCCGGCGAGGTCGATGACCAGCGCGGAGGCCTCCTCCTGGATCGCCGACTGCGCTGCGGCCTGGGCGGTGACCGGCACCGGGCGGGCCTCGGGGTTCCAGGTGCGCAGCGGCTCGGTACCGGTGAACGCGAGCAGTCCGCGCCGACCGTCCGGGGTGGTCATCAGCACCGCGGCCATGTCGCTGCTCTTCTCGCGCGCGAGACCGTCCTCGCCGACCTCGACCTCGCCCAGCACCGCGACCACCGGCACCAGCAGCCGGGTGCCCACGAGCGCCGCCAGGACCGCGACCCGCTCGCCGGTGCCCGCGGCGTACGCCGACAGCGCGGCGGCGAGCCGCGGGTCCTGTGCGCCGGTGTCGTCGGGGAACGCCGGGCCGAGCAGCTGGCGCGGGCCGTGGGGCGCGTGACCCCCGTGGGTGCCGTGGTCGGACATGTGCCCAGTCTCGCGCACCCGGTCCAGCAGCGGCCCGCCGGGCATCACCCCGTGTGGGAGGCTGGTGGTGTGGACGACGTCACCTGGACAGCACTCACGCTCACACTGACGCTGCTCGCCGGCATCTGGACCTGGTTCGCGTTCCGACGCCGCGGGCTGGCCGCCGGCCTGCGCGGCGCCGGCATCACGCTGCTTCCGCTGGCCGCCTATCTCACCGACACGCTGCGGATGTTCACGCGCATCGTCGATGCGGTCTCGGACTGGGCGGTGCGCCTGGCGTTCAGCCCGACCGTGTGGGCCGGCGTCGTCCTGGCCGGGGTCGGCGTCGCGTTGATCGTGGTGGCCGGGCTCCTCGACGCCCGCACCGACGCCCGCCCGGCGACCCGCGCGAGCCGGCGTTCCGAGGCGCTGCCCGGCACGACGAAGGGCGCGAAGAAGGGCACGAAGGCCGCTCCCGGCGGCACCGGCGACAAGGAGCTCGACGAGATCGAGGCGATGCTGCGCAAGCGCGGGATCTCCTGATGTCCTACGGCGTCGCCGCCTCCGACGACGACGGGACCGGCCCCGAGGAGGGGTCGGCGTACCGCCCGGTCGCCCGCAACCGGCTCTGGAGCCGTCTGGACCGCGCCGTCGCGGCGTACGACGCCCCGCTCGCCACCCCGCTGGTCGTCGTCGACCTCGATGCGTTCGACGCCAACGCCGACGACCTGGTGCGTCGCGCGGCGGGCGTGCCGATCCGGGTGGCCTCGAAGTCCGTGCGCGTCCCGGCGCTGCTGGAGCGGGTGCTGGCCCGACCGGGGTTCCACGGCGTGCTCGCCTTCACCCTCGCCGAGGCGCTCTGGCTGGAGGAGCACGGGGTCAGCGACGACCTCCTGGTCGCCTACCCCAGCGTCGACCGCGACGCCTTCGCCCGCCTGGTCGCCTCTCCCCGCGCCGCCGACCGGATCACGGTGATGGTCGACTCCTTCGAGCATCTCGCCGTCATCGACTCGGTCCGCAGCTCCCACGCCGTGCCGGTGCGGGTCGCGATCGACGTCGACGCGGGCCTGCGGCTCGGCCCCGCCCATGTGGGGCCGAAGCGCTCGCCGCTGCACAGCCCCGACCAGGTCCTCGACCTGGCCCGCGCCGTGCAGGCGCGCGACGGCTTCCGCCTCGTCGGCGTGATGACCTATGAGGGCCAGGTGGCCGGGCTCCCCGACGCCGTGCCCACCCGGCGCGCCCGCTCGTTGGTGGTGCGCGGGCTGAAGTCCGCCTCGTCCTCGCAGATCACCGCCCGGCGCCGGGCGATCGCCGATGCGCTGGCGGAGCTCGGCGGCCTCGAGCTGTGGAACGCCGGCGGCTCCGGCTCGATCGAGGACTCCGCCCAGGACCCCGTCGTCACCGAGGTCAGTGCCGGCTCCGGTCTGATGGTGCCGACCCTCTTCGACCACTACCGCTCGTTCTCCCCGCGCCCCGCGGCGTTCTACGGCCTCCCGGTCACCCGGCGGCCGGGCCGCGGGATGGTCACCGTGCACGGCGGTGGGCTGGTCGCGTCGGGCCCGGCGGGCGCCGACCGCCTGCCGTTGCCCTGGGCCCCGGCCGGCCTGCACCTGCTCCCCCTCGAGGGCGCCGGCGAGGTGCAGACGCCGCTGGCCGGTCCCGGCGCCGACCACCTCGCGATCGGCGACCTGGTGTGGTTCCGCCACGCCAAGTCCGGCGAGCTGTTCGAGCACACCACCACCGCCCACCTGCTGCACGGCGACCGGATCGTCGAGCAGGCCACGACCTACCGTGGGCACGGCCTCGCCTTCTGAGCCGGTACGCCGCGGGCAACCGGCGCTCCGCGACGACCGCTGCGACCGCGACGCGCAGGCCCGCGAGGTGCTCCGGCTGGCGCGATCCCGGCCGGCCCGGCTCGGCACCGGGCGCCTGGTGTGCCTCGACGGCCCGGCGGGCTCGGGCAAGAGCACGCTCGGCGCCGCGCTGCTCGCCCGGGCGCCGGAGGCGACGCTGGTGCACACCGACGACCTGCTCGACGGCTGGGACGGGCTGCCCGGCCTGCCCGCGACGCTGGCCGCGCTCCTCGCCCCGCTGGCCCGCGGCGAGCACGCCTCCTACCGCCGCTACGACTGGCACGCCGGGCGCTTCGGGGAGCCGGTCGACCTCGCGCCCGGCCCGCTGCTGGTCATCGAGGGCGTCGGGTCCGGCACCCGGCGGCTGGACCACCTGCGCAGCGTGCTGGTCTGGGTCGACGCACCCGCCGCGCTGCGCCGTGAGCGGTGGCTGGCGCGCGACGGCGCGGCCTCCGAGCCGCACCGGCGGCGCTGGGTGCCGGTCGAGGAGCGCCTCTTCGCCGCCGAGCAGACCCGCGCCCGCGCCGACCTGGTGCTCGACGGCTCCCGGCGTACGGGCATCTGAGCGCAGCGGCGCCCCCGGGACCTAGGGTGGGGAGGTGCTTCCTCCCAGCGGTGACCAGTTCGAGATCTCGGCCGGCGGCTACCAGGCCGTGGTGACCGAGGGCGGCGCGGCGCTGCGCACGCTCACCCACGGCGGGCGCGACCTCGTCGACGGCTTCGGCGAGCACGAGATGGCCAGCGGCGGGCGCGGGCAGGTGCTGATGCCCTGGCCGAACCGGATCCGCGACGGGCGCTACCGCTTCGGCGGCCGCGAGCACCAGCTGGCGCTCACCGAGCCGAGCCGGCACAACGCCTCCCACGGCCTGGCCCGCTGGGTCGCCTGGACCCTCGAGGAGCACACCTCGCGCTCGGTCGCGCTGACCCACCGGCTGATGGCCCAGAGCGGGTACCCCTGGACCGTCGACCTGCGCATCGTCTACGACCTCTCCGCCGACGGGCTCACGGTCACCCAGACCGCGACCAACCACTCCCCCGACCCCGCGCCGTACGCCAGCGGGGCGCACCCGTACCTCAGGGTCGGCAACGGGGCCGTGGATCGCCTCGAGCTGACTCTCCCGGCGGCCACGCGCGCGCTCGTCGACGAGCGGCTGCTGCCCGCGGGCACCGTGGCCGTGGAGGGCACCGAGTTCGACTTCCGGGTGACCCGGCCGCTGCGCGACCTGGCGCTCAACCACGCCTTCACCGACCTCCAGCGCGACGCGGAGGGGATCGCGACCACCGTGCTGCGCGACCCCGCCAGCGGGCTGGGGGTCGCACTGTGGGTCGACGCCGGCCATCCCTGGCTGCAGCTCTACACCGCCGACGACGTCCCCGCGACCGCTCGGCGCTCGGTCGCGGTCGAGCCGATGACGGCGCCCGCGGACGCCTTCAACAGCGGCGTGGACCTCGTCGAGCTCGGTCCGGCGGGCAGCGCCACCGACGAGCTCAGCGTCGCCTGGGGCATCCGCGCGCTGGACTGAGCCCGATCAGTTCGAGCCGATCAGGACCAACCGGTCAGGACCGGCCGGCGGGCCCGGCGTAGTGATCGGCCAGGGCGCGCAGCTCGCGCACGGCCTGGTGCGCGCGGGCGCCGTCGGAGCCCTGGATGCCCATCGCCGACACGGTGCTGCCGTCGCTGAGGTCGAGGGTGGCCCACGGTGCGCCGGCGGGCAGTCGCACCGCGACCACCTCGGCCCACTCCAGCTCGCGGCGCTTGTAGCCGTTGATCACGACCAGCCCCTCGCGCGTGCCGACGACCCGGGACCGGACCAGCGCGTTCATCGCCGCGGCCGCCAGGGCGGCCAGGAACAGGATCGTGGAGATCTGGAAGACCGTGAACTTCGCGCGGGTCTCCGCGTCGAAGGTGAACCAGGTGACCACGCAGACGATGGCCAGCGCGGAGCCGAACAGGATGCCCGCGAGGCGGGGGCCCAACGGGCGCCAGGTCCGCGGGAGCTCGGGGAGGCCCGGGGCCTCAGAGGCGGCAGGCATTGATCTCCGTCAGCAGGATCCCGCGGGCGCCGAGCTCCCAGAGCTGGTCCATGAGCCGCTGCGAGCCGGCACGGGGCACCATCGCCCGGACCGCCACCCAGCCCTCGCGGTGCAGCGGGGAGACCGTCGGGCTCTCGATGCCGGGGGTGAGCGCCACCGCGGCCTGGACCCGCTCGCGGTCGATGTCGTAGTCCATCATCACGTAGCTGCGCGCGACCAGGACACCGTCGATGCGGCGCTTGAAGGTCTCATAGCCCGCCGGGACGTCCGCCCCGCGGGTGATGACCACTGCCTCGGACTCCAAGATCGTGTCGCCGAAGACCTCGAGCCCGGCCTGGCGCAGCGTGCTGCCGGTCTCCACGACGTCGGCGATCGCGTCGGCGACGCCGAGCTGGATGCTGGTCTCGACGGCGCCGTCGAGGCGCACCACGTCGGCCTTGATGCCGCGCTCGTCGAGGAACGCCCGCACCACCCCGTCGTACGACGTGGCGATGCGCTTGCCCTCGAGGTCGGCCACGGAGCCGAAGGCGCCCTGCGGGCCGGCGAAGCGGAACCGGCTGCGCCCGAACCCGAGCGGGAGCACCTCGTCGGCCTCGGCGCCGGAGTCCTGGAGCAGGTCACGGCCGGTGATGCCGACGTCGAGGGTGCCCTTGCCGACGTAGAGCGCGATGTCGCGCGGACGCAGGTAGAAGAACTCGACGCCGTTCTCGACGTCGGTGAGAGCGAGCTGCTTGGAGTCGACGCGCTGGCGGTAGCCGGCCTCGCGCAGGATCTCCTGCGCGGACTGCGAGAGCGAGCCCTTGTTGGGCACCGCGACGCGGAGCAGGGGTGGGGACGAGACGGGCTGTGACACGGGTTGTCCTCTACAGGTGGGTGTAGACGTCGTCGAGCTCGAGGCCGCTGGCCAGCATGAGCACCTGGGCGTGGTAGAGCAGCTGGCTGATCTCCTCGGCCGCCCGCTCCTTGCCCTCGTGCTCGGCGGCCATCCAGGACTCGGCCGCCTCCTCGACCAGCTTCTTGCCGATCGCATGGACCCCGGCATCGAGCTGGGCCACGGTGCCGGAACCTGCGGGGCGGGTCCGGGCCTTCTCGGACAGCTCGGACCAGAGCTCGTCGAACGTCTTCACGGGCAACCAGACTAGGCGGTGTCCCCGACACGAGCACCAGCGGGATGCCGGACTGGACACACTGCCGGCCGCGATGGCGCGAATCACAGGCGCGGAGGAATCGACTGATACCTTCACGCCCATGAGCAACGGGGCGGCGCTCGCCGATGAACAGCGCCGTTTCGCCGCCGCCGTCGCCATCGCGGCGCTGCTCGCGCTCACCTTCGGGATCCTGCTTCTCCCGGCGATGCCGGAGCCGGTGCGCAGCAGCGCGAGCTCGACCGGGCTGATCGCCTCGGCCCTGCTCGGCACGGTCGGCTTCATCCCCCGCATCCGCGCCACCAGCGGCCGGCGCCAGCGCTCCTGGGTGCTGATCGCGGCGGCCGGGCTGACCGCGGCGTTCGGCAACGTGTGGAGCGCGTTCGTGGGCTCGACCTCGTTCGTGTCCGCGCACACGGTCAGTGACGTGACGATCGCGACGGCGTTGGTGCTGTCGACCACTGCCCTGCTGAACTTCCCGACGCCGCGGCGCCGAGGCATCGACAAGTCGCTCCTCGCGCTGGACGGGATCGTGATCACCGGCGGCGTGCTGGTGGTGGCGTCGACCACCGTCTACGAGCGCATCCTCGCCACCGACCAGCCCACCTCGATCGGCTGGACGACGCTGGCCATCCCGGCCCTCGACCTGCTGCTGGCCACCGTCGCGCTGTTGCTGTTCTTGCGCTGCAGCCCGGCCGACCGGCGCCAGTTCGGCCTGGTCGCTGCCGGGTTCGTGATGTACACGATGTCGGACCTGGCCTACGCGGTGCTCACGGTGGAGCAGTCCTTCGAGTTCGGCAGCCTGCTCGACCTCGGCTGGATCGCCGGCTACCTGCTGATCGGGCTCGCGGCCTGGTACCCGCGCCACGAGAGCGCCGCACGCCCCGCCGGGCACCGGGAGACCTCCGACGCCCGTGACGTCATGATCGTGTACGCCGTACTGCTGCTGGCCGGTGTCGTCCAGGTCGCGCTGCCCGCCGAGCACGGCTTCGGCAAGACCCAGGGGGCGCTGTGGTGCGGACTGCTCCTCGCCGTCGGCGCCCGCCAGGTGCTGCTCACCGCAGACAACACCCGCCTGCGCCGCGGCCTCGAGCGCCGGGTGCGTGAGCAGACCGCCGACCTGCGCCGGATGGCCCGGCAGAACCAGGTGCTGGTCTCCTCGGTCGGCGACGGGATCTACGGCGTCGACGAGCACGGCGCGCTCACCTTCCTCAACCCCTCCGGCGCCCGCGCCCTGGGCTACCGCCCCGACGATCTGCTCGGCCGCGACGCCCACCAGCTCTTCCACGCCCCGGGCTCCGATGGCACGGCGTACCCCTGGCACGGCTGCTACATCGCCGAGGCGATCCGCGAGCGCAAGGTGGCCGTCGCCGAGAGCGACACCTACGTGCGCGCCGACGGCCACACCTTCCCCGTCGAGATCACCGCCAGCCCGCTGGTGGACCGCGACGACGACCGCGAGGGCGACGAGGTGGTCCGCGGCGCGGTGGTCGTCTTCCGCGACATGACCCAGCGCCGCGAGATCGACCGGATGAAGAACGAGTTCGTCTCGGTCGTCAGTCACGAGCTGCGGACGCCGCTGACCTCGATCCGCGGCTCCCTGGGACTGCTCGCGGCCGGCGCCCTCGGGCCGCTGGCGCCCGCCGCGCAGTCGATGGCCGACGTCGCGCTGGAGAGCACCGAGCGCCTGACCCGGCTGATCAACGACATCCTCGACCTCGAGCGCATCGAGTCCGAGAACGTGCCCCTCGACCTGTCCACCCACGACGCGGTCGACCTGCTCCGGGCGTCGGCGGTCGAGCTGGCCGCGATGGCCCAGGACGTCGACGTGACCATCGAGGTCGGGGCGGCCGCCGGCCGGGTGGTCGCCGATCGCGACCGGGTCGCGCAGGCGCTGACCAACCTGATCGGCAACGCCGTGAAGTTCTCCGAGCCCGGCGGCCGGGTCACGCTGTGCGCGGAGCCGGCCGCCGACGAGGTCACCTTCCGGGTGGTCGACACCGGACGCGGGATCCCTCAGGACCGCCTCGAGGCGATCTTCGAGCGCTTCCAGCAGGTCGACTCGAGCGACGCCCGGGAGAAGGGCGGCACCGGCCTCGGGCTCACCATCAGCCGCGGCATCATCGAGCGTCACGGCGGGCGCATCTGGGCCGAGAGCACGGTGGGCGCCGGCACCACGGTGTCCTTCACCCTGCCCACCCCGCACGTGACCCGCTCCGCGCCGCAGACCGCGACCACGATCTCCCTCCTCGGCGGCGACCCGGCCACCGTGGCCGAGCTGCGCGCCGGCCTCGAGAACTGCGTGCAGGCCGCGGTCGTCGACGGCGCCGCAGCGGGCCGCCCCGCGTCGCTGACGGTGCTGCTCGACCCCGTCGACGACTCCGACCCCTCCCAGCTGACCCAGGCCGTGGGGGCCGCGGTCTCGCGCGCCGGCGGCACCCACCCCGGCGCGGCCGGTCTGGTCGCCCTCGACGACGCCCCCGGTGCCCACGTCGACCGCGTCGGTCCCCTCGTCGCCTACCGACGCACCGGCACCACGCCGTCGGTCCCTGAGCTTCTCGGAACCATCCAGGCCCTCGCGGCCGCTACCCGACACACGAACGGAGAGTCCCCTTGAGCACGTCCCCACAACCGGCGGCCTACCTCGACAGCACCGGCGGGGTGGACATCACGCTGCGCAGGGCGGTCGGCATCGGCCGCACCCGCCTCGCGGCGTTCGACCACGCCCTGCTCGGCACCGGCATCGCCGACCGCAACCTGATCGTCTTGTCCTCCGTCATCCCGCCCGGCAGCCAGATCCGCATGGTCGAGGACGTCGAGGCCGAGCCGATCGGTGGTGGCCACGGCGACCGCCTGTTCTGCGTGCTCGCGGCGGCGTACGCCGAGGCGCCGGGCCAGGAGGCCTGGGCGGGGATCGGCTGGGTCGTCGACGAGGCGACCGGCGCCGGGCTGTTCGTCGAGCACGTCGCGACCACCGAGGCCGAGCTGGAGCACCTGATCCACGCGACCCTCGGCGACATGGTCGTCAACCGCGGCGGCGGCTACGGGCCCGTGCAGTCCCTCACCACCTCGGCGAGGTTCGTCGACCGTCCCACCGCCGCCCTGACCGTGGCGGCGTACACCACGATCCCCTGGAGCACCGATGTCCGCTGATTCCCTGCGGGTGAGCATCGCCACCGACGTCGACGAGGAGACCTCGGCGCGCTACTACCAGCTCTACCGCGAGACCTTCGGTGAGCTGGAGACCCGCGCCGCGGCCCGCCAGGTCCTGCACGAGGAGGAGTTCCTCGAGGAGATGCACGACCCGCGGGTGATGAAGTACCTGGCCCTCGACGCCGACGACGAGGTGATCGGGATGACCACCCTCACCCGTGACCTCGCGACGGTGCCGTGGATCAGCCCGGCGTACTTCGCCCACCACTACCCCGAGCAGACCGAGCGCAACGCGGTCTACTACCTGGGCTTCACGCTGGTGCGCCACGCGCGCCGCCAGCAGCACGTCTTCGCCTCGATGATCTCGGTGATGACCGAGCTGATCATCTCCGAGCGGGCCGTCTGCGCGTGGGACATGTGCCACTACAACGACGAGGTCCTCGGCCTCGGCCCGGCGATCTCGCAGATGCTCGCCAGCCGCACCGAGCTCGACGTCCACCCGATCGATCGCCAGACCTACTTCGCCGCGGTCTGCGCGGGAGGCGGGAGCGCAGGGCAGAACCTCCTGCAGTGACACGCGGGGAACTCGTGGCCCGGCGCGCTGGCTAGACTGGCGGGGCCGGACGCTCCGGCGCCATGAGGAGGACACGCCCGACATGACGCGTGGTGCGCCGCAGGGGGTCCCCTGCGTGCTCGTCGTCGACGACGACGACTCGATCCGGGAGATCACCCGGATCGCACTGGAGGTGGTCGGCGGCTGGCAGGTGCGCATCGCCGCCGGCGGCCGCGAGGCGCTCAGCATCCTCGAGGAGCACCCGATCGACGCGGTGCTGCTGGACGTGATGATGCCGGAGATGGACGGCCCCACGACGTTCCGGTACCTGCGCGAGCTTCCCGGGGCGCGCGACCTGCCGGTCGTGCTGCTGACCGCGAAGGTGCAGACCGGCGACCGCCAGGTGTGGGACGGCATGGACGTCGCCGGCGTGATCTCCAAGCCCTTCGACCCGATGACCCTCGCCGGCGACGTCGCGGCGCTCCTGGGCTGGAGCGCTCAGGCGTCGTAGCCCCGCTTGACCCGCTTGATGGTCTGGGCGGTGAGCAGCGCCGCGGCGGTGGCCTCGTAGCCCTTGTCCTCCCGCGAACCGGGCAGGCCGGCGCGGTCGAGCGCCTGGAGGTCGTCGTCGCAGGTGAGCACCCCGAAGCCGATCGCGACCGTGTGGTCCAGCGCGACCCGGGTCAGCCCGTCGGTGGCCGCGCTGCAGACGTAGTCGAAGTGCGGCGTGCCGCCGCGGATGACGACGCCGAGGGCGATCACCGCGTCGTGGCCCTGCGCCGCGAGCGCGGAGGCCACGACCGGCAGCTCGAAGGTGCCGGGGACCCGGACCACCACCGGGGCCTCCACCTTGTAGTCGGCGAACGCCCGCTCCGCGCCGGCCAGCAGGCCGTCCATGACCTGCTCGTGCCAGGTGGCGGCGACGACCGCGACCCGCAGGTCGTGGCAGTCGACGGGGTGCTGGGTGGGTGCTCCGGCGCCGCTCATCGCGGTCCTCCGTTCAGGTCGGACGGTTCTTCGTGGGTCAGGACGGGTGCCCCCGGGACGTCAGCGACCTCGGGGCGGCCTGCCACATCATGCCGTGCCAGGTCGGGCAGGACGTGGCCCATCCGGTCGCGCTTGGCCAGCAGGTAGGCCAGGTTGTGGTCGTTGGGGTGCGGGGTGAGCGGTACCCGCTCGGCCACCGCGATCCCGTAGTCCTCCAGATCGCCGACCTTGCCGGGGTTGTTGGTCAGCAGGCGCACCGAGGAGACCCCGAGGTCCTTGAGCACCTGCGTCGCGGTGCCGTAGTGCCGCGCGTCGGCGGGCAGGCCGAGATCGAGGTTGGCATCCACCGTGTCGCGGCCACCGTCCTGGAGCTGGTAGGCCTGCAGCTTGCCGACCAGCCCGATCCCCCGACCCTCGTGCCCGCGCAGGTAGATGATGATCCCGCGGCCCTCCGCGACGACGCGCTCCATCGCCTCGTCGAGCTGCGGGCCGCAGTCGCAGCGGCGGCTGCCGAAGACGTCGCCGGTGAGGCACTCCGAGTGCACTCGGGTCAGCACCGACTCGTCCCCGGAGACGTCGCCGTGCACCAGCGCGACGTGCTCGGAGCCGTCCACGGTGATCCGGTAGCCGTACGCCGTGAAGTCGCCGTGGCGGGTGGGCAGCCGGGTCTCGGCGACCCGCTCGACGTGGTTCTCGTGGCGGCGGCGGTACTTCACCAGGTCGTCGATGGAGATCATCGCCAGCCCGTGCTCGTCGGCGAACGCACGCAGCTCGGGGGCGCGCTTCATGGTGCCGTCGTCGTTGACGACCTCGACCAGCACCCCGGCGGGGGTCAGCCCGGCGAGCACCGCCAGGTCGACCGCGGCCTCGGTGTGGCCGCGGCGCACCAGCACGCCGCCCTCGCGGTAGCGCAGCGGGAACACGTGGCCGGGGCGGGTGAGCTCCCACGGCTCGGTGGCGGAGTCGGCCAGCACCCGCGCGGTGTGCGCACGGTCGGCCGCGGAGATGCCGGTGCTGACCCCGTCGCGGGCGTCCACCGAGATCGTGTACGCCGTGCGCAGCTTGTCCTTGTTGTGCGGCGTCATCAGCGGGATCTCGAGACGGTCCAGCATCTCCCCCGGCATCGGCACGCAGATCACGCCGCTGGAGTGGCGGATCGTGAACGCCATCAGCTCCGGAGTGGCCTTGCTGGCCGCGAAGATGATGTCGCCCTCGTTCTCGCGGCCCTCGTCGTCGACGACCACCACTGCCTTGCCGGCGGCGATGTCGGCGACGGCCCGCTCGACCGGGTCGAGTCGGACACCGCCATGCTGCGGGCGGTCGGACGGCATGCTCATCAGATGACTCCTTCGGGGGCGCGGTCGGCGAGGGGCGCGACCGGGACGGGACGAGAGCTGCGCTCGATGCGCCACCAGCTGAAGAAGCCGGCGACGCAGAAGGCGCCGTAGAACAGGTACATGGCGGCGGTCGGGTAGTAGCCGGCCCGGATCAGCGAGGTGACCCCGACGACGTCGACGGCCACCCAGATCAGCCAGAACTCCACCCACCCGCGGGCCATCCCCCAGGTCGCGAGCAGCGACCCGGTGAGGATCCAGGCCTCGGTGGCCGGGCCCCACGACCCGAGCTCGCGCAGCACGAGGAACGCGACGGCGTACCCGACGACGGCGACGAGGAGCAGCTGGAGGCGCTCGGCGCGGCGAGCCCAGCGGGGTACGACAGCGACGCCGGCGGGGTCCACCCCGCGGGTGCGGCGCCAGCACCACCAGCCGTAGAGCGACATGGCGGCGAACACGACCTGGCGACCGGCCTGGCCCCACAGCGGCTCGGCGACGGCGTTGCTGAGCGAGCCGCTCACGAAGACCGTGAACAACAAGATGTTGCCGAGCAGGCCGACCGGCCAGGCCCAGACCAGCCGGCGCATGCCGAGCAGCGCGCTGGCCAGGCCGAAGACGTTGCCGACCACCTCCGGGACGGAGAGGTAGCCACCGCCGACGGCGATCTCGCCGGTGAGCAGCCAGTCGAGCATCAGGACTCCTCGGGCAGGTGGGCGGCGAGGAGCTTCTCGACGTGCTTGGCGATGACGTCGGCCTCGAGGTTGACCGGGGCGCCGACCGGCTTGGCGCCGAGCACCGTGCGCGCCAGCGTCTCGGGGATCAGGCTGACCGTCAGCCGGTCCTCACCGACGTCGACGACCGTGAGGCTGACGCCGTCGATGGTGATCGACCCCTTCTCCACGACGTAGCGGGTGAGCCCGGCCGGCACCGAGACCTCGACCAGCTCCCAGTGCTCGCTGGGGGTGCGGGCGAGGATCGTGCCCACCCCGTCGACGTGGCCCTGGACGATGTGCCCGCCGAGGCGCTTCTCGACGGTGACCGCGCGCTCGAGGTTGACCCGGTCGCCGGGCCCGACCCCCTGCAGCGAGGTCTTGTCGAGGGTCTCCTGCATGACGTCGGCGACCCAGGTGTCCGCGGTGCGCTCGGCGACGGTGAGGCAGCAGCCGTTGACCGCGATCGAGTCACCGAGGCCGGTGTCCTCCAGCACGGTGGTGGCGCGGATCGTGAGCCTGATCGCGTCGCCCAGGTCCTCCACCGCCTCGACGGTGCCGAGCTCTTCGACGATTCCGGTGAACATCAGGACTCCAATTCGGTGGGCGCGCAGCTCAAGGTGAGGCGCACGTTCGGCGGGTCGCCGCCCTCGGCGGGCAGCACCGTCACGTCGGTGACGGTGGGCCGCAGGGCGGCGGAGATGGTGGTGATGCCCAGGTCGGCGACCGCACTGGTCCCGGCCCCGAGGAGCAGCGGGGCGACGTAGACGACGATCTCGTCGACCAGGCCCGCGCGCAGGAACGCGGCGGCGAGGGTGGGCCCGCCCTCGAGGAAGACGTGCTGGCGATCGCGCGCCGCGAGCTCGGCGAGGGCGGCGTGCGGGTCGCGGGTGCGCAGGTGGACGGTCTCGGCGTCGTCGTTGAACACCCGCCGCCCCGGGTCGAGCTCGCGCTCGCCCATCACCGCCCGCAGCGGCTGGTGCGGCAGCGCGACCCCGTCGTCGTCGCGCACCGTCAGCAGCGGGTCATCGACCTCGACGGTGCCGGTGCCGACGAGCATCGTGTCGCACAGCGCCCGCAGCCGGTGGGTGTCGCGCCGCGCGGCGAGCGAGCTGACCCAGCGACTGGTGCCGTCGGCGGCGGCGCTGCGCCCGTCGAGGGTCGTGGCGAACTTCCAGGTCACGAACGGGCGGGCGTGCTCCATCGCGAAGCTCCAGACCCGGTTCAGCTCGGCGGCCCGGTCGGCCAGCAGGCCGCCCTCGACCTCGACGCCGCCCGCTCGCAGCGTGTCCGCGCCACCCGCCGCGACGGCGTTGGGGTCGCGCTGGGCGAAGACCACGCGGCGTACGCCGGCCGCCAGCAGCGCCTGGGCGCACGGCCCGGTGCGTCCGGTGTGGTTGCACGGCTCCAGGGTGACGACCGCGGTGGTGCCGCGGGCCGCAGCACCGGCGCGGGTGAGCGCGTCCGCCTCGGCGTGCGCCGTGCCGGCGCCGCGGTGATGGCCCTCGGCCACGACCGAGCCGTCCTCGGCGAGCAGGACGCAGCCGACGCGCGGGTTGGGCCCCAGCGGGACCCCCGGCGTGGCGGCCAGCACGAGGGCGCGCAGCATCGCGTCGCGCTCGGCGGCGGAGAACGTCATCGGTGGGCCCTGTCGTCCGGTCGCGGACTCCGGGGCCGGACAGGGTGCCCCGGGCCCGCCCACGAGGGGGCGAGCGGGGTCACCTGCGTGCGTCTTCCCATCCGGACTTTAACCGTCGGTCCAGGAGTTACACCTGGTCAGCCGGTCACTGGATGTGACCGGGTCGCGGACTTTCACCGCCGGCTCGGAATTGCACCGACCCCAGAGCACGCGAGTTGTGAACTCGTCTGGGCAGAAGTCTGCCACAGCCCCGCCGAGGCGCTACGTCGGTTCCGACACGCGGAATTTCGCGTGCCCGCCCGGGCGCCCGGGCGGGAGGCGATCAGGCGCGGACCGCCTCCGCGGCGGCGCGCAGGTCGGCGACCATCCGGTCGGGGTCGGAGGCGGAGTAGACGGCCGAGCCGGCCACGAACACGTCGGCCCCGGCCTCGGCGCAGCGCTCGATGGTCTCCAAGGACACCCCGCCGTCGACCTGCAGCCAGGTCTCCACGCCGTGCTTGTCCATCAGCGCGCGGGCCCGGCGGATCTTGGGCAGGCACAGGTCGAGGAACTTCTGACCGCCGAAGCCGGGCTCGACGGTCATGATCAGCAGCATGTCCACCTCGGGCAGCAGGTCCTCGTAGGGCTCGATCGGCGTGGCGGGCTTGAGCGCCATGCTGGCGCGGCCCCCGGCCTTGCGGATCTCCCGGGCCAGGCGCACCGGCGCCTTGGCGGCCTCGACGTGGAAGGTCACCGAGGAGCAGCCGGCCTCCACGTAGGTGACGGCGTTGCGATCGGGGTCCTCGATCATCAGGTGCGCGTCGAGCGGGATGTCGGTGCTGCGCGCGAGCGCCTCGACCATCGTGGGCCCGAAGGTCAGGTTGGGGACGAAGTGGTTGTCCATCACGTCGACGTGCACCCAGTCGGCGCTGCCGATCCGTCCCACCTCCGCCCCGAGCTGTGCGAAGTCGGCGTTGAGGATGCTCGGCGTGATCTGGATGTGGCCCACGGGGCCGAAGTCTAGTGACCGGACCCGGCCTCCCCGGGCGCGGGCTCGCCCCGGCGCGGGTCTCACTGGGTGTCCCTATGGGCGACGTCGGTTACCGGATCTGCCGATGTGCGTGGGTAGCCACTCAGGACCCTTCTACCAGTTCCAGGCTTGCGAGCCCGCGCTGATGCACGTGCTGCGCAACGCGTCATAGGCGCGGCTTTGCGCTCTCTGCAGGCTCGGCTCCGCGGGGGACCGGCCGTCAGCGCCGATGGCCGCGGCGGCTTCGGCCATCGGGCGGAGCATCTGGGCTGCGTCCGCTTCGGAAACGTCGATCATTCCCTGCAGCTCTGAAGCGAGTGCGCGGTTCTGCGCGGCATCGTCGAGGCCGCCTGAGCGGAAGGCGTCTTGCACGTGATCGCAGACGTGCAGGAGGTTGGCGGCGACTGCGTCGGCACCGGTCGACTCGGACGGTGTGGCCGCCGACGATGCAGCGGGCTTCGGTCCGGAGGCGGCGGCTGGTTCGGTCTGCTGGCAGCCAGTGAGGGCGAGCATGCCCGAAGCAATCGCCATGAGGAGGACAGGGACTCGCCCCTTGGTGTGCATGTCGTGAGTATGGCCGCCGATGAGGACGGGTGCATGTGTTATCAGACGTCCGGATCTGCCGCGAGGAGTGCGGTCCGCACGAGCGTGCTCGAGAGCCCGCGACGCCTCGCTGGGTCGGGTGCTCCGCTGGTCGCGCCCGGCGAGACCCAGGCAGCTGTATGGCCCCACCGACGTGGTGCCGGCGGGGTCCGGGGCGGTCGATCTACTCGTCGGGCGGGTGCGCGGTGACGAGCCGGGTGGTGCCCCGGTCCTTCACGAGGTGGAGCCCGTGGGGCGATCGCCAGAGGTACGTCGCGGCGTCGGTCTTGTCATAGGTCCAACCCGTGTGGGTCTTGGCGCGGTGATGTCGCCGGCACAACGGCGCCAGGTTGCAACCGCACGTCGGGCCACCGTCCCCATGGGCGGTGACGTGGTCGGTGTCGCAACGCCGAGCCGGGCGCTCACACCACGGGAAGGCACAGACCGGCGCGGCGAGCTTGGTCTGCTCGGCGAGCCGATCGGGGATCGCGTAGGCGTCGGCGTGGTGGTGGGCCTCGAGGTCGATCACCGGCTTGATGACCACCTGGGCATCACCACTGCACCAGTCGCGGACCTGGTCGGTCGACACGATCGACCGGGTCTCCTCGACGTGCGCGAGGCCGGCCTCGCCGCGGCTGATCGCGGCGTCGGAGAGGTGGACGTGGATGACCACCTGCCGCGGCTTCACCACCGAAGCGGCGCCCTCAGCGCTGCCGGCTTCGGTGCGGAGGTCGAACGCGAGCTGCCGTCGGGCGAGCTCACCGGCCGCCATCGAGCGGCGCACGTCGAGGGACTCCGTCGACCCGAGAGTCGCGAGCTCCTCGGCGCCCTGGCGAACCGCGGTGTCGAGGTCAAGGGCGTCGGCGAGGTCGAGGACCCCCTCCACATGGACGGTGCCGTCGTGGGTCACCTCGCGGGTGTGGACGTCGAAGCGACGCCCGTCAGCGGCAGGGCGGGGGTCAGCTGCGCGAGCCGGCGGGCCTTCCACAGCGGGACCTTGCCGGCGCGGACGAGCTTCCAGGTCCGCTTGAGCCGGTGCGCCAGCTCCAGGGCGTCACCCACCAGCGAACGGGAGGCGTCGGTCGACATGCCCAGCGCGGCACCGAACTCCATCGGCGCGAACTCCGCGACCAGCGGGGCGCCCTCACCCGCCAGCGGCACCGCGAGCTCCCCGAACACCAGCCCGGTGGTCGGCGCCGCGTCGGACACCGACTCCTCCGGGTGCATCGCCGCCCACAGCAGGGCGGCCTCCAGGACGTCGATCTCCGCCCGCTGGGCTGCGGCCCGGCGGGCTTGAGCGAACGCCAGCACGGCTGCTGGGGTGTCCCGGTCCGGGAGTTCGAAGTCGGCCATGCCTCATTCTACTCGAACGCACGTTCGACGACAAGAGCTTTTCCGCATCGTCTCGACAAGCTCGACCGACGGGGCCGCCGCGTCTCGACCGCCACTGGCAGCCGGTCCGGACACCCTCAGGCGGGGGTGAGCAGCCGGTGCTCCTCGAGCACGGCGAGCGACAGCGTGCGGTAGCCGACCGCCTCGAAGAGCACGGTGAGCCGGTCCTCCTCGAGGTCGGTGACGGTGCCGCGGCCGAAGTCCGCGTGCACCACCTCGTCCTGCACCCGGTACGCCGCGCCGGCCTCGTCGGTCGGCTCCGGTGCGGTGCCCGCACGGCAGCTGTCGCAGCGCCCGCAACGCTCCCCCAGCCGTTCGCCGAAGTAGCCGACGAGGAACTCCGCGCGGCAGCGATCGGTCTCGGCGTAGGCGCGCATCATGTCCACCCGGGAGCGTTCCAACCGGCGGTGCGACTCGGCCAGCTCGATCGCGGCCTCGACCCTCGCGCGCCGGTCACCAGAACCCCCGGTCTCGGCGCCCCCGGTCTCGGCGACCAGCGCGAGCAGGTTGAGGATCCGCCCGGCCCGGCGTCGTCCGAGACCGGTGTACTCCTGCACCGCCCGGGGGTCGTCCCCCACCGCGGCCACCGCTACCAGGACCGCCTCGACGTCGCGGCGCTTCGGCACCCCGCCGGAGAAGAACCGGCCGAGCGCGAGGTCCTCGGGCCGGTAGACCAGGGTGACCGTGGCCGGCTCGCCGTCGCGGCCGGCGCGGCCGACCTCCTGGTAGTAGGTGTCCGGGGACTCCGGGACCTGGGCGTGCACCACGAACCGGATGTCGGGCTTGTCGATGCCCATCCCGAACGCCGAGGTGGCCACCACGACGTCGACCTCGTCGGCCATGAACGCCTCGTGGGTCTGCGCGCGACGCCGGTGGGAGAGGCCCGCATGGTAGACCGCCGCCCGCCGCCCCGCGGCGACGAGCGCGTCGGCGTACTCCTGCGCGGCGGGACGGGTGCGGCAGTAGACGATGCCCGACCCGGGGGTCCGGGTGGCCAGCTCCAGCACGCTGGCCCGCTGGTCGGCGGCGCTCTCGGTGCGGACGACGTCGAGGGCCAGGTTGTCGCGGGCGAAGCCGGTCACGATCGTGCGCGGGTCCCGCATGCCGAGGCGTGCGGCGATGTCCTCGCGCACCGGCGGCGCGGCGGTGGCGGTCATCGCGACCAGGCGGGGCGCCGCACCGGGTCCGAGATCGGCGAGCAGCTCACCGAGGCGGAAGTAGTCGGGGCGGAAGTCGTGGCCCCACGCGGAAACGCAGTGCGCCTCGTCGACCGCGACCAGGGCCGGGCCGGAGGCGGCCAGGCGGGCGCGCACCTCGTCGTTCGCAAGCTGCTCCGGGGAGCAGAACAGGAAGTCGACGGCGCCCTGCGTGACGTCGGCGAGGACCTCCTCGCGCCGCGCGGCGCCCTCCGCCGAGCTCAGGCGGGCCGCGCGGAACCCGCCGGGCGCGGCGAGCAGCGCCTCGACCTGGTCCTGCTGGAGCGCGAGCAGCGGAGAGACCACGAGCGTCCAGCCTCCCGACAGCGCGCCCGCGAGCTGGTAGACCAGCGACTTGCCCGCCCCGGTCGGCGCGATGAGCAGCACGTCGCGCTCCTCGACCAGCGCAACCGCCGCCTCGGCCTGGCCGGGCAGCAGCGTGTGGTGCCCGAAGGCGGTGCGGGCGGTCTCGTCGACCCGATCGCGAGGGGAGGCGGTCACCGGGGCTCGTTACCCGGCGCTCGCGGGCCGAACGCGGACGCCCCGGGTGATCCCCGGCACGGCGGGGCCGGCGTGCTCAGGCCTCGGGGTCGGGGTCCACCCCGTCGCGCTCGTCGCGATCGGCCCACTCCAGCAGCGGCGCGGGGTCGAAGACGTGGTCGTCGATGTCGGCGTGCAGGTCGCCGAGCTCGGCGAAGCGCTGCGGCACCGTGAAGATCGTGAGGTCACGGGGGTCGACGTCAGGGACCTCGTCCCAGCGCAGCGGGGTGGAGACCCGGGCGTCGGGCAGGCCCCGCACCGAGTACGCCGCGGCGATGGTGTGGTCGCGCGTGTTCTGGTTGTAGTCGACGAAGAGCTGGGCGGGGTCGCGGTCCTTGGTCCACCAGGCGGTGGTGACGTCCTCGGGCGCGCGGCGCTCCACCTCGCGGGCGAACGCCCGGGCCGCGCGCCGGACGTCGCCGAAGCCGCGCTCGGGCGGGATCCGCACATAGACGTGCATGCCCTTGCTGCCGCTGGTCTTGGGGTAGCCGACCGCCCCGAGCTCGCCGAGGACCTCGTGCACCACACCGGCCACCCGGCGTACCGTCGCGAAGTCGCAGGCCGGCCCGGGGTCGAGGTCGATGCGCCACTCGTCGGGCTTCTCGGTGTCCTCGCGCCGGCTGTTCCACGGGTGGAACTCCACCGTCGACATCTGCACCGCCCAGATCACGCTGGCCAGCTCGGTGACGCACAGCTCGTCGGCGGTGCGGTTCCAGCGCGGGAAGTGCAGCTGCACGGTCTCCACCCACGGCGGCGCGCCGGCGGGCAGCCGCTTCTGGTGGACCTTCTCCCCCGCCAGCCCCTTCGGGAAGCGGTGCAGCATGCACGGGCGCTCCCACAGCGCGTTGACGATGCCCGGCCCGACCGCGAGGTAGTACTCGACCAGGTCCAGCTTGGTCGCGCCGCTCTCGGGGAAGTACACCCGGTCGGGGTTGCTGACCCGTACGACGCGGTCCTCGACCTCGATCTCGACCGCGGGCGGCTTCGACGCTGGCATGCCGCCAACCTAGCGGGCACTCGCCCCTACGGTGTACGACGTGGACTTCGACCAGCCGCCCGTCGTACGCATCGACGTCGTGCCCGGCGCGGGCCTCGACGAGGAGCGCTGGCCGATGACGATCCCCGCGGTGGCCCAGCTGGCCCGCGAGGGCCTCGACCTGCCCCGCGGGGTCACCTTCCTGGTCGGGGAGAACGGGTCCGGCAAGTCGACGCTGGTCGAGGCGGTCGCCGCGGCGTACGGCCTCAACCCGGAGGGCGGCTCCACCGGCGCCCGGCACCGCACCCGGCCCAGCGAGTCACCGCTCGGCCACCACCTGCGGCTGCAGCGCGGGATCGGCGCGGGACGCTGGGGCTACTTCCTGCGCGCCGAGACCATGCACGGCCTCTACTCCTATCTCGAGGACAACGCCGCCAGCGGCGAGGCCGCCCTGCACGAGATGAGCCACGGCGAGTCCTTCCTCGAGGTGCTGCGCACCCGCTTCGACTCCCCCGGGTTCTACTGCCTCGACGAGCCGGAGGCCGCGCTGTCCTTCTCCTCGACCCTGGGCCTGATCGACACCCTGCACCGCGTGGCCCAGGAGGGCGGGCAGGTGCTGTGCGCGACCCACTCGCCGGTGCTCGCCGCCCTGCCCGGCGCGACGGTCCTCGAGGTCGGCGAGTGGGGCTACCAGCAGGTCCGCTGGGAGGACCTCGAGCTGGTCCAGCACTGGCGCGCCTACCTCGACACCCCGCAGCGCTACCTGCGCCACGTGCTGGACGACTGACCCCGACCGGCCCAGCGACCGGGTCAGCCGCGCCGCAGCAGCGCCAGGAACATCGCGTCGGTGCCGTGGCGGTGCGGCCACAGCTGCAGCGTCCCGGGCATCGGCCCGGCGGCGTCCGGGACCTGCGGCAGCAGCGGCGCGGCATCCTCCAGCGTCACGTCGTCCCGTCCGGTCAGCACCGAGCGCACGACACCCTCGGTCTCGGCGAGCACCGGCGAGCAGGTCGCGTAGAGCACCACGCCCCCGGGACGGACCAGCTCGAGCGCGGCACCCACCAGCGCCCGCTGGAGCAGCACCAGCTCGAGCAGGTCGTCGGGCTTGCGCCGCCAGCGGGCCTCGGGACGGCGCCGCAGGGCACCCAGGCCGGTGCACGGCGCGTCGACCAGCACCCGGTCGAAGGACCCCGGCCGGTACGGCGGGCGCACGCCGTCGGCGGCGACCACCCCGAGCACCCCGTCGGAGCCCTGCAGCGCCCGGGCGACCAGGCGGGCGCGGTGCGGCTGGCGCTCGGAGGCGACCAGGCCGGCGCCGCGCTCGGCGGCGATCGCGGCGAGCAGCGAGGCCTTGCCGCCGGGTCCGGCGCACAGGTCGAGCCAGGTGCGGTCGGAGCCCTCGAGCGGCGCGGCGGCCAGCGCGACCGCGACCAGCTGCGAGCCCTCGTCCTGCACCCCTGCCCGACCCTCGGCGACCGCGCTCACCGCGCCGGGGTCGCCGCCGTCGAGCACCACCCCGTAGGGCGAGTACGCCGTGGGCTCGCCGGGCAGCTCCGCGGGCGTGGCCCGCCCGGGGCGGGCCACCAGCGTCACCCGCGGGGCCTGGTTGTCCGCCGCGAGCAGGGCGTCGAGCTGGTCGGCGCCGACGGCCTTGCGCAGCTCGTCGACCACCCAGCGCGGGTGCGAGTGGGCCACCGCGGCGTGACCGGAGGGGTCCTTGGCCGGGTCCGGGGCGACCCGTTCGATCCAGGTGTCCAGGTCGTGCTCGGAGACCCGGCGCAGCACCGCATTGGTGAACGCCGCGGCACCCGCCCCGACCCGCGCGCGGGCCAGGTCGACGGTGGTGCTGATCGCGGCGTGCGGGGGCACCCGCATCGAGAGCAGCTGGTGGGCGCCCAGGCGCAGCGCGTCGAGCACCTTGGCCTCGACCTTGCCCAGCGAGCGGTCCACGCAGGCGCCCAGCACCGCGTCGTACGTGCCGCGCATCCGCAGGGTGCCGGAGACCAGCTCGGTGGCGAACGCGGCGTCGCGACCGCTCAGGCCGTGCTCGCGCAGGGCGGCCAGCAGCGCCAGGTTGGCGTAGGCGTTGTCGACGCGCACCGCCTGGAGCACCGCCAGCGCGGCGGTGCGTGCCGGGTCGGTCGGGATCTTGGCCTTGCCCGCGGGCCGCTGGCCCTGCCCCTGGCCCGGTCGCTGGCCGCGTCCGCGGCGGCGCGGCTCAGCCATCGTCGGCCCCCAGGTGCTCGCGCACGAGCCGCTTCGGTGCCCGCGCGGCCCACGCGTCGGTGATCACCTCGGCCAGCTCACCGCGCGTGACCTCCCCCAGACGCGACTGCTGCACGAGCACAGCGTTGGTGCGAGCGAGGTGGTCGACGGTGAAGAACGGCAGCCGCGGGTCGTCGACGAGCGCGGCCTTCTCGCCGGGGCCGGGAGTCACGACCACCAGCAGATCGTCGTAGGGCTCACCGGTCGCCGGGTCCAGCGCCGAGGAGTGTGGCTTGCGGAAGAGCACGAAGCCGCGTCCGCCGACGAGATACGTCGGCACGTCGCCCCAGGACGTGCCGAGCTCCACCTGCGGCAGGCCCAGGCAGATCTCGTCGACGTCCGCCGGACGCGCCGGCCGGTCGTCACTCGGCACCGAGGACGGCACCGGTCTGCACCCGCGTGCCGCGCGCCCAGTCCGCGGCCTGCATCTGCTTCTTGCCGAACGCCTTGACCTCGCCCAGGCGCACCGGGACGGTGCCGGTGCCGACCAGGACGGCGTTCTTGCGCACCTCCAGGGTGCCCGGCGCCAGGGCGTCGCCCTCGCCCTCGACAGCCTCGATGCTCACCGGGCCGATCTTGAACCGCTCGCCCTCGAAGGTCGACCAGGCGCCGGGGCCCGGGGTGCAGGCGCGCACCTGCCGGTCGATCAGCGCGGCCGGCTGGGTCCAGTCGATGCGGGCGTCCTCGACCAGGATCTTCGGGGCGAAGCTGACGCCGTCCTCGGGCTGCTCGCGGGCGACCAGCGAGCCGTCCTCGATGCCGTCGAGGGTGGCGACCAGCAGCCCGGCGCCGCCCTCGGCGAGCCGGCCGAGCAGGTCGCCGGCGGTGTCGGTGGGGCGGATCCGCTCGGTCATCACGCCGAACGTCGGGCCCGCGTCGAGCGCCTTGACGATGCGGAACGTGGTCGCGCCGGTGACCTCGTCGCCGGCCCAGATCGAGTGCTGTACCGGCGCGGCACCGCGCCAGGCGGGCAGGCAGGAGAAGTGCAGGTTGACCCAGCCGTGCTCGGGGATGTCGAGCGCGGACTGCGGCAGCAGCGCACCGTACGCGACCACCGGGCAGCAGTCCGGCTCGAGCGCCTTGAGCTGCTCTTGGAACTCGGGGTCGCGGGGGTGCTCGGGCTTGAGCACGGGTACGCCGAGCTCCTCGGCGCGCTGGGCGACCGGGCTGGCGAGGAGCTTGCGGCCGCGACCGGCCGGGGCGTCGGGCCGGGTGACGACGCCGACGAGCTCGTGGCGCGACTCGGCCAGGGCGTTCAGGGCGGGGACGGCGACCTCGGGGGTCCCCGCGAAGACGATGCGCATGTGGGCTCTCAGACTCCGAATCCGTGGGTGGGGTGTGGACTGACCTTGACGGTGGGCGTGCCGAGGCCGAACCACTCCGCCTCGCGGATCTCGCGCATGGCGGCCTTGCGTGCCTCGGGATCGAGGCGGTCGATGAACAGGACCCCGTCGAGGTGGTCGGTCTCGTGCTGGATCGCCCGCGCCAGCAGGTCCGATCCCTCGATGACCACCGGCTCGCCGTGCATGTCGAAGCCACGCGCCACCACCGAGCGGGCCCGCCGGCAGTCGTAGGTCAGGTCCGGCAGCGACAGGCAGCCCTCGGGGCCGTCCTGGGTCTCCTCCGACAGCGACAGGTCGGGGTTGACCAGGTGGCCGACCTCGCCGTCGACCCACCAGGTGAAGACCCGCAGGCCGACCCCGATCTGGGGTGCGGCCAGGCCGGCACCCGGCGCGTTGCGCATGGTGTCGGTGAGGTCTTGCACGAGCGTGCGCAGCTCGCGGTCGAAGTCGACGACCTCGATCGCGGGACGGCGCAGGACCGGGTCGCCGAAGAGTCGGATGGGCTGGATCGCCACAGGCGGATGTGCTCCTCGTGCTGGTGCGGGGTGGTGGAAGGGTCGCGGGACAGTCTAGGACCGCGGCTCAGAGCGTCGGCGGGTCCACCTGGATACGTACGGCGTCGAGCTTGCGCGCCGAGCGGACCCGCTGCAGTTCCCCGAGCGCGCGGGACAGCGCCGCGCCGTGCACGCGGGGCGCGCGGAGCACCACCCGGCACTCCTCCTCACCCGCCGGCACCGGGCCGAGCACGTCGGTGGCCGGGGGCAGGTCGAGCAGCGTCACGGCGTCGTCGACCGGGCCGGGCTCGCCGGTGATCGTGGCCATCCGCGAGGCCGGGGGCAGGTGCGCCTCCAGGCGCTCGGTGGTCTCGCGCTCGGCGAAGCCGGCGTGGTCCCAGCGCACGAGCGCCTGGACCGAGGGGTGGCCGGGATCGCCCACGATCAGCGCGCGGCCGCCGGGGCGCACCAGCGCGACCGCGTTGGACCAGCGGCGCAGCGCCTCCTCGTCGGTGCGCAGGTCGGTGCGCCCGAGCATCAGCCACGCGTCGAGCAGCACCACCACCGCATAGCCGCCGGCGGCCACCGGCTCCGCGCCCGGGGTCGCGACCACGATGCCGGGCCGCTCGTCGACCTCGGCGAGCACCCGGTCGCCGGCGGAGGTGAGCACCCGGGCGCCGGGGAACGCGCGCCCGAGCTCCTCGGCGGTGCGCTCCTGGCCGACCACCGGCGCGCGCAGCCCGTGGTGGCCGCAGGTGGGACACGCCCACTGTGGCGCCTCGACGCCGCACCAGCGGCAGGCCGGCGGCAGGGTCGCCCCGCGCAGCGCCAGCGGGCCCGCGCAGGCCCCGCAGCGGGCCGGGGTGCGGCAGCGCTCGCAGGCCAGCGAGGGGACGTAGCCCGAGCGCGGGGTCTGCACCAGCACCGGCCCCTCCGCGAGCCCGATGCGTACGGCGTCGTGCACCTGGCGCGGCATCCGCGCGGAGCGGGCCATCGGGTCGCGGATCAGGTCGAAGTCGGTGGCGCCGGCGACCGCGACCCGCACCCGCTCGCGCACCAGCGTCCGCGGTGGCAGCAGGTCCTCGGCCCAACCGGTGCGCACGAGGTAGGAGGCCTCCACGGTGCGCGCGAAGCCGCCGACCAGCGCGGCGGTGTCCTCGCGCTCGGCGCGCAGCAGGAGCGTCTCGCGGGTGTGGGGGTACGGCGCGCGCGGCTCGGCGTGCAGGTCGTCACCGTCGTCCCAGATCACCACCAGGCCGAGGTCGTGCACCGGGGCGAAGGCCGCGGAGCGGGTGCCGACCACGATGCGCCGCTCGCCGCGGGCGACCGCGAGGAAGTCGCGGTAGCGGGCCGCCGGCCCGGCATCGGCGCGCAGGACGACGTGATGGCCCTCGCCGAGCAGGTCGCGCAGCGCGGCGTCGAGGCGGTCGACGTCGCGACCGTCGGGCACGCACACGACGCTGCCTCGCCCGCCGAGGCGGGTCACCGCGGCGGCGAGCGCCACCACGTGGGCCCAGTCCTCCCCCGGCGCCGGGCCCCAGACGACGCGGGGCGCCGCGCCCTCGCGCAGCGCGCGCAGGAAGGGCTCGACGTGGGCCGCGCCCGGGGACAGCACGAGCACCGCGCGGCGCACCGCCTGCTCCACCGCGTCCAGCGCGGGCTCCGGTGGGGTCGGCGCCTTCTCCGCGGTGGCGTGGCGGGGCGGGACCGCGAGCCGCAGCACGTCGGAGCGGGTGCCGGCGTAGCGCTCGGCGACGTCGCCGCACAGCGCGGCCACCGCCGGGGAGAGGACCGGCTCGGCGCTCACCACCCGGCGCAACGGGGCCAGGCGCCCGGTGTGCCCCGAGCTCGCGGCCCGGGCCACGACGTAGCCGTCGACGTCCTGGCCGGCGAAGCGGACCTTGACCCGCACCCCGGGCTGCGCCGCCTCGGCCATCGCCACCGGGACGGCGTAGTCGAAGGGCCGGTCCAGGTGGGCCAGCGGTACGTCGACCAGCACCCGGGCGACCGGCTCGGTCTCGGTGATCTCGGCCTCCGCGGCCTTGCGCGCACGCGTCGCACGGGCCTTGGCCTGGGACTCCTTGACAGTGGCCCGCACCATGCCCGGCAGCTCGGGGTGCTCCAGCGGCGCGGTCATGGACAGATGTCTACCAGCGCCCACCCCCCACCCCGGGTGGCGGTGGGGTGGGGGCGGGACCGGTCAGATCAGGCGCGCAGCGCGGCCTTGAGGGCCTCGGCGCGATCGGTGCGCTCCCAGGTGAACTCGGGGAGCTCACGGCCGAAGTGGCCGTAGGCAGCGGTCTTGGCATAGATCGGGCGCAGCAGGTCGAGGTCGCGGATGATCGCGGCCGGGCGCAGGTCGAAGACCTCGAGCACGGCCTGCTGGATCTGCTCATCGGAGACCGTGCCGGTGCCGAAGGTCTCGATGAACACGCCGACCGGCTTGGCCTTGCCGATCGCGTAGGCGACCTGGGCCTCGCAGCGGGTCGCCAGACCGGCCGCGACGACGTTCTTGGCCACCCAGCGCATGGCGTACGCCGCGGAGCGGTCCACCTTCGAGGGGTCCTTGCCGGAGAACGCGCCGCCGCCGTGGCGGGCCATGCCGCCGTAGGTGTCGACGATGATCTTGCGACCGGTCAGCCCGGCGTCGCCCATGGGGCCGCCGACCACGAAGCGCCCGGTCGGGTTGACCAGGAGGCGGTAGCCCTCGGAGTCGATGTCGAAGGTCGCCAGCACCGGGTCGATGACGTGCTTCTTGATGTCGGGCTGGAGGGTCGACTCGAGGTCGATCTCCTCGGCGTGCTGGGTCGAGAGCACCACGGTGTCGATGCGGACCGGGCGGTTGGCCTCGTCGTACTCGATGGTGACCTGGGTCTTGCCGTCGGGACGCAGGTAGTCCAGCGTGCCGTCCTTGCGGACCTGGGAGAGCCGCTCGGAGAGCGTCTGCGCGATCTTGATCGGCAGCGGCATCAGCTCGGGGGTGTCGTCACAGGCGTAGCCGAACATCAGCCCCTGGTCGCCCGCACCCTGGCGGTCGAGCTCGTCCTCGGAGGAGTCGACCCGGCTCTCGTGGCCCTCGTCGACGCCCTGGGCGATGTCGCCGGACTGCCCGCCGATCGCGACCACGACGCCGCAGGAGTGGCCGTCGAAGCCCTTCTCGGAGGAGTCGTAGCCGATCTCGAGGATGCGCTCGCGCACCTTCTCCTTGATGTCGACGTAGCCGGAGGTGGTGACCTCGCCGGCGACGACGACCAGGCCGGTGGTCAGCAGGGTCTCCACGGCCACGCGGCTCGTGGGGTCCTGCGCGAGCATCGCGTCGAGGACGGAGTCGCTGATCTGGTCGGCGATCTTGTCGGGGTGACCCTCGGTCACCGACTCAGAGGTGAAGAGTCGTCCAGCCACAGTCGTGCTCGCTCCCATTCGGTCCTGGTCGGTCATGGTGCGTCGTCCGGTGCCCCCGGAACGACTTTCAGAATCGTGAATTGCTGCTTCAGCGTAGCCGCACGTCCGCCATGCGGGACGCTCGCGCGTCCGCAGGCATACGCCGACTTAGGTAAGCCGCGCGGCGACCTGGTCCCAGATCGCGTGCGCGAGCGCGGCCTTCGAGCCGCGCGGCACCTCGACGGCGGCGCCGTCGGCGGCGAGGATCACTGCCTCGTTGTCGGGCTGACCGAACACCGCTCCCCCGCTGACGTCGTTGACGACGAGCAGGTCGCAGCCCTTGCGGGCCAGCTTGGCCCGGGCGAGGTCGAGCACCGAGCCGGTGGCGTCGCCGGTCTCGGCCGCGAAGCCGACCACGACGCTGTCGGCCCGCACCCGCTGGGTGCTGATCTCGTGGAGGATGTCGGGGTTCTGCACCAGCTCCAACGGCGCGGCGCTGCCGTCGGCGGCCTTCTTGATCTTGGCCTCGCTGACGCTCGCGGGCCGGAAGTCGGCGGGTGCCGCGGCCATCACGACCGCGTCGGCGCCGGCGGCGGCACCGACCACGGCGTCGCGCAGCTGGGCGGTCGTCTCGACCCGCACCACCTTCATGCCGGCAGGGTCGGGCAGCGCGACGTTGGCGGCCACCAGCGTCACCTCGGCGCCACGAGCCGCCGCGGCGCGGGCCAGGGCCACGCCCTGCAGGCCCGAGGAGCGGTTGCCCAGGAAGCGGACGGGGTCGAGGTACTCCCGGGTGCCGCCGGCCGAGACCACGACCTGGCGCCCGGCGAGGTCGTCACCGGGGCCGGCGGCGCCGCTGCGGGCGCGGGTCAGCACGTCGCGGGCGAGCTCGAAGATCTCGCCCGGCTCGGGCAGCCGCCCCTTGCCGGTGTCCTTGCCGGTCAGGCGGCCCTCGGCGGGCTCGATCACGATCGCGCCGCGGCGGCGCAGGGTGGCGACGTTGTCGCGGGTGGCCGGGTGCTCCCACATCTCGGTGTGCATCGCGGGGGCGAAGACCACCGGGCAACGCGCGGTCAGCAGCGTGTTGGTGAGCAGGTCGTCGGCCTGCCCGTGGGCGGCCTTGGCCATCAGGTCGGCGGTCGCCGGGGCGATCACGACCAGGTCGGCCGCCTGCCCGATGCGCACGTGCGGGACCTCGTGCACGCCGTCCCAGACCTCGGTGGCCACCGGCCGGCCGGAGAGCGCGGCCCAGGTGGGCGCGCCGACGAACCGCAGCGCGGACTCGGTCGGCACGACGGTGACGTCGTGGCCGGACTCGGTGAAGCGGCGCAGCAGCTCGCAGGCCTTGTACGCCGCGATGCCGCCGGAGACCCCGAGGACGACCTGCGGACGCGCAACAGGCCGTGCCCCCTCAGGGGACACGGCCTCGGAGCCGGGGTCGCTGGTGATGCTCACCGGCGAAGCACGGGGTGGGTCACGCCTCGGCGTTGAAGCCGGCGTCCGCGGCGGCAGCCTGCGCCGCAGCCTCGGCAGCCAGCTCGGCCGGGTCGATGTCCTCGCAGGTCAGCAGGTCCTCGCTGATCTCGCGCAGCGCGATCGAGAGGGGCTTCTCCTGCACGTGGGTGTCCACGAGCGGACCGACGTACTCCAGCAGGCCCTCGCCGAGCTGGGAGTAGTAGGCGTTGATCTGACGTGCGCGCTTGGCGCTGTAGAGCACCAGCTTGTACTTGCTGTCGGTCTTGGTGAGCAGGTCGTCGATCGGAGGGTTGGTGACACCCTGAGCGTCGATGATGGGTCCAGGCACGCTAAAACGCCTCACAGATCTGTCGGTGGTTGCTTCAGCAAGGCTACCAACTGCTCGGCTGCCTCGTGAACTTCATGGTTGACGATGGTGATATCGAACTCCGACTCGGCCGCCAGCTCGACACGTGCGGTCTCCAGTCGGCGCTCGCGCTGCTCGGCCGTCTCGGTGCCGCGACCGACGAGTCGGCGCACCAGCTCATCCCACGACGGGGGGCTCAAGAAGACGAACAACGCGTCGGGCATCGTGCGGCGGACCTGGCGCGCGCCCTGCAGGTCGATCTCCAGCATCGCGGGCTGGCCGCTGGCCAGGGCGAGCTCGACCGGCTGGCGCGGCGTGCCGTAGCGGGCGGCCTTGTGCACCACCGCCCACTCCAGCAGGTCCTCCTCGGCGATCATCCGGTCGAACTCGGCGTCGGAGACGAACCAGTAGTGGACGCCGTTCTCCTCGCCGGGACGCGGCGGGCGGGTGGTCGCGGAGACCGAGATCCAGACCTCGGGGTGCGCCTCGCGGACAGCGGCGGCCACCGTGCCCTTGCCGACGGCCGTCGGGCCGGCCAGGACGACGAGTCGGGAGCGGCGCTCGGGGGTGCTCACGCGTCGCGCGAGGCGAACTCGGCCTCGAGGGCCGCGACCTGCTTGGCGCCGAGGCCGCGCACGCGGCGGCTCTCGGCGATGCCCAGGCGCTCCATGGTCTGGCGGGCCCGCACCTTGCCCAGGCCGGGCATCGACTGGAGCAGGTCGACGACCTTCATCTTGCCGACGACCTCGTTGACCTGTCCCTCGCGGATCACCTCGATGATGGAGGCGCCGGAGTTCTTCAGGCGGTTCTTCACCTCGGCCCGCTCGCGGCGGGACGCGGCCGCCTTCTCGAGTGCTGCCTGGCGCTGTTCGGGGGTGAGCGGGGGCAGAGCCACGGGCGTCCTTCTTCATCGGTGTCGGGGCCGCGCAGTCACCCGCGGCGCCCACTGGCGTGGTGCTGCTCAATGTAGTCAGAAGCGGGAGGCGGCGGCAATCGGCCGGGGCCGGTGGGCCCGCGGGTGCGCCGCCGGTCACACGCGGCTACGGCACCAGCGGTGTCTTGCACACGTCGCGCGCCTGCTGCTCCAGTCCCGCCATCGCCTCGGCGGTGCGCTCGGAGACCAGCTCGCCCGCGGCGCCGTCGATCGCGCTGCGCTGCGCACCGCTCAGGTCGCCCGGCGGCTCCTCGCGGTCGTACGACGCGGGGTCCACGCCCGCCTCGCGCAGCGCGGAGTCCAGCGCGCGCAGCCGCCCGAGCACCTGGTGCCACTCGTCGGCGAGGTCGCCGGGGGCCTCCTCGCCGAGGTCCTCGAGGACCGGCAGCGCCCGCAGCAGCGCGTCCGGGCCGCCCTCGTCGAGGTGCCCGGCGAGCTCGTCCTGGCGCGCGGAGACCTCCGCGCAGTAGGACTCGGTCTCGTCCTGCCCCCAGCCCGCGAGCGCGACCGAGAGCGTCAGCGCGCACGCACCGGCCAGCGCGGCGCCCCGCCGGCGGGCCCGGGCGCTCGCCCGCATCAGCGCAGGACCGCGAGCTCGTCGTTCGCGCGCAGCACCGCGTCGCGCATCGCGGCGGCGTCCGGGCCCAGCCGCAGGACGTCGCGCGAGGAGCTCGGCAGCACGTGGCGGGCGGCCGCGCCGAAGATGCGGCGCAGGTCCTCGCGGGTGCCGCCCTGGGCGCCGTACCCGGGGGCGAGCAGCGGGCCGGCGATGTCGAGGTCCTCGGCGCTCTCCCCGATCGTGGCGCCGACCACCGCGCCGAAGCTGCCGGCCGGGGCGCCCGCCGCGACCTCGGCGGCGTTGAGCGTGCGCAGCGAGTCGAGCACCGTGCCGGCGACCGTGCGCCCGTCGGCGGCCACCGCGTGCTGCACCTCGGCGCCCTCCGGGTTGGAGGTCAGCGCGAGCACGAAGACGCCGGCGCCGTGGCGCTGCGCGGTGTGCACCATCGGGTCCAGCGAGCCGAACCCGAGGAACGGGCTGGCGGTGATCGCGTCGACGGCCAGCGGTGAGGACGGGTCGAGGTAGGCGTCGGCGTAGGCCTGGGAGGTGGAGCCGATGTCGCCGCGCTTGACGTCGAGCAGCACCAGCGCGCCGGCGGCCCGCGACTCGGCGACCACCCGCTCCAGCACCGCGACGCCGCGGCTGCCGAAGCGCTCGTAGAACGCCGACTGGGGCTTGATGACCGAGGCGTGCGGCGCCACCGCCTCGACGGTGCTCAGCGCGAACCGCTCCAGGCCGGCGACGTCGTCGCCGAGCCCCCACGCCTGCAGCAGGGCGGCGTGCGGGTCGATCCCCACGCAGAGCGGACCGCGCTCGGCGACGGCCGCGTGCAGGCGGGTGCCGAACGGGACGGCGGTGCTGGTCATCGGTGCTCCTGGGTGGGGTCGGTGTTGATCTGGACCGGGCGGGCCGGTCGCGCGGGCGGCGCCGGGGCCGAGCCGGCGCCTTCGGCGCTGCTCTCCTCGCCGTCCTCGCCGTCCGGCCCGTCGGAGGCGAGCGCGGCGACCAGCCGGCCGGCGGTGGTCGGGTCGTGCAGCAGGGCCGTGCCGAGCTGGACAGCGGTCGCCCCGGCGCGCAGGAACTCCCGGGCGTCGGCGGCCGTGGCGATGCCGCCGGCGCCGATGACGGGCAGCGACGGCAGCGCCGCGCGCACCTCGGTGACGCAGCGCAGCGCGAGCGGGCGGATGGCCGGGCCGCTGAGCCCGGCGGCGCGGCCGTCCGGGAGCGCGGCGGGCTGCGGCCCGCCCACGACGACGGCGACGGCGCCGGACTCGGCCGCGGTGCGGGCCGCCTCCACCACGCGGAGCACGTCGGGCCGCAGCTTGGCCAGCACCGGGACGCCGGGCGGCAGCTCGCGCAGCACGGCGGTGAGCACGCTGGTGATGTGGAACGGCTCGCGCACGTCGAACAGCCCGTGCGCGGCGGCGTCGGGTGCGGAGAGGTTGACCTCGACCGCGGCGATTCCCGGCGCGCGGCTGAGGCGGCCCACCAGGTCGGCGTACTCCTGCACCGAGGCGGCGGCCACCGAGACCACGACGCGGGCGCCGGCCTGCACCAGCGGCGGCAGCTCGGTGGCCAAGAAGCCCTCGAGGCCGGGGTTGGGGCAGCCGGTGGAGTGCACCAGCCCGGACGGCGTCTCCACCACGCGCGGCACGGGCCCGCCGGGGCGCGGGTTGAGGGTGATCGTGCGGGTGGTGAACGCGCCGAGCGCGTCCAGGGGCGTGTACGCCGCGAGCTCGCGGCCGGTGCCGCCGCACCCGGCGGCGGTGAGGACCGGGTTGCGCAGTGCCAGCCCGGGGATCTGCGGGGCGCTGCGCGGGCCGCTCATCGGACCACCTCGGCCCAGCGCACCCGGTCCCCCCGGAAGACCGGGCCGTCCACGCAGGCGCGCACGGTGCGGGCCACGCCGTCCTCGCCGACGACCGGCACCGGGCAGCCGTGGCACAGCCCGGTCGCGCAGGCCAGCGGCCGCTCGACCGCGCACTGGCTCCAGGCGCCGTGGGTCTCGGCCGCGGCGGCCACGGCGTGCAGCATCGGCGCGGGCCCGGCGGCGTACACGACGGCGGCCTCGGCACGGCGCAGCACCTCCGCGACCGCACCCGCGATCTCGCCGCGCTGGCCGACCGAGCCGTCCCGGGTCACCACGGTGACGGCGCGCGCGGAGCGCCGGGCCTCCAGGGCGGAGAGCAGGTGCGCCTCGTCGGGGGCGCCCAGGAGCAGGGTCACCGCGCAGCCGCGCTCGCGCAGCCGCTCGGCGAGCGGGAACAGCGGGGCGGCGGAGTAGCCCTCCCCCACCAGCACGCACGCCACGGGCTCCTTGGGCAGCGCGAACGGGCGCCCGAGCGGCCCGGTGAGCTCCAGTCGGGCGCCGACCGGCTGCTCGGCGAGCCAGCGGGTGCCGGGCCCGCGGACCTCGAGCACCAGCTGGAGCGCGAGCCCGTAGCCGCCGACGGGGCGGACCCGGTGGATCCACAGCGGCCGGGGCGCGAGGGTCGCGGAGGTCCCGGGGGTGCCGACGCTCGCCGCGACGAAGGTGCCGGGGCGGAACTGCTCGGCGACGCCGCGGGCGACGACGCTGAGGTGGTGGTACGCGCCGACCTTGCGGCTGGCCAGCAGCTCGCCGGTCGCGTGCACGGGACTCACCTCGGCATCATGCCTGACGGCCCTCGAGGCCCGCGACGATCCGGCGCGCCCACAGCGGCCCCTCGTAGATGAACGCGGAGTAGGCCTGCAGCAGGTCGGCTCCGGCGTCGAGGCGCGCGCGGGCGTCCTCGACGGTGGTGATGCCGCCGACCGAGACCAGGGCCAGGTCGTCACCGACCTGCGCCCGCAGCAGCCGCAGGACCTCCAGGGACCGCTCGGTGAGGGGGCGACCGGAGAGCCCGCCGGCGCCGATCGCCGCGACCTTCTCGGGCGCGGAGCGCAGCCCCTCGCGCGAGATCGTCGTGTTGGTGGCGATGATGCCGTCCAGCCCGGTGGCGGTGGCCAGGTCGGCCACCTCGCGCACGTCCTCGTCGGCGAGGTCGGGGGCGATCTTGACCAGCAGCGGCACCCGGCGCGCGGGGACCGCGGCGTCGGCGGTCTCGCGCACCGCCGCCAGCAGCGGCGCGAGCCGCTCCACGGCCTGCAGGTTGCGCAGGCCCGGGGTGTTCGGCGAGCTGACGTTGACCACCAGGTAGTCGGCGTACGGCGCGAGCAGGCCCGCGCTCTTGCGGTAGTCCGCGAGCACCGCCGCCTCGTCGTCCTCGGGCACGACCTTGGTCTTGCCGATGTTGATGCCCAGCACCGGGCCGGGACCGCCGCCGCGCAGGGTCCGGCGACGGCGCCGCTCGGCGAGCCGCACCGCGACCGCCTCGGCGCCGTCGTTGTTGAAGCCCATCCGGTTGATGATCGCGCCGTCCTCGGGCAGCCGGAACAGCCGCGGGCGGGGGTTGCCCGGCTGGGCCTCCCCCGTGACCGTGCCGATCTCGACGTGGCCGTAGCCCAGCGCGCCGAGCGCGTCGATGCCCACGGCGTTCTTGTCGAACCCCGCCGCGAGCCCCAGCACGTGCGGGAACCGCAGCCCCATGACCTCCACCGGGCGCCCGGGCGCCCGGCCGGCGGCGCGGTCCAGCCGGGCGAGGCCGGCCAGGACCGGCCCGCCCGCCCGCAGCGCACGGAACGCGACGTGGTGGGCCTGCTCGGGGTCCGTGCGGACCAGGACGTGGTCGAAGAGGCTGCGGTAGATCACGCCCGGGTCACCTCGCCCGTCGCACGATCGATGCCCAGTCCTGCAGGCTGCGCACGCCGATGTCGCCGCGACGCGAGGCCTCGATGCCCTGCACCGCCGCGCCGAGCCCCTGCACCGTGGTGATGCACGGGATGTTGGCGCGGACCGCCGCGGTGCGGATCTCATAGCCGTCGTAGCGGGCGTGGCCGGTGCCGTCGGAGCCGTCGGGGGTGTTGATGATCAGCTGCACCTCGCCGCTGTCGATCAGCTGCACCGACGTGGGCTCGCCGTGCTCGCCCGCGCCCTCGAAGTGCTTGCGCACGATGCCGGCGGTGACGCCGTTGCGGCGCAGCACCTCCGCGGTGCCCTGGGTGGCCAGGATCTCGAAGCCGAGGTCGGCGAGCACCTTGATCGGGAAGATCATGTGCCGCTTGTCGCGGTTCGCCATCGAGACGAACACCTTGCCGGCCGTGGGCAGCGGGCCGTACGCCGCCGCCTGGCTCTTGGCGAACGCGGTGCCGAAGTCGGCGTCGAAGCCCATCACCTCGCCGGTCGACTTCATCTCCGGGCCGAGCACCGTGTCGACGTTCTGCCCGTCAGGGGTCTTGAACCGGTTGAAGGGCATCACCGCCTCCTTGACCGCGATCGGCTGGTCGGCGGGCAGGTCGCCGCCGTCGCCGTGCGCGGGCAGCACGCCGGCGGCGCGCAGGTCGGCGATCGACTCCCCGAGCATCACCCGCGCCGCGGCCTTGGCCAGCGGCGTCGCGGTGGCCTTGGAGACGAACGGCACCGTGCGGCTGGCGCGCGGGTTGGCCTCCAGGACGTAGAGGATGTCGGCGCTCAGCGCGAACTGGATGTTGATCAGGCCGCGCACCCCGACCCCGCGGGCGATGCCCTCGGTGGCCCGACGGATGTCGGCGATCTCGCGGGCGCCCAGGGTGATCGGCGGCAGCGCGCAGGAGGAGTCACCGGAGTGGATGCCGGCCTCCTCGATGTGCTCCATCACGCCGCCGAGGAAGAGCTCCTCGCCGTCGAAGAGCGCGTCCACGTCGATCTCGACCGCGTCGTCGAGGAACCGGTCCACCAGGACCGGCGCCTCCACGGAGATCAGGCCCGCCGCGACGTACTTGTCGAGGTAGGCGCGCAGCGCGTCCTCGCCGTACACGATCTCCATGCCGCGCCCGCCCAGGACGTACGACGGGCGCACCAGCACCGGGTAGCCGATCTCGGCGGCGATCTTCTGCGCCTCGGGGAAGGAGGTGGCCGTGCCGTGCTTGGGCGCGGTGAGCCCGGCCTGGGCGAGCACCCGGCCGAAGGAGCCGCGGTCCTCGGCGAGGTGGATCGCCTCGGGCGAGGTGCCGACGATCGGGACGTCGTTGGCCTTGAGCCCGGCGGCCAGGCCGAGCGGGGTCTGCCCGCCCAGCTGCACCAGGACGCCCGCGACCGGACCGGCCTGCTGCTCGGCGTGCACGATCTCCAGGACGTCCTCGAGGGTGAGCGGCTCGAAGTAGAGCCGGTCGGAGGTGTCGTAGTCGGTGGAGACCGTCTCGGGGTTGCAGTTGACCATCACGGTCTCGTAGCCGGCCTCGGCGAGCGCGAGGGAGGCGTGCACGCAGGAGTAGTCGAACTCGATGCCCTGCCCGATCCGGTTCGGGCCGGAGCCCAGGATGATCACCGCGGGCCGCTCGCGCGGCGCGACCTCGGTCTCCTCGTCGTAGGAGGAGTAGTGGTACGGCGTCTGCGCGGCGAACTCCGCCGCGCAGGTGTCGACGGTCTTGTAGACCGGGCGGATGCCCAGCGCGTGGCGCACCCCGCGCACCACGTCGGCGGACATGCCGCGGATCCGGCCGATCTGCTCATCGGAGAAGCCGTGCCGCTTGGCCTTGCGCAGCACCGCGGGGGTGAGCTCGGGGGCCTCGGTGACCTCGACCGCGATCTCGTTGATCAGCACGAGCTGGTCGACGAACCACGGGTCGATCGCGGTGGCCTCGAAGATCTCCTCCGCCGTCGCGCCGGCGCGCAGCGCGTCCATGACCCGCTTGAGCCGGCCGTCGGTCGGGGTCTTGATCTCCTCGAGCAGCGCGGCCTTGTCGAGGTCGACGTACTCCTTGCGCCAGTCGAAGACCGCGTCCTTGCTCTCCAGGGAGCGCAGCGCCTTCTGCAGCGCCTCGGTGAAGTTGCGGCCGAACGCCATCGCCTCGCCGACCGACTTCATGTGCGTGGTCAGCGTGCGGTCGGCACCGGGGAACTTCTCGAAGGCGAAGCGCGGGACCTTGACCACGACGTAGTCCAGCGCCGGCTCGAAGCTCGCCGGCGTGCTCTGGCCGCCGGGGCGGGTGGTGATGTCGTTGGGGATCTCATCGAGGGTGTAGCCGATGGCCACCTTCGCCGCGATCTTGGCGATCGGGAAGCCGGTCGCCTTGGAGGCCAGCGCGCTGGAGCGCGACACCCGCGGGTTCATCTCGATGACGATCAGGCGACCGTCGACCGGGTTCACGGCGTACTGGATGTTGCAGCCGCCGGTGTCGACGCCGACGGCGCGGATGATGCCGATCGCCAGGTCGCGCATCTTCTGGTACTCGCGGTCGGTGAGCGTCATCGCCGGCGCGACGGTGATCGAGTCGCCGGTGTGGGTGCCCATCGGGTCGAGGTTCTCGATCGAGCAGATGATCACGACGTTGTCGGCCTTGTCGCGCATCACCTCCAGCTCGTACTCCTTCCAGCCGAGGATCGACTCCTCGAGGAGCACCTCGGTGGTGGGGCTGGCGGCCAGGCCGGCGCCGGCGATGCGGCGCAGGTCGGTCTCGTCGTAGGCCATGCCCGAGCCGGTGCCGCCCATGGTGAACGAGGGCCGCACCACCATCGGGTAGCCGAGCTCGCCGGCCGCGGCCAGGCAGTCCTCCATGGTGTGGCAGATGACCGACTTGGCGGACTCGCCGCCCAGCTCCTCGACGATCTTCTTGAACACCTGGCGGTTCTCGCCGCGGTCGATCGCCTCGATGCTGGCGCCGATGAGCTCCACGCCGTACTTCTCCAGCACGCCGTTCGCGGCCAGGGCCATGGCGGCGTTGAGCGCCGTCTGGCCGCCGAGGGTCGCGAGCAGCGCGTCGGGGCGCTCCTTGGCGATGACCTTCTCGACGAACTCCGGGGTGATCGGCTCGACGTAGGTCGCGTCGGCGAACTCCGGGTCGGTCATGATCGTGGCCGGGTTGGAGTTCACGAGGATGACCCGCAGGCCCTCCTCCTTCAGCACCCGGCACGCCTGGGTGCCGGAGTAGTCGAACTCGGCGGCCTGGCCGATGATGATCGGCCCCGAGCCGATCACCATGATCGACGTGATGTCTTCGCGCTTCGGCACGGGGTTCAGGCCTTCCGGTCGGTCAGGAGCTGGACGAAACGATCGAAGAGGTACGCGGCGTCGTGGGGGCCGGCCGCGGCCTCGGGGTGGTACTGCACCGAGAAGCCGAGCAGGTCGCCCGCCGGGGAGCGCAGCTCGAGCCCCTCGACCACGTCGTCGTTGAGGCAGACGTGGCTGACGCTGGCGGCGCCGTACGGCGTCTCGGTCGCGCGGTCCAGGGGTGCGTCGACGGCGAAGCCGTGGTTGTGCGCGGTCACCTCGACCTTGCCGGTGGTGCGGTCCATCACCGGCTGGTTGATGCCGCGGTGGCCGTACTTGAGCTTGTAGGTGCCGAAGCCGAGCGCGCGGCCGAAGAGCTGGTTGCCGAAGCAGATGCCGAAGTACGGCAGCCCGCGCTCGAGGGCGCCCTGGAGCACCTCGACCTGCTGGGTCGTGGCCGCCGGGTCGCCGGGTCCGTTGGAGTAGAAGAGCCCGTCGGGTGAGACCGCGAGGACGTCCTCGAGCGAGGCGGTCGCGGGCAGCACGTGCACCTCGATGCCGCGCTCGGCCATCCGGGTGGGCGTCATGGTCTTGATGCCGAGGTCGAGGGCGACCACGGTGAACCGCTTCTCCCCCTGGGCCGGGACGACGTACGCCTCGGCGGTGGTGACCTCGTCGGCGAGCTCGAGCCCGCTCATCTCCGCGGAGCCGCGGACCCGCGAGAGCAGCGCCTCGGGGTCGGTCTCGGTGGTGGAGATGCCGACGCGCATCGCGCCGCGCTCACGCAGGTGGCGGGTCAGCGCGCGGGTGTCGACGCCGGAGATGCCGACGACGCCCTGCTCGCGCAGCTCGTCGTCGAGGGTGCGCTGGGCGCGCCAGTTCGACGAGACGCGGGCGGGGTCGCGCACGACGTACCCGGCGACCCAGATCCGCTGGCTCTCGGGGTCCTCGTCGTTGACGCCGGTGTTGCCGACGTGCGGGGCGGTCATCACGACGACCTGGCGGTGGTAGGAGGGGTCGGTGAGGGTCTCCTGGTAGCCGGTCATGCCGGTGTTGAAGACCGCCTCGCCGAAGGTCTCGCCCTCGGCGCCGAACGCCTCGCCGCGGAAGGTGCGCCCGTCCTCCAGGACGAGCAGTGCCTCGCTCATGCCAGCTTTCCTTCCAGCACGGTGGGGACACCGCGCAGCAGAGTGGTGTGCACGGCCGCGGAGAGGGTGCGGCCGTGCCAGGGGTTGTTGCGGGACAGCGACGCCGAGGCGTCGCGGTCCACGGTGATCGAGGCGGCCGGGTCGACCAGCGTCAGGTTGGCGGGCTCGCCGACCTCGATCGGGCGGCCGTGGCCGCCGAGCCCGGCGATCCGGGCGGGGTTGTGCGACATGACGCGGGCCACGCCGGCCCAGTCCAGGCGACCGGACTCGACCATCACGGTCGCGACCACGCCGAGCGCGGTCTCGAGGCCGAGCATCCCGAACGCCGCGTCGCCGAAGGCGTGCTGCTTGTCGTGGCGGGCGTGCGGGGCGTGGTCGGTGGCGACCGCGTCGATGGTGCCGTCGGCGAGCGCGTCGCGCAGCGCCTCGACGTCCTCGGCGGGGCGCAGCGGCGGGTTGACCTTGTACGTCGGGTCGTAGCCGAGCAGCTCCTCGGTGGTGAGCAGCAGGTGGTGCGGGGTGACCTCGGCGGTCACGGCGATCCCCTGGCTGCGCGCCCAGCGCAGCACCTCCACGGTGCCGGCGGTCGAGGCGTGGGCGACGTGCACCCGGCTGCCGGTGTGGCGCGCGAGCATCACGTCGCGCGCGACGATGACCTCCTCGGCGACCCCGGGCCAGCCGGTCAGGCCGAGGCGGCCCGAGACCTCGCCCTCGTGGCAGCAGGCCCCGGGGCCGGCCAGCGAGGAGTCCTGGGAGTGCTGGCTGATCACCCCGCCGAAGGCCTTGACGTACTCCAGCGCGCGACGCATCACCCGGGCGTCCTGGACGCAGCGGCCGTCGTCGGAGAAGACGCGGACCCCGGCGCGCGAGCGGGCCATCAGGCCGAGCTCGGCGAGCTCCTCGCCCTCCAGGCCCTTGGTGACCGCGCCGACCGGCTGCACGTCGACGACGCCGACCTGGCGGCCGAGCTCGTGGACGCGCTCGGCGGCCTCCGCGGTGTCGGTGACCGGGTTGGTGTTCGCCATCGCGAGCACCGCGGTGTAGCCGCCGAGCGCGGCGGCGTGGGAGCCGGTGCGGACGGTCTCGGCGTCCTCGCGGCCCGGCTCGCGCAGGTGGGTGTGCAGGTCCACCAGGCCGGGCAGCAGCACCAGGCCGTCGGCGTCGATGACGCGGACGCCCGTGGTCTCGAGCGCGCCGGGGGTGGTGGACACCGCGGCGACGACGCCGTCCGCGACGAGCACGTCGGCGACACCGCCCCCGAGCAGCGATCCACCCTGGATCAGGATCGGGTCGGTCATGCGGTTGCTCCTTCGCCGGCGAGCAGGTGGTAGAGGACGGACATGCGCACCGCGACGCCGGAGGAGACCTGCTCCAAGATCAGCGACTGCGCGGCGTCGGCCGCGTCGGCGGCGATCTCCAGGCCGCGGTTCATCGGGCCGGGGTGGCAGATCGGCACGTCCCCGCCCAGCACCGCGAGCCGGTCACGGGTGAGGCCGTAGCCCACGGTGTACTCCCGCGCGGTGGGGAAGAACCCGCCGCTCATCCGCTCGCGCTGCACGCGCAGCATCATCACGGCGTCGGCCTTGGGCAGGACCTCGTCGAGGTCGTAGGAGGTGTCGAAGCCGGCCGAAGCCGACCACTGCTCGACACCGCTCGGCATCAGCGTGGGCGGCGCGACCACGGTGACCCGGGCCCCGAGGCGGCCCAGCAGGCCCACGTTGCTGCGGAACACCCGGCTGTGGGTCAGGTCGCCGACGAGCACGACGTGCTTGTCCTCGAGCGTGCCGAGACGGCGTACGAGCGTGTAGGCGTCGAGCAGCGCCTGGGTGGGGTGCTCGTGGGTACCGTCGCCGGCGTTGACCACCGTGCAGTCCACCCACTCGGCCACCTGGTGGCAGGCACCGGAGGCGGAGTGGCGGATCACCAGGGCGTCGACGCCCATCGAGGCGATGGTGAGCACGGTGTCGCGCAGACTCTCGCCCTTGGACGCCGAGGAGCCCTTGCCGGTGAGGTTGATGGTGTCCGCGGACAGCCACTTGCCGGCGAGCTCGAAGCTCGACCGGGTGCGGGTGGAGTCCTCGAAGAACAGGTTGATCACGGTGCGCCCGCGCAGGGCGGGCAGCTTCTTGACCTCGCGGCGCTGCACGTCGTGCATCTCCGCGGCGGTCGTGAACAGGGTGTTGACGTCGTCGACGCTCAGGTCGTCGACGCTCAGCAGGTGCTTCTTCACGCGCCCTCCCCCTTCGGCGCGGTGGCCTCCGCGGGTCGGTCCGCGATGCGCACCTCGTCGTGGCCGTCGGTCTCGGTCAGGCGCACCATCACCCGCTCGGTGCGGGCGCTGGGGAGGTTCTTGCCGACGTGGTCGGCGCGCACGGGGAGCTCGCGGTGGCCGCGGTCGACGAGCACGGCGAGGCGTACGGCGTCGGGGCGGCCGAGATCGGCGAGCGCGTCGAGCGCGGCACGCACGGTGCGCCCGGAGTAGAGCACGTCGTCGACCAGCACGACCGTGCTGCCGTCGATGCCGCCGGGCGGCACCTCGGTGTGCTGCGGGCCGCGGGCCGGGTGGCGGCGCAGGTCATCGCGGTAGAGGGTGATGTCGAGGCTGCCGACCGGCACCTCCACGCCCTCGGTCTCCGCGATGCGCTCGGCGATTCGGCGGGCGAGGCCGACGCCGCGGGTGGGGATCCCGAGCAGCACCAGGCCCTCGGCGCCCTTGTTGCGCTCGAGGATCTCGTGGCTGATCCGGGTCAGCGCCCGGGAGATGTCACGGGCGTCGAGGACCACGCGGCCGGTGGATCCGTCGGATGAATCAGGGACAGGCGCAGGCTGGGCACACATCAGTGTGCTGACCTCCTTCTCCGCCTCACGGGACGGCTCGTTAAAGGATGTCGAACGGCGCTCACCTTACCGGTCTCCGCAGCCGCCCGGTGACCGTGCCGCCTGTCGGTCCGCCTTTCGGACGTCGTGCTCGTCACGTCCGGCGCCCGGCCGCTGCGGCGCCGGCACCGGGACGGCCCGGTCGGTTCAGTCCACCGCGATGTCGAGGAGCGCCTTGCCGACGAGGCCGCCCTGCACGGCGTCGTGGGCGGCGGCGGTGTCCGCCAGCGCGAAGTGGTGCACCGGCAGACCGGCCTCGGCGCCGACCCGCAGCGCGCCGACCTCCACCGCGCCGTACACGTCCTCCGCGGCGGCGGCGAGCAGGCCCCGGTCGAGGGTGTAGAGGATGGCGAACTGGAAGCGCAGGTTCTTCGAGAACGCCGCACGCAGCGGCACGGTCATGTCCTCGCCGCCGTTGTTGGCGTAGATCGCGAGGGTGCCGTGCACCTTCAGCACCTCGATGTCGAGGTCGATGTTGACCGCCGGCGCGACCTCCACGACCTGGTCGACGCCGCCGGGTGCGATCGCGAGGATCCGGGCGGCCGTGTCGCCGGCGGTGTAGTCGATCGCGTGGTCGGCGCCGGCGGCGAGCGCCAGCGCGGCCTTCTCCTCGCTGCTGACCGTGGTGATCACGGTCGCGCCCGACCAGCTGGCCAGCTGGATGGCGGCGTTGCCGACCGCGCCCGCTCCCCCGGCGATGAGGACCGTGCGCCCGGCGAGGGCGCCCGGACCCAGGCGGCGCGGACCGTTCCAGGCGCAGGTCAGCGCCCGGTGCGCCGTGACCGCGGGCACGCCGAGGCTGGCGCCGAGGTCGTAGGAGGCGTCGCCGGGCAGGTGCACGACGTGCTCGACCGGCTGGACGGTGTGCTCCGCCGCGGTGCCGTAGGCGCAGCCGTGCTGGGCCAGGATCGTCCAGACCCGGTCGCCGACGCCGAAGCCCTCGACGTCGGGTCCGACCGCGTCGACGACGCCGGCGCCGTCCTGGCCCGGCGTCACCTCGTCGTGGCCGTTGAGGGTGGTGGTGCGGAACTTCCAGTCGGTGGGGTTGACCCCGGCGCGCACCAGGCGGATCCGGACCTCCCCCGGGCCGGGCTCGGGGAGCTCGCGCTCCACGAGGGTGAGGACTGACGAGGGACCCGGCTTCCGGTAGACCACAGCACGCATGTGCCTGACGCTACCGATCCGCCCCAGCCGGAGCGGCGCGGTCCACGTCCGCGCTCACAGCGAGCCCAGGTCCTCGAGCGCCGACTCGATCGTGCGGTGGAAGGTCGGATAGGCGAAGTGCATGCCGCGCAGGGTGGCGACCGGCACCTCGGCGTGGATCGCGGTGGCCAGCAGCCCGATGACCTCGCCGCCCGCCGGGGAGACCACGGTGGCGCCCACCAGGATCCCGCGGTCGGCGTCGGCGACGACCTTGACGATCCCGTCGTTGCCGGCCTGGTGGATCCATCCGCGGCTGGACTCGGGGATGTCGGCGCGCCCCACCCGCACCGGGATGCCGGCGTCGCGCGCCTGCTGCTCGGTCATCCCGACCGCGGCGACCTCGGGGTCGGTGAACGTCACCCACGACAGCGCCCGGTAGTCCGCGCGGCGTCCGTCGCGTCCCAGCACGTCGTCGACGACGACCTCGCCCTGATACATCGAGACGTGGGTGAACTGGCCCTTGCCGGTGATGTCGCCGACCGCCCAGAGCCGCTCCCCGGCGCGCTGTCGGTCGTCGGTGGCGACCGCGCGGACGTCGGGGTCCAGGCCGACGCTCTCCAGCCCGAGCCCGTGCAGCTGCAGCCGGCGACCGGCGGCAACCAGCAGCCGGTCGGCCTCGAGGGTGCCGGCGTCGGTCTCGATGCGGAACGCGTCGTCGGCATGGCTGACCCGGGTGACCTCGACCCCGGTGCGCACCGTGATGCCCTCGCGCTCGAAGACCTCGGTGATCACCGCGCTGGCCTCCGGCTCGGCCGGGCCTAGGATCCGCGGGCCCATCTCGAGGATCGTGACCTCGACGCCGAAGCGCGCGAGCGCCTGGGCCAGCTCGGCGCCGATCGGCCCGCCTCCGAGGACCGCGAGGCGACGCGGCAGCTCGGTGAGGTGCATGACCTCGCGGTTGGTCCAGTACGGCGTGTCCGCGAGCCCCTCGACCGGGGGCACGGCGGGCTCGGTGCCGGTGTTGAGCACGACGCCGCGCGCCGCGACGTACGTGCGGGTGTCTCCGTCGTGCTCCACGACGACGCGACCGGGGCCCTCGAGGCGGCCCTGGCCGCGCAGCACGCGCACCCCGGCGGCCTCGAGGCGCTCGACGTGGGCGGAGTCGTCCCAGTGGTTGGTGGCCTGGCGGTCCAGCCGGTCGGCCACCAGGCTCCAGTCGGGCGTGACCTCGACCGCGCCGGCCAGCGTCGTGGCGCGCCGGGCCTCGGCGAGGGCGTCGGCGGCGCGGATCATCATCTTCGACGGGATGCACCCGTGAAAGGGACACTCGCCCCCGACCAGGTCCCGCTCGACGCCGACGACCGTGAGGCCGGCCTCCGCGAGCTTCTGCGCGGTGTACTCCCCACCGGGACCGAGCCCGATGACGACGACGTCGACGTGTTCCTCGCTCATCGGCCCAGGGTGCCAGAGGTGAGGGCTCAGGTCACCGGGACAGGTGCCGGGCGCGGGCGAAGGCGAACAGGCCGTAGCAGCCGATCCCGACGCCGATCACGCCGAGCAGGAACGGCCCGAACGGCTGCTCCAGCACCTCCTGCAGCGCCTGGTCGAGCCCGCCGGTGCGCGAGGCGTCGTGGGTCGCGGCTGCGTAGACGGTCAGCGCGCCGACCAGACCGACCGCCAGGCCCTTGGCGGCGTACCCGATCTTGCCGAACCAGAGGTACGCCGTGCCGGTCTCGCCGCTCTGGCCCTCGGCGTCGAGCTCCTCGCGGTAGCCGTCGGTCCAGGCACGCCACAGGTGGTGCACGCCGTAGCCGATGATGCCGAGGCCGATCGCGCCGATCAGGAACTGGCCGCCGGGCCACGACATCACCTCGGCGGTGAGGGAGGTGGTGCTGCTGCCGGAGCCTTTGCCGCCGCCCTGGCCGCCGCCCTGGCCGCCGCCGGAGCCGCCGTCACTGGTGGCGACGCGCACGGCGGTGATCGCCAGCGCGGCGTAGATGACGGCCTTGGCGACCGAGGACGCCTGCTTCTTCCAGCGGTCGTCGTCGCCGTCGTCGTGCCCGGCGAAAGCCTCGAGCAGGCGCCAGACGACCAGGAGAGCCAGGCCGATCGCGACGAGCCAGACCAGGACGCTGCCGAAGGGCTGCTGGGCCAGCTCCTGCAGCGCGCCGGTGCTGGACGTCTTGCCCTCGCGGTCGCCGAACGCCAGCTGGAGGGCCATCCAGCCGATCATCAGGTGCACGACGCCGTAGGCCACCAGCCCCGCACGCACCGCGTGGTCGAGCCAGTCGCTGCTGTGAGCCTGCTCGCCGAGCCGCTCCGCCTTGTCAGTGATCCGCGTCATGATCGGGCATTACCCGATCCGTTGGTGATGCACCGGGTCCGTGGGGAGAGGCACACTATCCCTGATGGACATCCACGATTCGCGACCCTGGCTGACCCACTACCCCGCAGGGGTGCCGGCAGTGCTGGACATCCCCGACGACCCGGTGACCGCCGCCCTCGAGCGCGCCGCGCAGCGCTGGCCGGACCGGATCGCCGTCGACTTCCTCGGGGCGACCACGACGTACGCCGAGCTGGATGCCGCCATCCGCCGGGCGATGACGGTGCTGGCCGGCTTCGGGGTCGGCCCCGGGGAGCGGGTCGCGCTGGTGCTGCCCAACTGCACCGCCCACGTCATCGCCTTCCATGCCGCGCTGCGCCTGGGTGCGGTGGTCGTGGAGCTCAACCCGACCTACACCGCGGCCGAGCTGCAGGGGCTGCTCGCCGACAGCGGCGCCGGCGTCGCGCTGGTCTTCCGCCACGCACTGGTCAATGTCGCCACCGCGCGCGCCGACACCCCGTTGCGCACGGTGGTGAGCGTCGACGTCGCGCGCGACCTGCCCGCGCTGTCGCGGTTCCTGCTGCGCCTGCCGGTGCGCGCCGCGCGCGCGAAGGCGCGGGCCCTCGGCGGCCCGGTGCCCGCCGGCGTCCCGGACTGGCACGACCTGATGACGCGCGCCGCCGAGCACACCGGCACCGACCGCCCCCGCGGCGACTCCCTCGCCCTGCTGCAGTACACCGGCGGCACCACCGGCACCCCCAAGGCCGCGCGGCTGACCCATCGCAACCTGGTCGCCAACATCGTGCACGGCCAGACCTGGGCGCGGTTCGGTGAGGGCACCGAGACCGTGTACGGCGTGCTGCCGTTCTTCCACGCCTTCGGCCTGACCTTCTGCCTCACCCTGCCCGGCTACCTCGGCGCGACGCTCGTGGCGTTCCCGAACTTCGACCCCGAGGCCGTCATCGAGGCGCAGACCCGCAGGCCCGGCACCTTCATCGCCGGCGTCGCGCCGATGTTCGACCGGATCGTCGACGCGCTCGAGTCCGCGAAGCGCCCGCCCGCCGACGGCCTGCGCTCGTTCCGGCTCGGCTTCGCCGGCGCGATGCCGATTCCCCAGCGCACCGTGGACCGCTGGGAGGCGGCCACCGGCGGCCTGCTGATCGAGGGCTACGGCATGACCGAGTGCGCCCCGATCGCGCTGGGCAACCCGGTCTCGCACGCGCGGCGCCCCGGCACCCTCGGCGTACCGTTCCCCAACACCGAGATGCGCGTGGTCGACCAGGACGACCCGCTGCGCGAGGCCGAGGTCGAGGAGGACGGCAGCCGCCGCGGGGAGCTGCTCGTGCGCGGCCCGCAGGTCTTCGACGGCTACTGGAACCGCCCCGAGGAGACCGCCGGCCAGCTGATGGACGACGGCTGGCTGCGCACCGGCGACGTCGTCCGGGTCGACGCGGACGGCTGGGTGAGCCTGGTGGACCGGGTCAAGGAGATGATCATCGTCGGCGGCTTCAAGGTCTACCCCTCCCAGGTCGAGGAGCACCTGCGCGGGATGCGCGGCGTCCTGGACGTCGCCACCGTCGGCCTGCCCCACGGCGACGGCGAGGAGGAGCGGGTGGCGGTCGCCCTGGTGCTCGAGCCCGGCGCCACCGCCCCCACGATCGAGGAGCTGCGCGCCTACGCCGAGGAGCGTCTCCCCCGCTATGCGCTCCCCCACTCCGTGCACGTCCTCGAGGAGCTCCCGCGCTCCCAGATCGGCAAGGTCATGCGCCGCCTGGTCCGCGACAAGCTCCTCGGCGAGCGCCAGTCGTGACCTCGCGGCGCTGAACCGCGGGGCGCCCAGCGCAGCGTCGGAAGTCTTTACCTTCCAGTCTCGTCCAACCCCTATTACTCGAACGCGCGTTCGAGTAAGATGAGGCATGGCCGACCCCGAGCTCCCCGACTGCGACACCCCAGCCGCCGTGCTGGCCTTCGCACAGCGCCGCCGGGCCGCTGCCCAGCGGGCGGAGATCGACGTCCTGGAGGCCGCTCTGGTGTGGGCGTCGATGCACCCCGAAGAGTCGGTCGCCGAGGCGGCGCCGACGAGCGGGCTGGTGTTCGGGGAGCTCGCCGCCCCGCTCGCCGGTGAGGGTGCGCCGCTGGTGGCGGAGTTCGCGCCGATGGAGTTCGGTGCCGCGATCGGCATGTCCACCGACTCCGCCCGGGCGCTGGTCAGCGACGCGCTCGAGCTGGCGCACCGGCTCAAGCGCACCTGGAAGCTGGTCCGGGCCGGCACGGTGCCGCTCTGGAAGGCCCGCCGACTCGCGCAGCTGACGACCACGCTGCCGCTGGACGGGGCCGAGTTCGTGGACCGCCAGCTCGCCGCCTTCGTCGGGAAGATCAGCTGGGCCGGGATCGAGCGGCTCGTGGACCAGGCCCGGGTCGCCTTCGACCCCGAGGGCGCGGAGAAGCAGCGCCGGGAGGCCGCTGACGGGCGTCGCTTCGACGTCCACACCGACAAGACCATCCACGACGGCATCGCCCACGTCGAGGGTGTCCTCGACCTCGCCGACGCACTCGACCTCGACACCGCGATCCGCCAGGGCGCCGAGGAACTCGCGACCCTCGGCTCGACGGAGTCCCTCAACGTACGCCGCTCCATGGCCGCCGGCGAGCTCGCCCGACGCCAGCTCGCCTTCGACCTCCGCGCTGAGGCCGGCGGGGACTCCGCGTCAGTGGTGAAGCCGCGCCAGGTGGTCATCCACGTGCACCTCTCCGATGCCGCGATCAGCCGTGACGAGGCCGGGATCGCGCACGTCGAGGAGACGCGCTCGATCGTCTTCACCGAGCAGGTCCGTGACTGGTGCAGCGGTGACGCGCAGGTCGTCATCAAGCCGGTCATCGACCTCGAGGCCCACCACCACACCGACGCCTACGCCGTCCCCGACCGGCTCGTCGAGCAGACCCGTCTCACCCAGCCGGTGTGCGCGTTCCCGTGGTGCGAACGTCCCGCGAGGCGCTGCGACACCGACCACGTCACCGCCCACCGCACCGGACCAAGCGGCGGCCCGACCTGCAGCTGCAACCTCGCCCCGCTCTGCCGGCGACATCACCGGGCCAAGACCCATACGGCCTGGACCTACGACAAGACCGACGCCGCGACGTACCTCTGGCGGTCGCCCCACGGTCTTCACCTGATGAAGGACCACGGCACGACCCGCCTCGTCACCACGCATCCACCGGACGAGTAGATCCACCGCCCCGGACCCCGCCCGCGCATCCAGCCGGCGGGGCACCGGCATGTGTGGCGTCGGTGCGGAGCACCGACATCTCGGCCGGCTCCACGGTGCGGCCCGACCGGTGAGGGCGGTCGCTGACGCCAGCCGGGTCCGACTGCTCGTCTCGCTGCGAGGAGCTCCCCTGGTCCCTCAGGTCGCGGCCTTCGCCACCTGCACGCGGCTGTGCTGGCGGGTGCCTTCCTCGGGCAGGCGCTGCCGCTGCTGTCCGGCCCCGTACGTCGGCACGTGCCGACCAGCCCCTGATCCCAGCCCGGCCCGCCGGACGCCCCGCGCTAGCTCACCGGCTGCTGCATCGCCGTCAATGCTGCCGCGATGAGGAACGCGAGCGTTCCTCCGAGCCACGGCGAGGTTCGGCCTGTCGGGCGAGCCCGAGCAGCGGGCCCACCGCCCGCGAGGTAGGCCAGGGCGAAGGGGACGGGCGCGGCCACGATGAGCCAGAACCACGCCCATCGACTGGCCCACCGCGGGCGCTCGGCGACGATCAGCACGCGCACGGTCATCACCAACAACGCCAGCGAGAGGTACAGGGGCCACCCGAAGACGTGCCAGCCCCAGGGGACGTAGGTCACGAAGCTCGGGGCCGTGGTCCGCAGGTCGGGTCGGATCTGCAGGTCGGTGCCGCCCTGCCCCAGCTGCGCATCCAGATCACCGATCACGACGTCGGGAGCGTCGGCAGCGTGGCGCGGTGCGCGTCGTTCCGCCGCCGGGCCGCGGTACTGCGTCACGGTGGCGAAGTAGCGCAGGCCGCCCTCGCGCCACGCCAGGTGGACCACGGAGGTACCCCGTTGCCCGGCGAGGAGCGCGCCGCGTTCCCCGACCTGGGTCACCTCGCCACTGTCGATCGCGTCCTGGAGGTCCTCGAGGCTCGCGCGCCGCTCCCCGGTCACCACGACCGCCGCCGCGGCGACCAGCCAGCCGACGATCAGCAGCGCGACCAGGACGCGCGGGACCCGGCCGTGCCGCCCGCGGAGCGCGCCGCCGCGGCCGGGCCCGGTCGACCCGGTCGGGAGAGGCTCGGGTCGAGGTCGTCGCAGGGTGCTGAGGAAGGCCGCGACGACCACCACACCCAGCGACGCCGCGAGCAGGTCACCGGGCAGGTCGCCGTAGTGGCTCAGGCGCGCCTGTCCCGGGTCGCCGGGCTCGTAGTACACCTGGGCCGGCCCCAGCCAGTGCAGAGCGCACCAGCGGGTGTCCTTCTCGGCGTGCAGCACGTAGTCGCGACCGTCGACCGCATAGGACACCGTGGGATAGCAACCGCCACCGCCCCAGCCACCGCCCTCGACCGTCCCCTCGACCGAGGTGTCGGACGCCGCGAGGGCGACCGCCCCTGCCGTGAGCGCCAGCCCGACGGCCGCCAGGCACAGGCATGCGACCAGCAGGTCCAGCAACCGGCGGGAGCGAGCAGACGACGGCGCCGCGTCAGCGTCAGCCGCGGCAGGAACCTCGACGTCGCTCACGGCCGACATGCTGGCAGTCGCCGCGGTGTCCGCCGGCACCCGCTCCGCGATGGTCTGGACCCCTGACGCGACGACGCCCCCGGCTCCGAGGAGCCGAGGGCGTCGTGAGGAAGGGCGAGGTCTCAGAGCTCGGACTTCTTGCGCATCAGGTTGCCGAGCACACCGTTGACGAACTGCGGCGACTCATCGGTGGAGAGATCGCGCACCAGCGCCATCGCCTCGGAGACCGCGACGGCGTCGGGGACGTCGTCGGCGTAGAGCAGCTCGAAGAGGCCCAGGCGCAGCACGTTGCGGTCGACGGCCGGCATCCGCGCGAGCGTCCAGCCCTCGGAGTACTCCGAGAGGAGGGCGTCGATGCGCTCCTGGTGCTCGATCACGCCCCGCACCAGGGTCACGGTGTAGGGGTTGGTGGGCGCCTCGCCGTCCGCGATCGCGCGGTCGAGCGCGTCGTTGGGCGACTCGCCTCGCATGTCGGAGGCGTAGAGGATGTCGAGCGCCCGCTTGCGGGCCTTGGACCGAGCAGCCATCAGCTGGTGACACGCCCGAGGTAGGAGGAGTCGCGCGTGTCGACCTTGATCTTCTCGCCGGTGGTGATGAACAGCGGGACCTGCACGGTCGCGCCGGTCTCGACCGTCGCGGGCTTGGTGCCGCCGGTGGAGCGGTCGCCCTGCATGCCGGGCTCGGTGTAGGTGACCTCGAGCTCGACCGAGGCCGGGAGCTCGACGTACAGCACGCGGCCGTCGTTGGTGGCGACGATCGCCTCCTGGTTCTCCAGGAGGAAGTCGCTGGCCTTGCCGACGACCTCGGGGGCGATCTCGAGCTGGTCGTAGCTCTGGATGTCCATGAAGACGTACGACGTGCCGTCGTTGTAGAGGTACTGCATGGTCCGCTTGTCGACGTTGGCGGTCTCGACCTTGGTGCCCGCGTTGAACGTCTTGTCGACGGTCTTGCCGGACTCCACGTTCTTGAGCTTGGTGCGGACGAACGCCGGGCCCTTGCCGGGCTTGACGTGCTGGAACTCCACGACGGCCCAGAGCTGCCCGTCGATGTTGAGAACCATGCCGTTCTTCAGGTCGTTGGTCGTAGCCATGCGCGCGTTGTCAGCCTTCGTCTCGCCGGATCGGGATGTCTCTCGGCCAGTGGCCGGGCAACAGCCCGTCATTCTACGGGGCACCGGGGCGGGGGTGTGAGCCAGCGGCCCCTCACAGGCCCCACAGCGCGGCCACGTGGCGGGTGTCGGTGCCGCAGCACCCGCCGAGCACCCGCAGCGCGGGCAGCGCCGGGACCAGCTCCGCGCAGCTGCGGACCAGCAGGTCGACGTCGCCCGCGTCCAGCTCCTCGGCCGCGTCCAGCTCGGCGTGGGTCTGGGTGGAGGCGTTGGGGTTGAGCTGGACCACCCGCGCGAGCCAGTCGCCGCCTGCGTCCAGCGCCGGCGCGACATGGGTCGGGTGGGCGCAGTTGAGCAGGTAGCCGTCCGGCGCGGCCTCGCCGTCGGTGCGGCCCACCGCCTCGCCGAGCGGCGTGCCGTCGGGGAGGCGCCCGTCGGTCTCGACGGTGAAGCCGACCAGCACCGGTACGCCGACCTCCCGGGCCGCGCGCACGACCCCGAGCGACTCCTCGACCGTGGTGAACGTGAACGACGCGACGACGTCGGCGCCCGCCTCGGCCAGCGCCGCGACCTGCGGTCGGTGGTACGCCGCGGCATCTCCGGGGTCCGGCACCTCGCCCGCGACGTAGCCGTCACCGCGGGGGCCGACCACCCCGATGATCCGCACGTCGGGCAGGTCCGCCTGCTCGGCTCGCACCTGCTGCAGCAGCGCCACGCAGGCGCGGTTGGCGCGGTCCAGGCCCGCGGCGTCGTACCCCACCCGAGCTCCCCAGTCGGGGTTGGCCCGCCAGGTGGGGGTCTCCAGGGTCAGCCCGACGCCGGCCCGACGCGCGACGCCTGCGTAGCCGGCGAAGTAGTCGCGCAGCAGGGTGCGGCCGTCACTGGTGTCGACCAGCGGGAAGCTGGCGAACTCCGGCAGGTCCACCCCGTGGTGGAAGATCAGGTCGGTCTCCAGGCCGCCGTCGCTGACGTAGCGCTCGGCCGGCAGGCCGCCGGGCGCGGGGCCCGCCGGGCCGGTGGAGCCGGGCATGCTGGGGATGGACATCGCGGACCTCCGGAGAACGTCGCGGACCCGAGTCCTGGGTGACGTTCCTGCCTAGCACGCTCCGCGCCCGGTCTCCACCGGTTTGCGGCCCCGGCTCAGTCCTTCGCCGCGGCCGCCTCGTCCCGGGCAGCGGCCTCGCGCTCGCCGAGCCGGCTGTGGCGCCGGCCGTAGACGAAGTACATGACCACGCCGAGGGCCATCCAGACCAGGAAGCGCACCCAGGTCTCACCGTGCAGGTTGAGCATCAGGTAGAGGCACATCAGGGTGGCCACCGCGGCGACCAGGGGCGCGACCGGCGTACGGAAGGCGCGCGGCAGGTCCGGGCGGGTGCGACGCAGGATCACCACGCCGATGCTGACCAGGATGAAGGCGAACAGGGTGCCGATGTTGACCAGCGAGGCGAGGGTCTGCAGGTCGACGAACCCGGCGATGGCGGCGACCGCGAGACCGGTGATCAGGGTGATGCGGTGCGGGGTGCCGTACTTGGGGTGCACCTGGGCCAGCTTGCGCGGCAGCAGCCCGTCGCGGGCCATGGCGAAGGCGATCCGGCTCTGGCCGAGCATCAGGATCATCGCGACCACGACCAGGCCGATGCAGGCGCCCACCGAGATCAGGTCGCCCATCCAGGAGACCCCGGCGGCGTCGAAGGCCGTGGCCAGTGGCGCGGTGTCGTTGGGATCGATCTCGCGGTAGTCCTGCACACCGGTGACGACCAGCGCGACCGCGGCGTACAGCACCGCGACGATCGCCAGCGAGCCAAGGATGCCGATCGGGACGTCGCGCTTGGGGTTGCGCGCCTCCTCGGCCGTGGTCGCGACCACGTCGAAGCCGATGAAGGCGAAGAACACGATCGAGGCGCCGGCGATCACGCCGCCGATGCCGAACACCGCCGGCTCGATGCCGAGCAGGCTGGTGATCAGCGGCAGCTTGAGGAAGTCTCCCTCGGTCCCCGGCGTCGGCTCCGACGGCGGGATGAACGGGATCCAGTTGTCGACGTCGACCAGCGAGATCCCGACGACGATGACCGTCGCGACGACGGCGAGCTTGATCGCCACCACGATCTGGTTGAAGCGGCTGGACAGCTTGGTGCCGCGCATCAGCAGCCCCATCACCAGCAGCGCGACGACGATCGCCGGCACGTCGACCCAGCCGTCGGCCGCCGACCCCAGCTCGGTCGGCACCTCGAACGGTGTGCCGTCCAGGATCTCTTGGAGGTAGCCCGAGAAGCTCACCGACAGCGCGGAGGCGCCGATGGTGAACTCCAGCGCCAGGTCCCAGCCGATGATCCAGGCGATGAACTCCCCGAACGTCGCATAGCTGAACGTGTAGGCGCTGCCGGCCACCGGGACCGTGGAGGCGAACTCGGCGTAGCACAGCGCAGCCAGGCCGCAGGCGACCGCGGCGATGAGGAACGACAGCGCGAGCGCCGGGCCCGAGTTGGTCGCGGCCACCTGCCCGGTCAGCACGAAGATGCCTGCGCCGACGACCACGCCGACGCCGAAGACGACGAGATCGAGCGCGCCGAGGTCTTTTCGCAGCTTGGTGTCGGGGTCGTCAGTGTCCTGGATCGACTGCTCGATCGACTTCGTCCGGAAGAGGCTCACCCGTCTTTGATACCGCGCTTGGGCGCCGGCCACCACACCCGGCCCCGAAGGATCGTTCAGGAGTACGTCGTGAGGATCAGCCTCGCCGCGTCCGCGGCCAGCTCGCGCGGGCGGGTCCCGAACATCTGCGACAGCAGCCGGGGGGTGCCCGCGTCGCCCGCCGCAGCGGCGTCCAGCAGCGCGAACGGCGCGTCGGGACCGAACCGGCGCACCAGCGACTCCACGGCCCACCACGACACCGCGTAGTTGACCGAGGAGCCGGGCCCGTTGAAGTCCTCATCGCGCGGCAGGCCGCGGAACCCCGTGGCCGCGGCACCGACCGCGGAGGTCACCAGCCGGCGCTCCTCGGGGGCCATCGGCTGCACCGAGACGTACTCGGCGATCCCCTCGCTGAGCCACACCGGGGCGCGGTCGTCGCGCTCGCCCACCGCGACGTGCGTGATCTCGTGACGCACCAGCCGGTCCCGCTCCGCGCCGGCGGCGTCGAGCATGCGCGGGTGCAGCACGAAGCGGGTCCCGGCGAGCGTCGGGTCGTCGGGCGCCGCGGCGACCGGGAACGCGAGGCCGTCGAGGTCGCTCAGCGCGCCGCCCGCGGGGGGCGGCAGCGCGCGCAGGAACTCATCATCGGAGAGCGCGTAGACCACGACGCTGCGCGACCAGCCGTAGGGCACGCTCGCGGAGACGTCGGCGATGCCGTCCTCGACCGAGTCGATCAGCGCCGGCGCGGCCGCGACGCTGTCGGCGTCGAAGATGCCCAGCACCCCGTGGCCCGTGCGCACCACGACCGGCCCGGTGTCCCAGGGCTCGGGGCGCACCCCCGCCCGCTTCTCCCACGCGGGGTCGGAGAGCGAGTCGAGCCGGAAGGCGCCCGCCCGCCGCGCCGGGCTGAAGCGGAACCGGTTACGGGTGACGACCGGCACCGCGTCGTACCCGTCGAGCTGGAGGTGCAGCGAGACGGTGAGCCAGTAGGCGTCGTCCTCGCGCACCAGGTCGGCGCGGTCGAAGGTGTAGCGATAGTCAGCGAGCGGGAGCTGGCGCAGGTTCTCGAAGTGGGTCAGCTGCTGCTCGCGCAGCTCCGGGCGTGGCGCGAGCTGGCGCAGGAACGCCGCCCGGTCACCACGTCGTACGGCGCCCGCCCGCCGCTCCAGGACCCGGGAGAGCCCGTCGACCACGTCCTCCGGGACCGCGCCGGGGGCGGGCGGCTCGTCGTCGCCGCCCAGCGAGCACGCCGACAGAAGCCCTCCGGTCAGGAGGACCAGCAGCAGGAGTCGAGCGAGAGTGCGGCGTCGCTCAGCTGGGGCGGTCGGCATCAACCGGTGAACGATCCGCGACCCCGGAGGTCATGGGGTCGCCGGACGCACCCGTGTGCGTCGACATGTCCTCGACGATGCCACGGGCGATCGCCTGGGCGGTGAGCCCGATCCGCTCGAGGATCGCCGCCCGCTTGGCGTGGGCGAGGAACTCCTGGGGGATGCCGTGGAGTCGGAACGGCGTGCTGACGCCGGCGTCGTTGAGGGTCTGCAGGATCGTGGCGCCGACTCCGCCGACGCGGCCGTTGTCCTCGATGCTCACCACGAGGCGGTGCTCGCGGGCGAGGTCGATGATCGCGGGGTCGACCGGCTTGACCCAGCGCGGGTCCACGACCGTGACACCGATGCCCTGGGCGATGAGGCGCTCGGCCACGTCGACGGCGGTCTCGGCCATCGCCCCGGCGGCGATGATCAGCACGTCCTTGGTGCCGGAGCGGACGAGCACGTCGCAGCCGCCGGCCTTGCCGACCGCCTCGATGTCCGCCGGCGGCGGGCCCTTGGGGAAGCGCACGACGGTGGGCGCGTCGTCGACCTGCACGGCCTCGTCGAGCAGCTCGCGCAGGCGCTGGGCGTCGCGCGGCGCGGCCAGACGCAGACCGGGGACGAGCTGGAGGAACGACATGTCCCACATGCCGTTGTGGCTCGCGCCGTCGTCGCCGGTCACACCGGCACGGTCGAGCACGAAGGTGACGCCGCAGCGGTGCAGCGCGACGTCCATCAGCACCTGGTCGAAGGCGCGATTGAGGAAGGTCGCGTAGACCGCGACCACCGGGTGCAGCCCGCCCATCGCGAGGCCGGCGGCGGAGGTCGCGGCGTGCTGCTCGGCGATGCCGACGTCGAAGGTGCGCTCGGGGAAGCGGGCCTGGAACTTGTCGAGCCCCACCGGGTGCATCATCGCCGCAGTGATCGCGACGACGTCCTTGCGGCGCTGGCCGAGGTGGACCATCTCGTCGGCGAAGACGTCGGTCCAGATGCGGCCGCGGGCACGCTCCTCGCCGGTCTCGATGTCGAAGGGCTGGGGGCTGTGGAACTGGTCGGCCTCGTGGCGCTCGGCGGCGTCGTAGCCGAAGCCCTTGCGGGTGATCGCGTGCACGATGACCGGGCCGCCGAAGCGCTTGGCCTGGGTCAGCGCCTGCTCCATCGCGGCGCGGTCATGGCCGTCGACGGGGCCGACGTACTTGAGCCCGAGGTCCTCGAAGAGGCCCTGCGGCGCGATCGCGTCCTTGAGGCCCTTCTTCATCGCGTGCAGCGCGTCGTACGTCGCGGGCCCGACGCCCGGCACGGCGTTGAGGCGCTTCTTGACCGCGTCGAGCACCTGCTCGTAGCGCGGGTTCGTGCGCAGCGTGGTCAGCGCGTTGGCCAGCCCGCCGATGGTCGGGGTGTAGGAGCGGCCGTTGTCGTTGACGACGATCACCAGGCGCGAGTCGCGCGCGATCGCGATGTTGTTGAGCGCCTCCCAGGCCATGCCGCCGGTGAGCGCGCCGTCGCCGATGACCGCGACGACGTGGCGGTCCTCGCCACGGATCGCGTAAGCCTTGGCGATGCCGTCGGCGTAGCTGAGGGCGGTGGAGGCGTGGGAGTTCTCGACCAGGTCGTGCTCGGACTCCGCCTGGCTCGGGTAGCCCGACATCCCGCCCTCGGTGCGCAGGCTCGCGAAGTCACCGGCGCGGCCGGTGAGCAGCTTGTGCACGTAGGACTGGTGGCCGGTGTCGAGGACCACGCGGTCGTGCGGGGAGTCGAAGACCCGGTGGATCGCGAGGGTCAGCTCGACGACGCCGAGGTTCGGCCCGAGGTGGCCGCCGCTGCGCGAGGTCGTCTGCACCATGAGGTCGCGGACCTCCGTGGCGAGTGCCGAGAGCTGGTCGTCGGAGAGGCCGCGCAGATCGCGCGGACCCGTGATCGACTCGAGGAGACCCATGCCCGTCACAATAGATGGTCCCCACGAGCGAGCCGTGATCGCTGGCCGTGGCCGTTGCGGGGCTCACGCACGCAGCGCGACGTACTCCACGGAGTCCAGGAACGCCGGCACGATCCGGCTCGACGACGCGGTGAGCGGCAGCGCGCGGGCCCGGGCCGGCTCCACGAAGACGATCTGGCGGCCCTCGCCGAGGACGATGTCGGCGTCACCCAGGTGTGTCGCCCCGGTGTAGACGTGCACGGCGTCCACGGAGTCGTAGGCGCGGTGGTAGACCTCGAACGTGCGCCAGGCGCGTAGCGCCGGGGGTGCCAGGACGATGCCGGTCTCCTCCGCCAGCTCGCGGTACGCCGCCGCCTCGACCTCCTCCCCCGCGTCGACGTGCCCTCCGGGCAACCCCCACCGCTCGGGATCGATCAGCGCGTGCTCGTCACGCTCCTGCATCAGCAGCCGACCCGCGGGGTCGACCAGGAGGACACAGGCGAATCGGCGCATGGCGCCGAATGTAGTGGGGGTCGTCGGTCGAGCTCGTCGAAACCACGGCCGAGGAACCGGAAAGCAGCGGTGGAGAACCTCTTGTTCTCGAACGTGCGTTCGAGTAGAATGAGGCATGGCCGACTCCGAGCTCCCCGAGTGCGACACCCCAGCCGCCGTGCTGACGTTCGCACAGCGCCGCCGGGCCGCTGCCCAGCGGGCGGAGATCGACGTCCTGGAAGCCGCTCTCGTGTGGGCGTCGATGCACCCCGAAGAGTTCGTCGCCGACGCGCCACTGGTGGCGGAGTTCGCACCGATGGAGTTCGGCGCCGCGATCGGCATGTCCACCGACTCCGCCCGGGCGCTGGTCAGCGACGCGCTCGAGCTGGCCCACCGGCTCAAGCGCACCTGGAGGCTGGTCCGCGCCGGCAAGGTCCCGCTCTGGAAGGCGCGGCGGCTCGCGCAGCTGACCACCACACTCCCCCTCGACGGGGCCGAGTTCGTGGACCGCCACCTCGCGGCCTTCGTCGGGAAGATCAGCTGGGCCGGGATCGAGCGGCTCGTCGACCAGGCCCGCGTCACCTTCGACCCAGAGGGCGCGGAGAAGCAGCGCCGCGAGGCCGCCGACGCGCGCCGCTTCGACGTTCACACCGACCAGGCGACCCCCGACGGGACCGTCCACGTCGAAGGCGTCCTCGACCTCGCCGACGCCCTCGGTCTGGACACCGCGATCCGCCACGGCGCAGAGGAGCTCTCCGCCCTCGGGTCGACCGAGTCGTTGGACGTACGCCGTTCGATGGCGGCCGGCGAGCTCGCGCGACGCCAGCTCGCCTTCGACCTGCGCGCCGAAGCCGGTGACGGTGCCGCCTCGGTGGTCAAGCCCCGCCAGGTGGTCATCCACGTGCACCTGTCGCACGCCGCGATCAGCCGTGACGAGGCCGGGATCGCACCCGTGGAGGAGACCCGGTCCATCGTGTCGACCGACCAGGTCCGCGACTGGTGCGCCAACCCCGACGCCCAGGTGACGGTCAAGCCGGTGATCGACCTCGAGGCCCACCACCACACCGACGCCTACGCCGTCCCCGACCGGCTCACCGAGCAGACCCGTCTCACCCAACCGGTGTGCGCGTTCCCCTGGTGCGAACGCCGCGCCCGCTGCTGCGACCTCGACCACGTCACCGCCCACGGTGACGGCGGGCCCACGTGCAGCTGCAACCTCGCCCCGCACTGCCGACGACATCACCGCGCCAAGACCCACACGGCCTGGACCTACGACAAGACAGATGCGGCGACGTACCTCTGGCGATCACCGCACGGGCTCCACCTCATCAAGGACCACGGCACCACCCGCCTCGTCACCGCACACCCACCCGACGAGTAGATCGACCGCCCCCGACCCCGCCAGCACCCAGCCGGCGGCGGGCCACACCCATGCCTGGGCCCCCGACGATTTGGGCTCGGCGCGTCGCCTGGTGACGCTGACGCCATGACCGCCTTCATCTCCCACACGACCATTGACTGTGCGAACGCCTATGCCCTCTCCGAGTGGTGGAAGCCGGTGCTCGGCTACGTCGACATCGAGGACGACCCGAACCAGGAGGGGGACGAGGAATGCATGATCCTCGACCCGGCGACCGGCCACCAACTGCTCTTCATCGAGGTGCCCGACCCGAAGGCGGGCAAGAACCGGCTGCATCTCGACCTGCGGCCGCGTGCGGGCACCCGCGACCAGGAGCTCGAGACGCTGCTCGCCCACGGCGCCGCCGTCGTCGCGGACCTGCGTGGGAAGCACGGTCCCGGCTCCGGGTGGGTGGTGCTGAGCGACCCGGAGGGCAACGAGTTCTGCATCCTGCGCTCCGCCGCCGAGCTGGCCGCCTCGAGCTGACGAGGAGGGGGAACGCAGGTCTCACCCTCGTCGCCCGGATCTGGTAACGCGGTCCTCCCGCCACAGGCGCGCCCGCAGTCAGCCCCCGTGCAACGCCGCGACGGTGGCGTGCAGCTGCCAGAACATCGAGGCCGGCAGCGGCGTACCGAGCGCGGCAGCCTCCAGGTAGGTCAGGTGCACGCACCAGCCGTCGCGGTACGACGCCGTGAGGTCGCCCAGGCCGCGGTGGGTGAGCCGCAGGTCGGTGGCGGCCTCGCCGGCACCGCGCAGCTCGAGCGCGACCTCGGAGGGCGGCTCGTCGGGGAAGTGCCAGGTGAAGGCGAGCCGGTGCGGCTCGTCGTGCACGAGCACGCGGGAGCGGCAGCAGTAGCCGTCGCCGTGGTCGACCACGAAGTCGGAGTCGGCCGCGACGCCGCCGGCGACCAGCCGGCCGAGCCACTGGGCCAGCAGTCCCGGGTCGGTGAGGCAGTCCCAGAGCCGGTCCGGCGCGACGTCGACCCGCCAGCGGAGGGTCAGCTCGGTCGAGGCATCCAGCTGTCGCAGCGGCACAGGCGCAACCTACGCGAGCGCGGGGCTGTCGGCGTCTGAAACACACGTGCTGCAGATGCGTTCCTGCCGGCAACGACTGCCACACGGTCCCGCAACAATCGCTGCGCACGATGAGGCATGCGCTCACCACGTCGGCATGCGGCACTCGTCGCAGCCATCTCTGTGTCCCTGTCCCTCGCCGCCTGCACCTCCACCGGCACCAGCGCGGAGCCGGACGGCGAGGACTCGACGACCATCAAGGTCGGCACCTTGCGCGGCCAGCCGCACTTCTACGCGCCGTACCTCTACGAGGACCACACCGAGGACGACCTCGACATCGAGGTCGTGGCGCTCGACACCGCGCCGGCCCTCAACGACGCCCTGGCCAGCGGGTCCATCGACTTTGCTGTCGGCAGCATCACCACGACGATCGCCGGCGCCGCCGCGGGGCGCGACGTCAAGATCCTCGCCGCCGCTGCGGACGGCGGCAGCATCATCGGCGGCTCCGGCATCGACTCGGTGCAGGACCTGGTCGGCAAGAAGGTCGGCTACCTGGAGTCCAGCGCCCAGCTCGTCGCGCTGCGACTGGTCCTGGAGCGCGAGCGCGTGGACGTCGACGACCTCTCGCTCGTCTCGCTGGCTCCGCCGGAGTTCTTCAACGCCTTCCAGACCGGCCAGATCGACGCGTTCGCCGCCCCCGAGATCGGGGTCTCCCTCGCCATCGGCGCCGGCGGCACCCCGATCGCCGACCCGTACTCCACCGAGATCGGGCGCCTCAACATCGCCCTCATCGCCACCGGCGAGACGATCGCGGAGGACGCGGAGCTGGTCCAGCAGGTCGTCGACGCGCACGCGGCGACCACGACGTACATGGCCGAGCACCAGGACGAGTGGCTGCCCGAGATGGTCGAGCAGTACGGCGGCGACGAGGACGTCTTCGCCACCGCGCTCGACAACTTCTGGATGCGCGCCGATCTCTCCCCCACCTACGAGACCCAGATCGCCAGCCTGGCCACCCAGATGGCGCGGCTCGGCATGATCGACGCCGCCCCGGCCGTCGAGGACCTCATCGACTCCTCCTTCGCCTCGCGCGAGGAGCCCGCCGAGTCGGGCGCTGGCTCGTGAGCGAGGTCAACGCCGCGCGGCTGGCGAAGGCCGGGCGGGGACTCCTCGGCCTGGGCGTCCTGGCGCTGATCGTCGCCTTGTGGGACCTCGGGGTCCGCGGCGGCTGGGTGCTCGTCTTCGACATCAAGATGGGCTTCCTGCCGCCACCGGCCGACGTGGCCACGTTGATGTGGGACTTCGCCTTCGGCGGCGTCCACGACGACGCGTTCAGCGCGACGCTTTGGCAGCACCTCTGGGCGAGCACCGGGCGGGTGCTGGCCGGGTTCTCGGTCGCGGCCGCCATCGCCATCCCGCTCGGGGTGCTGATGGGCCGCTACCGGCTGGTGCTGGCCGCGCTCGACCCGGCGATCAACCTGTTCCGCCCGATCCCGGCCACCGCGTGGGTGCCGCTGATCCTGCTGATCATCGGCTTCGGCAGCCAGGCCACGATCTTCCTGATCGCGCTCTCGGCGTTCTTCCCGATCCTGCTCAACACGCTGGGCGCGGTGCAGCAGGTCCCCGACCGGCTCGTCGAGGCCGCCCAGATGCTCGGCACCAGCCGCGTCGGCGTCCTGCTCAAGGTCATCGTCCCGGCCGCCACGCCCGGCATCGTCGCCGGGCTCCGCCTCGGCCTCGGCCTGGCCTGGGTGATCCTCGTGCTCGGCGAGAGCAACGGCATCGAGTGGGGCCTGGGCTCGATGATCACGCTGGCCCGCGAGCAGGTCCGCACCGACCGCGTCGTGGTCGGGATGATCGTGATCGGCATGGCCGGCTTCCTCTCCGACCGCATCCTTCTGTACGGCTTCCGCGGCCTCTTCGGTCGCCGTCCCCTTGTGAGGTCCTGATGACGACGACCAGCCACCTCGCCCACCTGACCCGCTCCGCCGACGTCGGCCGCGTGCTGATCGACGACGTCGGCAAGCGGTACGGCGGCTCGGGCGCCGGCGGCGTCGACGCCGTCGCCGGCGTCTCGCTCGAGATCGGGGCGGGCGAGTTCGTCGCCGTGGTGGGTGCGAGCGGGTGCGGCAAGAGCACGCTGCTGCGGATCCTCGCCGGCTTCGAGTCCCAGACCCGGGGCCGGGTGGAGGTCGGCGGTACCCCTGTCACCCGGCCCGGACCCGACCGCGGCGTGGTCTTCCAGGACTACGGGCTCTTCCCGTGGCTCACCGTCGCCGAGAACGTCCGCTACGGCCTGCGCCAGCAGCGGCTGCCGCGCGGTGTGTGCAAGGAGCGGGCCGCGCAGTTCATCGAGGTGGTCGGGCTGACCCGGTTCGCGAACCGGTTCCCCGGCGAGCTGTCCGGCGGCATGCAGCAGCGGGTCGCGATCGCACGTGTGCTGGCCACCGACCCGGCGGTGCTGCTGATGGACGAGCCGTTCGGTGCGCTCGACGCGCTCACCCGCACCCAGATGCAGCACGAGCTGCGGCGCATCCACCTCGACACCGGCACGACGGTGGTCTTCGTGACCCACTCGATCGAGGAGGCGGTCTACCTTGCCGACCGGGTCGTGATCATGGCCGGCGGCGCCTCCCACGGCGTACCGGGGCACGTGGCGGAGGTCGTCCGGATCGATCTCCCGGCCGAGCGGGACGTGAACGCCCCCGACTTCAACGCCCTGGAGAAGCGGATCGCCGAGCGGGTGCACGCGGGCGTCCACTGACCCCGTGGCACGCGGTGCCCGGCCCCGGTCAGGGAAGCGGCAGCTCCTTGAGCTGGCGGCGGGAGGTGATGCCGAGCTTGCGGAAGATGTTGCGCAGATGGGCCTCGATCGTGCGCGGGCTGAGAAACAGCTGCGCGCCGATCTCCCGGGAGGTCGCCCCGGTGGCCACGAACCGCGCGATGTGGAGCTCCTGAGCGGTGAGCGCGTCGGTCGGCTGCGCGGTCCGGCTGCGCGGGTGCTCGCCGGTGGCACGCAGCTCGCGGGCGGCACGCTCGGCGAACGCGTCCGCGCCCATCGCCTTCAGCATCTCGTGGGCGGTGCGGAGCTGCTCGCGGGCCTCGTGGCGTCGGCGCTCGCGGCGCAGCCACTCGCCGTAGACGAGGTGGGCCCGGGCGAGGTAGGCGGCGATCCGGCAGCCCCGGAGCCGCTCGATCGCCTCGCGATAGTGCTTTTCGGCAGCGGGCCCGGAGCTGACCAGGGCGCGGGCGTATGCCGCCAGCCCCAACCCGTACGGCGTCGCGCTGGCACGCGCCCGCCGATCGAGCAGGTCGGCTGCGGCGGCGGCCCGCTCCGGCTGTCCGGCACGCGACGCGGCCTCGACGAGCTCGGGGAGGGCCAGGCTGCTGAACGCCACGTCGTGCTCACACGGCGGCATCGCCGCGGCGAGGGCGTCCGGGTAGTTGCCCCGGCCGTTGTGGAGCGCTGCAAGCATCGCCTGGGCGAGGTCGATCATGGTGCTCTCGCCGCGCTCCGTCGCCTCCTCGACCATGGTCGCGTAGAGCTCCACGGTCTCCCGCTCCCGACCGCCCCAGGCGGCCAGCATCAGGCGGGCGTTGAGCAGCGGCGGGGCGCCCGTCGCCTCCGTGATCGCCGCCTCCTCGGCGGCCAGCTCTCCGGCCCGGGCGACCTCCCCGCGCAGCACCAGCACGTAGGTCACCCCGTTGAGCGCGGCGGGGAGGGTGGCCAGGGCGCCGGCCTCGCGGGCGAGGCGGACCGCGCGGCAGGCCGTCGAGTAGAGGGCCTCGTCGTCCCACAGCATCGCCGCGACGTGGCAGGCCAGCCAGAACCAGCGGGCGTCGTCGGCGCACGAGTCGCGGTCGGTCAGCGCCGCGAGGGCTCGTTGCAGGGTGGGGACGCTGGCCTCGAAGCCGTCGGTGAATCTCGCGACCAGTCCGTCCAGCAGCAGGTCGGCGGGCTGCGGCGGCCCCGTGGACGGCGGAGCCTGCTGGGCGGCCGCGGCCGCCTCCGCCAGCCCTCGTCCGCGGGCGAGGCGGCCGGCGTGGATCGCCGCGTCGAGCGCGTGCAGGTAGGTCTCTCGGGACAGCGCCGGGTCCAGCGGGGCGAGGGTCTCGGCGGCGTCCAGCAGCATCCCCGGCACGTCGCCCCCGCGCGTGGTGTGGAAGGCGATCTGGGCACGCAACAGCGCCAGCCGGGCTGCCTGAAGGTCGTCCACCGGACCGGTCGCCGCGGCGGCCAGCAGGTCCAGGGCGACGTCGGAGGCACCCGCCTCGTGCTTGGCCTGCGCGGCTTCCAACGCCCTCCGGACCCGGTCGGCGGGGTCGGAGGTCAGCTCGACCGCCCGCTGCAGGAAGGCCGCAGCAGCGGCCAGTCCGCCACGGGCCCGGGCTCGCGCGGCCGAGCGCTCCAGGTCGGCAGCGGCCGCCTCGTCGACCCCGAGCACCGCCTGCGCACGGTGCCAGGCCCGGCGATCGGGGTCGACCGCTGGATCGGTCGCCCCGGCCAGCGCGCCGTGGGCGCGGCGACGGTCGGCCGCGTGGGCTGCCCGGTACACCGCCGAGCGCACCAGGGGGTGCCGGAACCGCACCTGCGTGCCGAGCTCCAGCAGGCCTGCCGCCTCGGCGGGAGCGTGGGCGTCGCTCGCGATGCCCAGCGACTCCGTCGCTCGGCTCAGCAGGGCCATCTCGCCGGTCGGCTCGGCCGCTGCGACCAGGAGGAACAGCTGCGTCTCCGCCGGGAGGCTGCTGGAACGTCGCTGGAAGCTCGCCTCGATGCGGTGCGGGACGTCGAGCGCGTCGGGCAGCTCGAACCCGCCGGCGAGCCTCGCCGGTTGCGCACTGCGAGGCAGCTCCAGGAGCGCCAGCGGGTTGCCGCGCGCCTCTGCCACGATCCGGTCCCGGACGGCATCGTCGAGTGGTGTCCGCACGGCGGCGGTCAGCAGCGCCCGCGCGTCGGTCTCACCGAGCGGAGCCAAGCGCAGGTCGGGGATCCCGGAGAACGGGAGGAGGTCTCCCTCCTCGCAGTCGCGTACGGCGAACACCAGCGCCAGCCGTTCGGCTGCCACCCGCCGGGACACGAAGGCCAGCACCTGCGCGGACGCCGGGTCCAGCCACTGCGCGTCGTCGAGCAGACACAGGAGACCCCGCTCCTCGGCGACCTCGGCCAGCAGGTTGAGGACGGCCAGCCCGACCAGGAACCGGTCCGGCGCGGGGCCGCCCCGGAGACCGAATGCGACCTCCAGGGCCGCCTGCTGCGGCTCGGGCAGCACCTCCACGCGGTCCAGCAGCAGTCCGCACAGCTGGTGCAGGCCAGCGAAGGCGAACTGCGCCTCCGACTGCACCCCGGTCAGGGACTCGACCCGGAACCCCCACCGATCCCCGGTGTCCCGGGCGTGCGCCAGCACCGCGGTCTTGCCGATGCCGGCCTCACCGCGCACGACCAGGGCGCCGCTGCGCCCCTCGCGCGCCCGGGCGAGCAGGTCCTCGACGGCAGCGCTCTCCGCTCGCCGGCCCACCAGGTCGGTCATCTCGGCCCCCCCTCCGCCGGCCCCCACCCCTTCGGACCGCACCGGGCGGATGGCCGGGGAGGTCACTTTCCCCGATCCGAGCGACAACCGCCAGCCCCGGTCCAGCCCGTGACCAGGGTCCAGCCGGGGCGACCACCTAGACGCAGCACGGTGAGGGCCGCCGGGCACCTACGGGGCTCTCACCGATGCGACCCCGCCGCCGCCACCGCAGTCTGAGGACATCGCCCGCTCCGGGCTCCCGACGCAAGGGGAACCTCCATGTCCGCCAGTCCTGTCATCGACGTCGATCACCTGACCGTCACCTACGGCGATTTCCGCGCCGTCCACGACCTGTCGTTCCGGGTGGAGCGCGGCGAGCTCTACGCGCTGCTCGGCACGAACGGTGCCGGCAAGACCTCCACCCTGGAGGTCGTCGAGGGCCACCGCCCGGCCGCCTCCGGCACCGTACGGATCTTCGGCGCGAGCCCGCAGGACCGGCGCGTCGTACGGCCGCGGATGGGCATCATGCTGCAGGAGAGCGGCTTCTCCCCCGACCTGACGGTGCGCGAGTCCCTGGGCCTGATCGGGGCGCTGAGCGGACGACGCGACGACGTCGACCGGGTGCTCGCCATCGCCGGCCTGACCCACAAGGCGGGCACCCGGGTCTCGCACCTGTCCGGTGGGGAGAGGCGGCGCCTGGACTTCGCCACCGTCGTGTACGGCGGGCCCGAGCTGGTCATCCTCGACGAGCCCACCACAGGGCTGGACGTGCAGTCCCGCGACGCGCTGTGGTCCGCGGTGGACCGGCTCCGCGAGGACGGGGCCACGATCGTGCTGACCACCCACTACCTGGAGGAGGCACAGGAGCGCGCCGACCGGATCGGGCTGATGCACGAGGGAACGCTGCGGCGCGAGGGCACGGTGCTCGAGCTGACCCAGACCCTGCCCTCGGTGATCACCTTCGCCCTGCCGCCCGGCGCGCCCGAGCCCCCGATCGTGGGCGCGCTCAACGGTGCCTTCCACGTCGAGACGTTCAACCTCCAGACCGACCTGCACCGGCTGCTCGGCTGGGCCCACGACAGCGGTGTCGAGCTGCGCGGCCTGGAAGCCGGCCCCACCCGCCTCGACGACGTCTTCCGTGCCCTCAGCCGAGCCTGATCCCGACCACCCGTCACCTCGAAAGGAGGCGCGCTCATGCTGGTCATAGCACGCAGCGAGCTCGCCCAGATCTTCCGCAACCGCCTCGTCCTGGTCACCGGCCTCATCATCCCGGTCGCCGTCGGCGCACTGTTCCTCTATCGGCACGACGACTTCTCCGAGAGTGCCGGGACCGGCTACATCGCGGCGATCGTGGTGTTCACGGTGATGGCCTTCGGGCTCTACACCACGGCCGTGACGACCCTCGCCTCGCGCCGGCAGAACCTCTTCCTCAAGCGGCTGCGCTCCACCGCCGCGACCGACCGCGACATCCTCAGCGGGCTGGTCGCGCCGGTGGTCGCCATCGCCGTGCTCCAGGTGGTGGCGATGCTGGCCGTGCTCGGCGCGGTCGCGAGCCGTCCGGCGCGCCTGCCGATCCTCGCGGTCGCGGTCCTCGCGATCACCGCCATGATGGTCGGCCTGGCCCTGGCCACCGCGGGGCTCACCAACTCCCCCGAGCACGCCCAGGTGACCACGCTGCCCGTGAGCCTGCTGGTGATCGCGGTGGCGAGCTGGGTGGGACTCACCGGCACCGAGGACCTCACCGTCCTCAAGCGAGCGCTGCCCGGGGGGTCGGCCACCGAGCTGATCGCCCAGGCCTGGAGCGGCAGCGAGCCGCTCGGCGACTCCCTGCGACTGCTCGCGCCCACGCTCGGGTGGGTCGTCGCGACGACGGCGCTGGCCCGGCGGCTGTTCCGCTGGGAGCCGAGCCGATGAGCCTCCCGTCGCGCGACGTACTCCTGGGCCCCACACCGCGGATCCTGCACGGGCGCTACGAGGTGGGCGAGGTCATCGGTCGAGGCGGCATGGCCGAGGTACGTCGCGGCCACGACCTCCGCTCGGGTCGCACCGTCGCGATCAAGATGCTGCGCAAGGACCTGGCCCGGGACGCTCAGCTCCATCAGCGGCTCCGCCGCGAGGCGCTGACCCTGGCCGGCCTCAGCCATCCCGCGATCGTGTCGGTCTACGACACCGGGCACCACCGGATCGACGACGGCTCGACGGACGGGATCCGCGTCCCGTTCATCGTGATGGAGCACATCGGCGGCCGGTCGCTGAAGGAGCTGCTGCGCGAGGGTCGGCCCACCCTCGCGGTCTCGATCCGGCACCAGCTGGGTCTCCTCGCGGCGCTGGACGCCAGCCACCGAGCGGGCGTCGTCCACCGCGACATCAAGCCGGCCAACGTCATGATCACCCCCGAGGGCTCGGTCAAGGTCGTGGACTTCGGGATCGCCAGGGACGGTCGCGATCCGACCGCGACCATCACCCAGTTCCGGCCGTCCCTGGGGACCCCTGTCTATCTCTCGCCGGAACAGGCGCGCGGTGAGACCGCGGACGCGCGCAGCGACCTCTACTCCGCGGGCTGCCTGCTCTTCGAGCTGGTGACCGGGCGGCCGCCCTTCGTCGGCGACGACCCGGTCTCCGTCGCCTACCAGCACGTCCACGAGGAACCGGCACGCGCGAGCACCTACCGCCCCGACCTCCCCGCTGCGCTCGATCGCGTGCTCGCGAAGGCCCTCGCCAAGGACCCGTCCGATCGGTTCCAGCACGCCCGCGCGTTCAGCGACGCGCTCCGGTCGGCGACGCGTCGACGCGGGGCAGTCACGCAGCTGGCCGACAGCGGTCCATGGGAACGCTGTGCCTAGAGACGTCGCCGTCCGGCCCGGCATGGGCGGACGGCGCGGGGCAACGGAGCCCCACCCGGTGAGGACGAGCGTCCGCACCCACCACAGGAGAGGAACAAGCTCATGGGACACATCACCGTCGGCAACGAGAACAGCACCCCGATCGAGCTCTACTACGAGGATCAGGGCGCGGGGCAGCCCGTCGTCCTCATCCACGGCTATCCGCTGGACGGTCACAGCTGGGAGCGTCAGACCCGGGAGCTGCTCGCCGCCGGGTACCGCGTCGTCACCTACGACCGTCGTGGCTTCGGGCAGTCCGCCAAGGTCGGCTCCGGCTATGACTACGACACCTTCGCCGACGATCTGCACACCCTGCTCGAGACCCTCGACCTGCGTGACGTCGTCCTGGTCGGCTTCTCGATGGGCACCGGCGAGCTCGCCCGCTACGTGTCGCGACACGGCCACGAGCGGGTCGCGAAGCTCGCCTTCCTCGCCTCGCTGGAGCCGTTCCTCGTCGCCCGCGAGGACAACCCCGACGGTGTGCCGCAGGACGTCTTCGACGGGATCGAGGCCGCAGCCAGAGGCGATCGGTACGCGTGGTTCACGCAGTTCTTCTCGAACTTCTACAACCTCGAGGCGAACCTCGGCACCCGGATCAGCCAGGAGGCCGTCGACGCCAGCTGGCACGTCGCCGTCTCGAGTGCTCCGGTGGCGGCGTACGCCGTCGTCTCGTCGTGGATCGAGGACTTCCGCGCCGACGTCGAGGCGGTCCGCGCCAGCGGGAAGCCGAGCCTCATCCTGCACGGCACCGCCGACAACATCCTGCCCATCGACGCCACCGCCCGCCGCTTCCACAAGGCCCTCCCCGAGGCCGACTACGTGGAGGTCGAGGACGCCCCGCACGGCCTGCTCTGGACCCACGCCGAGGAGGTCAACAGCGCGCTGCGCGCCTTCCTCGAGTGAGCCGACCACGGGGGGACGGGTCAGGCCGCGGCGCAGTCGCGTGCCTCGGCCACCCGGTCGCGCACCTCCTCGGCGAGCGTGGCGAAGCGGCGCAGCCCGCCCTCGTCGTCGCCCATCACGATGAAGGTGCTCACGCCGTCCGCGGCGGCGAGGCGCACCAGCTCCTCGGCGCCGGTGTCGGGACTGATGTTGAGCAGCCGCACCACCTCCGCGGGGTCCCGGCCGGCGGCGCGGGCCGCCTCGTCGATCACCCGCATGCCGCGCTCGAGGTCCCCGGCTCTCAGGTACGGCATCGAGGGCAGCCAGCCGTCGGCGGCGCGGCCGATCAGGCGCAGCATCCGCGGCTTGAGGGCGCCGAGCCAGATCGGTACGTCGTGCGCCGGCGCGGGGCCTCGCTTGGCCCCGCGGACCCGGTGGTGCGCGCCGTCGACGGCGAGGACCGATCGCTCGGAGGTGTCCCAGATCCCGCGGATGATCGCGATCGCCTCCGCCAGGGCGTCCACCGCCTCGCCGGGGGTCAGCCGGGTCCCGCCGTACGCCTCGATCGCGTCCCAGAACCCGCCGGCGCCCAGGCCGAGCGCGACGCGACCACCGGAGAGCAGGTCGAGGCTGGCCACCGACTTCGCCAGCACCGCCGGCGGGCGCAGCGGCAGGTTGACCACGTTGCCGGAGAGCTGGATCCGCTCGGTCCGCGCGGCGGCGTACGACATCAGCGTCCAGGTGTCGAGGAACGACGGCTGGTAGGGATGGTCCTGGAAGGTGGCGAGGTCGTAGCCGAGCTCCTCGCTGAGGACGGCGAGCTCGACCCCGCGCCGGGGCGAGGCGGCGGTCGGCGTGATGAAGGATCCGAAGCGCACGGGGTGTCCGTAGTCGGGCATGTCAGCTGTGCTCGTGCTCGGGGGCCGCCGGGGCGTCGCCTCGGCGCGGGGCGTTGAAGAGCAGGTCGCGGTACTCCGGGTGGCGGCGCAGCCACCCGAGGACGAAGGGGCAGACCACCAGCGCCTTGAGCCCGCGCTCGCGGATGTCGTCGAGCGCGGCGCGGGCCAGCGCGCCGCCGATCCCCCGACCCTCGAACAACGGCTCGACCTCGGTGTGGGTCAGCACCACCAGCTCGTTCGTCTCCTGGTAGGCGAGGAACCCGGCGAGCGTCTCCCCCTCGACGAGGGCCTCGTAGCGCTGGTGCGCAGGACTGTTGGTCACGGTGACGTCGGTGGACATGGTGTCGGCCTTTCGGTGGTGGGTGCCTGTGGATCAGCGCGTCGCCCGGCTCAGCCAGGGCGAGCACCTTGAGCCTCCCGCTGTTGGGCGTGCGTTCGCATCGGTGAAGATCCCTGATCGCCCGGGTCGGTCCCGCGTGCCACGCTGGCGCCGTGACCGCCCGCCTCGCCGCCCTGCTGCTCACCCCGCTGCTCACCCTGGCGCTCGGAGCGGCGACCGTGCCGGCGCACGCGGAGAGCGCCCCGGGCGCCGCCGAACCTGCGGTCACCGGGTACGCCCTGGAGAGCACGCCCCCGCGGGTGATCGAGCGCAACGCCGACGGGCTCACCACGGTCACCGTGGTCGCGAGCCTGTTGCACCCCTCCGGTCGCCGGGTCAGTACGCCGGGGGCCCGGCCGCGGCGACTGCTGGCCGCCGCGCACCGCTCCGGCCTGCGCGCCGAGCTGCTGCTCAGCGGCTGGAACAATCACATCCAGGACTTCGACGCCCGCGCCGCGCACCGGTTGCTGTCCTCCCCGCGCCGGATCCGCCGGGTCGCCGGGCAGCTGGCCCGCGCGGTGCGCACCCAGAGCTGGGACGGGGTCAACCTCGACCTCGAGCGGCTGCGCCGCGCGGACGCCCCGGGGCTGGTGCGCCTGGCCGCGCAGCTGCAACGCCGGATGCCCGCCGAGCGCACCGTGTCCGTCGACGTCTCCGCGCGCACCTCGCTGCGGGCCTACCGCCAGGCCGGCTACCGGCTGCGCGAGCTCGGCGAGGTCGTGGACCTGGTGCAGCTGATGGCCTACGACCAGCACGGCCCGACCTGGTCAGGCCCGGGCCCGATCGGCGCCCTGGGCTGGCAGCGAGCCGCGCTGCGCGCCGCGCTCCGCGTCGTACCGGCCGATCGGCTCGACCTCGGGGTCGCGGGCTACGGCTACACCTGGCCGCGCGCCGGCACCGGCCGCAGCATCACGGTCGCCGGTGCCCGACGGCTGGTACGCCGCGACGGCGCGGTCGCGCGCTGGCGTCCCGCGGTCGGCGAGTGGAGCGCCCGGCTCTCCGACGGCACCCGGCTGTGGTGGTCGGACCGCCGCTCCTACGCCGCGCGCGTCCGCCTCGCCGAGGAGCACGACCTGCACGGGCTCGCGGTGTGGCGCCTCGGCTCCGCCGACCGGCTCACCCGGCCCCTCATCCGGCCAGGAAGCTGAGCCGCACCTCGCGCTCGGGGTTGTCGACGTTGAGATCGACCAGGCACACGCTCTGCCAGGTGCCGAGCGCCAGGCGCCCGTCGAGCACCGGCACCGTGGCGTACGGCGGGACCAGCGCCGGCATCACGTGGGAGCGCCCGTGCCCGGGGCTGCCGTGGCGGTGCCGCCACCGGTCGTCGGCGGGCAGCAGGTCGCGCAGCGCGGCGAGCAGGTCGTCGTCGCTGCCGGCGCCGGTCTCGAGGATCGCGATCCCCGCGGTCGCGTGCGGCACGAACACGTGCAGCAGCCCGTCGCCGCGACCCGCCACGAACGACGCGCAGTCCTCGGTCAGGTCGAGCACGCGCTCGCGGTCGCCGGTGCGGTACGTCGTCGTCTGCGAGTCCATGCCCCGATGCTAGGGGCCGTCGGCGACAGCCCCTCAGACCTGCGAGCCGGCGCCGCCGTACGGTCCCGGGTCGGGGTCCGAGAGCCCGCCGGCGCACGAGGCGAAAGGCTCCGGGGCGGTCTCGCCGGCCCCGTAGCGGGCGATGAAGAGCGCGAGCCGCGGGTCGTCGGCGCCCTCGAGGCGCAGCTGGCGGCCCCAGACCGTGACCACCGCCGGCGCGTCCAGGCCGGGGTAGGGCGACATGATGCCGTTGGCGGGCAACCGGTCGGCGAGTCGCTCGAGGTCCGCCGCGGCGAGGTCGGGGTCGTGGGTGATCCACACAGTGCCGTGCTCGAGGTCGTGGGCGACGTTCTCCTCGCGCACCGGCACGTCGTAGACGCCGCAGTCCAGCCAGGCGGGGTCGTGCGGCCCGCCGAGGGTCGGGGCGTGGTCGTAGTCGACGTCCTCGGTGCGGTGCTCCGTCGACAGCTCCTCGACGACCAGCACGGCCGCCAGCGAGGGCGGCTCGTCCTCCTCCCCCAGTACGAGCGGGACGAGCACCGCGGCGAGCACGAGGGCGACCGCCACCGCGAGCGCCACGAGGAGCGCCAGCACCTCCGGACGCCGCGACCGCGCCGGGCCCGTAGCCGGGGACGGGGCCGGGGCGGGCCCGCCCGGCGGCTGCGGCTGGTGCGTGGGGAGCGGCGGGTACGGCGGCTGGTGCGTCATCAGTCCTCGAGCGCGCGCTCGACGCGCTCGACCTTGGCGGTGAGCTGGCCGTCGTAGCCGGGGCGGATGTCGGCCTTGAGCACGAGACCCACCCGCGGGGAGACCTCGGCGACCACGTCGACGGCGCGCTTGACGACGGCCATCACCTCGTCCCACTCACCCTCGATGTTGGTGAACATCGCGTTGGTCTCGTTCGGCAGCCCGGACTCGCGGACCACCCGCACCGCGGCGGCGACCGCCTCGGAGACCCCTCCGGTCTCATCGGCGACGGACGGGCTGATGCTGAACGCGACGATCATGGGCGCAGCGTATCGACGTGCTCCTCGCGGTGGTCCGGCACCAGCGTGCGCAGCCGCGCCAGGCCGTCGCGTGCCTGGGACTTCACGGTGCCCACGGAGATGCCCAGCGTCTCGGCGGTCTGGCGCTCGGTGAGGTCCTCGTAGTAGCGCAGCACCACGACCGCGCGCTGCCGCGGGGCCAGCGAGAGCAGCGCCCGGCGCAGCATCTCCCGCTCGGCCAGGTCGTGCGCGGGGGCGGCGACCTCGGGCGGCTCGGCGGCGCCGACCTCGCGCCACCGGCGGCGCCGCCAGCGCGACACGCTCTCGCGCGCCAGCGCCCGACGCACGTAGGGCTCGGGACGCTCGCTGATCCGGTGCCAGTGCGGCACCACCTTGACCAGCACCACCTGCACCAGGTCCTCGGCGTCCTCGTGGGCGCCGGTCAGCAGGTACGCCGTGCGCAGCAGCGCCGCGCGCCGCGCCGCCACGAACTCCTCGAACCCCGCGCGGTCAGGGCTGGACACGTCGCCGCCACAGGAAGATGCCGGCACCGGCCGCGGCCACGGCACCGCCGCTGAGGCCGACCACCGCTCGGGGATCCATCGGGTCCGGCGGCTCCACCGCCTCGACGATCGGGCCGCCGAGCAGGTCGAGGGCGAAGCGTGGCTGGTTCGTGAGGGCAGCTGGCACGTCCACCAGCTCGCGCTGCTCACCGGTCTCGACGTCGGTCTCCATCACGGTCACGTGGAACTCCCCGACATCGTCGCGCCCGTGGCGGAGGACCACGACGTGATCGTCGTCGCTCCAGTCCAGTACTTCGAAGGTGCGCTTGTCACCGGGGACCGTCACGTACTCGGCGCGTGTGTCGCCGCTCAGGTCCGCAACCGCCAGCCGGTTCGGGGCCCGGTGGCCCGGGACCCCGGCGATGCGGGTGCGGTCGGGGCTGACGCGGGGAGGGACGAACGAACCCCGGTCGGTCCGCAGCCGCTGCGGTTGGCGGGGCCGGGTGGGATCGAGCAACCAGCGGCCAGCGTTCCGTCCCGACCCGCTCATCACCACGACCCCGTCCCCGCCGCCCCACACGTGACCGTGGTCGAGCGGCGAGCCGAGCTCCCTCAGCTCGTCCCCGACACGCAGCACCTCCCACGGTGCCGTCCGGCTCATCGAGACGTCCATGTCCGTGTCGTCCTCGCCGCCCTGCCACTGCCCGTAGGACACCAGCAGGGTCGACGGGTCGGTCCACACCAGATCCTCGACGGCCAGCCCGTGCTCGGTCTCGATGTCGTACCGCTCGACCTCCCCCGAGGCGGCGTCGTAGAGCCCGACCGCCGTGACCGGCGCGTCACTGTCGTTCGGGGTGCCGCTCGGCTCACCCGTGGCCCAGTAGGCCACGTGCCGCCCGTCCGGGGACAGCACCGCACCGGGCGGGGCGTAGAGGTCCGGCAGGTCCAGGAACCGGTACTCCCGCGTGGTCGCCGAGACCCCGGCGATCTCCATCTCGGCGCCGGTCCAGCCGCCCCGGTCCGCCGGGATGATCGCGGCCAGCTGCCCCAACGGCCCCGCCTCCTCGGTGCCCGGCAGCCAGGGACTCGGCACGAACAGCTCGTCGGGCATCGCCGCGGGCGCGGAGGCTGGCGCGAGCTCGGCGGGCGGCGCCGCACGCTGCCAGCTCACCGCGCCCACCGCCACGACCGCGAGCACACCCAGCGCCGCGACGACCGCCGTACCTCGTCGGCGCAGCCGCGCATAGCGGCGACCGCGGTCCCACAGCGCGGGCTCGGGCAAAGCGCCCGGGGCCTCCTCGGCCAGGTCGCGCAACCGCTCGCCCCACTGCTCGCCCCCTTGGTCGCGCTGCCGCTCGGTCGTGCTCATCGGGTCCTCCTCGAGACGCTCACACCCTCACCCACGCCGCGAGGGCCCCGGAAGGAGGGGTCCGGGTGCCGAGAGATTCGCGGGGAAATGCGAGACGGCCCGCCTCCCTCGCGGGAGACGGGCCGTCGTCGGTGGTGCGGGGGCTCCGGGGAGCCGGCAGGTCAGGCCTTGCGCAGGTTGCGCAGGACGTACTGCATGATGCCGCCGTTGCGGTAGTAGTTCGCCTCACCGGGGGTGTCGATGCGGACGACCGCGTCGAACTCGACGTCGCCGGCCTTGACCTTGACGGTCTTGGGCGTGCGGCCCTCGTTGAGCTCGGCGATGCCGGTGAAGGAGAACTCCTCCTCGCCGGTGAGACCCAGCGACTCGGCGCTCTGGCCCTCGGGGAACTGCAGCGGGATGACGCCCATGCCGATCAGGTTCGAGCGGTGGATGCGCTCGTAGGACTCGGCGATGACGGCCTTGACGCCCAGCAGCGAGGTGCCCTTGGCGGCCCAGTCGCGCGAGGAGCCGGAGCCGTACTCCTTGCCCGCGAGGACGACCAGCGGGATGCCCGCGGCGATGTAGTTCTCCGAGGCCTCGTAGACCGAGGTGACCTCGCCACCGGCGGTGAAGTCACGCGTGACGCCACCCTCGGTGCCCGGCGCCAGCTGGTTGCGCAGGCGGATGTTGGCGAAGGTGCCGCGGATCATGACCTCGTGGTTGCCACGGCGCGAGCCGTAGGAGTTGAAGTCACGCTGCTCGACACCGTTCTCGGCCAGGTAGCGGCCCGCCGGGGAGTCCTTCTTGATCGCACCGGCCGGGGAGATGTGGTCGGTGGTGACCGAGTCGCCGAGCTTGAGCAGCACGCGGGCACCGGTGATGTCGGTGACCGGGGCCGGCTCGTCGGGCATGCCGTCGAAGTACGGGGGCTTGCGGACGTAGGTCGACTGCGGGTCCCACTCGAAGGTCTTGCCCTCCGGGGTGGGCAGCGAGCGCCAGCGCTCGTCGCCGGCGAAGACGTCGGCGTAGGAGGCGTCGAACATGTCCGAGTCGATCGCGCCCCGGATGGTCTCCTCGACCTCGGCCGGCGAGGGCCAGATGTCCTTGAGGAAGACGTCGTTGCCCTCGGTGTCCTTGCCGAGCGAGTCGGTGAACAGGTCGACGTCCATCGAGCCGGCCAGCGCGTAGGCGACGACCAGCGGCGGGGAGGCCAGGTAGTTCATCTTGATGTCCGGGTTGATCCGGCCCTCGAAGTTGCGGTTGCCCGAGAGCACCGAGACGACCGCGAGGTCCTTCTCGTTGACCGCGGCGGAGACCTCGGGGATCAGCGGGCCCGAGTTGCCGATGCAGGTCACGCAGCCGTAGCCGACGAGGTTGAACCCGAGCTTGTCGAGGTACGGCGTGAGGCCGGCCTTCTCGTAGTAGTCGCTGACGACCTTCGAGCCGGGGGCGAGCGTGGTCTTGACCCACGGCTTGCGCACGAGGCCCTTCTCCACGGCCTTCTTGGCCAGCAGGGCGGCACCGATCATCACCGAGGGGTTCGAGGTGTTGGTGCAGGAGGTGATCGAGGCGATCGTCACCGCGCCGTGGTCGAGCGTGAACGTCGTGCCGTCCTCGAGGGTCACCTCGACGGGGTCGCTGCGGCGACCACGGTCCTTCGGCGCGGCCGAGAGGTGGTCGCTCGGCGGGGCGGACTCGCCGTGACCGTTGCTGGTCGCCGGGTCGGAGGCCGGGAAGGTCTCGGCGACGGACTCGTCGTAGCCGTTCTCCTCCTCGCCCTCGACGTAGTCACGCAGCGAGGCACGGAACGACTGCTTGGCGTCGGTGACCTGGATGCGGTCCTGGGGACGCTTCGGGCCGGCGATCGAGGGGACGACGGTGCTCAGGTCGAGCTCGAGCTTCTCGGAGTAGCGGGGCTCGGCGGCCGGGTCGTGCCACAGGCCCTGGGCCTTGGCGTAGGACTCGACGAGCGCGAGCTGCTCCTCGGAGCGGCCGGTGAGGCGCAGGTAGTTGACGGTCTCCTCATCGATCGGGAAGACCGCGATCGTGGAGCCGAACTCCGGGCTCATGTTGCCGATGGTGGCGCGGTTGGCCAGCGGCAGCGCGGAGACGCCGGGGCCGTAGAACTCGACGAACTTGCCGACGACGCCGTGCTTGCGCAGCATCTCGGTGATCGTGAGCACCAGGTCGGTGGCGGTCGAGCCCTCCGGCAGGTCGCCGGAGAGCTTGAAGCCCACGACGCGCGGGATCAGCATGGAGACCGGCTGGCCGAGCATGGCCGCCTCGGCCTCGATGCCGCCGACGCCCCAGCCGACCACGCCGATGCCGTTGACCATCGTGGTGTGGGAGTCGGTGCCGACGCAGGTGTCGGGGTAGGCGATGCCGTCGCGGACCATGACCACGCGGGCGAGGTGCTCGATGTTGACCTGGTGCACGATGCCGGTGCCCGGGGGGACGACCTTGAAGTCGTCGAAGGCGCCCTGGCCCCAGCGCAGGAACTGGTAGCGCTCGCGGTTGCGCTCGTACTCGATCTCGACGTTGCGCTCGAACGCCTCGGGGGTGCCGAAGACGTCGGCGATGACGGAGTGGTCGATGACCATCTCGGCCGGCGCGAGCGGGTTGATCTTGGTCGGGTCGCCGCCCAGGTCGGCCATCGCCTCACGCATGGTGGCGAGGTCGACGACGCAGGGGACGCCGGTGAAGTCCTGCATGATCACGCGCGCGGGCGTGAACTGGATCTCCTTGTCGGGCTGGGCGCTCTCGTCCCAGCCGGCGAGCGCCCGGATGTCGTCGGCGGTGATGTCCGCGCCGTCCTCGGTACGCAGCAGGTTCTCGAGCAGCACCTTGAGGCTGAACGGGAGGGAGTCGACGTCGAGGCCGTCACCCTTCACCGCGTCGAGACGGAAGATCTCGTAGGACTTCCCGTCCACGTCCAAGGTGCTCTTGGCACCGAAGCTGTCCTGACTGGCCACAGCCAACATCTCCTCGTCGAACGTTGCGAAATAAAGCGTTGCCATCTTGCCGCGCAGCGGGACTGGCCGAAAAGCAAGGTTTGCCTTACTCGACCCGACCGTCCCTGCCCGGGCGTCCAGCAGAATGTCTTGACATCAAGATACACGACGTCGAGGGGAAACCCGAACGCGCTGGGCGCGGGCAATGGGGGCACAGCCGCCCGCAGTCTCAGGACTCACCTCGGAGCGCGAGCCTGGAGGTGACTACACCAGCGCGCCTGGGCCTCAGGGTCGCTGCCCGATCGTGACGGGCTCGGACGCCAGGCGTTGAGTCAGCACAGAGAGAACGTCGGCGGTGATGGAGAGGTGCGAGCCGTCGATACCGACAACGGCCTGCTCGAGGATGGCGCGTCGCGCCGCGTGCACGCTCTCGAGCGCATGGACCCCCTCCTCCGTGATGCTGATCAGGAAGGCACGGGCATCTGTCGGCACCCGACCTCGGGCCACCAGCCCGGCTGCCTCAAGACGCTTGAGGCGGGGCGTCACCGACGAGATATCGACTCCGTGGCACGCCGCGATGTCGGAGACGCGCAGCGCTCCGCGAGCGTCAAGATGCTCCAGCAACGACCAGGACGCAGGCGGAAGGTCGTACCCGGATCGACGGGCGACGTCGCCGACGGTGCCGCGATCGGCCAAGAGACGCATCAGAGCCGCCAGCGAACGCTCCAGCCCCTCCAGCGTCGCGTCGTCCACCATGCCCGCGACCCTAGTGACCGCGGGGGAGAGAAACAAGTTGGGTCAAACCAACTACCTGTTACGGTCGAGGAGGTCCACCCCCGAGCGGTTGTGTGGCCGACCAACTGCGAGGAGAACTGCCCCATGAAGCTGTCCATCGTCGACCTCGGGACCGTCGCACCCGGCACCTCCGAGAGCGACGCCTTGGCCGACTCGCTGGCGGTCACTCGTCATGCGGAGCAGCTCGGATTCCACCGGGTCTGGTTCGCCGAGCACCACCTGAGTCGCTCCGGCGCCTCACATCACCCCGAACTGCTGATCGCCGCAGCGGCTGCGCAGACGTCGCGCATCAGATTGGGTTCGGGGGCGGTCCTGATGAACCACTACAGCCCGTTCAAGGTGGCTGAGCTCTTCCAGCAGCTCGAGGCGATGGCTCCGGGTCGCGTGGACCTCGGCATGGGACGCGCGACAGCCGGCCCGGTGATCGACCTGGCGCTTCAGCAGGACCGGCACAGCCGGCTCCAACCGAACCATCATCAGCAAGTACTGGAGACGCTGACGTGGCTGTATGGGACGTTTCCCGAGGACCACGCGTTCGCCGGGAACCCCCTCATGCCGACGGTCCCCCACGTCCCACAGACCTGGTTGTTGGGATCGAGCCCGAACGGATCCAACCTGGCGGCTGGGCTCGGCATCGGTTACACGCTCGCCGGATTCATCAACCCGCCTGGGGCTGCTCCTTCCCTGCGCCATTACCGCGAGTCGTTCCGCCCTCAGGGCTTCGGCCTCGAGTCGCCGCGCGCGATCCTCGCGGTGAACGTCTCCGTAGGCGAGACCGAGAGCGACGGTGAGCGCCTAGTGGGCTCGGCGAAGGGTTTCTACGCCCGGTTAGGCCGGATGGGCGGCGGGGCCACGGTCCCGTCGGCCGATGAGGCCGCCAGTGAGCTCACCCCGGCCCAGCAGGCCGAGCCGACCAGCATCACCGACGGTCAGTGGCCGCGGTTCGTCGCCGGCGGCCCGGACGAGGTGCGTGCGACGCTGGAGCAGATGCTCGAGGAGAGCGGCGCCGACGAGCTGACGATCCAGAACCTCATCGCCGATCCCGCCGACCGCATGCGCTCCCACGAACTGCTCGCGCAGATCGTCGGCCTGAAGCCCGCGGACGCTGCCGTGATGGACTCACGCCGATGACGTTCGGGCCCTACCCCCGGATCTTGGACACGGTGGGTGATTACGCGGCGGTCGGCAGCGTAGCGGCCCGGCGGGCCTCGTAGGTGGACGGGGACAGGTAGCCGCACCAGCTGTGGCGGCGGCGGTGTTGTAGCGGACGAGCCATCGGAAGACCTCCCTGCGGCAGGTCGGCTCGTCGGTCCAGCAGGCGGCGTCTTGGAGGACCTCGCGCCTCATCGTGGCGTTGAACGACTCCGCGAGCGCATTGTCGGCCGAGGAGCCCACGGCGCCCATCGATGGGGTCACGCCGAGGTCGGCGCAGAGCTTGGCGTATGCCTTCGAGCAGTAGACCGACCCGTGGTCGCTGTGAAAAATCGCGCCCGCCAGGGTGCCGCGGGTCGCAGCAGCGGCGTTGAGGGCATCCTCGACGAGCCGAACGCTGACCACCAGCCGAGCTCGGAGCAGATCCGCCACGCGGTCCGCTCGGCCATCGACTCACCTGCGGTGCGGGCTTCGTCGGCCAGGAACCGGTAGCCGAACTCGGGGTCGTCGCGGTGGGCGTCGAACAATGCGTTGGCGCGGTAAGCCGCGGTCAACTCGGCGTCGGTGACCGGGCTCGCGAGCCAGCGGTAGTAGGGCTCGTGAAGAGTCCTTCACCAGATCAGGCACGGAGCGGTTCACCCTTCCGTGCAGGCACTGAGCAGCTCACCGTTCCGCCGAACAGTGTCGGGGCTTCCGGTTAGCGTCTGCGATATGGACGCCGCGCAAGTACAGACCAAGCTCGAGCTCACGCCCGACGAGGACTTCATCCTCACCGCGTGGCAGTACCGGATGATGCAGCGCGACATCGCCGCGTCCAAGGGCAAGTACCTGCCGGCCAAGCGCGAGGTCCGCGACTCGTTCCGGACCGCGGCCGTCGAGTCCATGCTCCAGCGCACGGGCGCCACCTGGTCCCCCGCCGTCGCCTCCGCCGTGACCGCGCTCGCCGGCGACGGTGAGGGCCCCAACCCGGAGGCGCTCGAGGACGCAGCGCCCGAGCTTTCCCCCATCGTCGCGAAGCGATCGCGCGCCCTGCTGCTCCTCATCGACCTGTACGGCTTCGAGCCGTGGACCGAGGGCAAGTGGGACAAGACGACCCGAACCGAGTGCCTCGCGGAAGCGCACCGGGCGTTGGACCAGTTGCATCCCGAAGACCTCGTCGCCGTCGAAACCGCCTACAAGGAAGCGATCAAGAAGCTGTCCACGGCGGGATCGTGGACCAAGTACGCCCTCCTTGCCGGTGCCGGTCTCGGCCTCGGTGTGCTGACCGGCGGCCTCGCGGCGCCCGCGATCGCGGGCGCCTACGGAACCGTCGTCCTCGGCTACTCGGGCGCCGTCGCCACGACGGCCGGCATGGCCGCCCTAGGTGGCGGCTCCATCGCCGCAGGCGGCCTTGGCATGGCCGGCGGCGCAGCGCTCATCACCAGCGTCACTGGTGCAGCCGGTGCCGGCGCAGCGGCCCTCGGAGGTCGCGCCACGGGCTTCACGGTCGCCCAGGTTGCAGCCGACGCCATCAAGCTCCACGTCGTGACGCAGCTCGTCCTCCGCGACGTCGACGGCAACGAAGAGGCCGCTAAGGCTGTCATCGTCAGCCTGCGCGAGCGCGTCGCCAACTTGGGTCAGACCATCGCCTCCCTCGCCGATCGCATCGAGACACTGCACGCCCAGCTCGAGACCAAGCAGGCCGAGGTCGACGCCGAGCGCGCCCAGCGGCTCGAGGCCGATGACCGGGTCGCCCGACTCCGCGCCGTCGCCGACCGCCTCAAGGAGCGCGTCGCTGGCCCCGAGGACGAGGACCTGCAGGAGCTGCACGCCGAGCTGGACGAGCTCAAGGACGAGAAAAAGGCAACCGAGACCCTCGCCGAAGGTGTCACCGTCCTGGCCGACGACCTGGAAGAGGACGCGGCATGACCGCACCCGAGGACGACCGCGGCAGCCGACCGTCCCCAGTCGACGACACCTACATCGAGAACCTCGACGCCCTGACCCGCGATCTCGACGACATCGAGGCCCTGGCAGCAGCGGCCCTCGATGGGACGCCGCTCGACCGCGCTGCGGCCACCCGGATCTCGCAGGCACCATCCGGACTTAGCTATGACGTGCTCACCGAGCACAACCGCCGGCGCCGCGAGGACGAGGAATGGGGCGAGGCGGAGGTGACCGACATCCTCGACCCGGCCGCACTCCATCAGCTCGACGAGTGGCGCTCCGCCCAAAGGCTGCCGTGGGAGCGCAGTGACCTGGCAGCGGTGGGGGTCGCCGGGTTCCTCGGCGCGCTCGCCAACCTCTACGACACCCAGCTCGACGCCACGGTGCTCGAGGGCCTGGCCTGGTTGAAGAAGACCGACCTCATCACGCGCTGGGAACACGACGCCAAGGGCATGCCCGTCGATTACATGGGTTCCAAGTTCGGCGGTCCCGGCCACCGCGGCCTCTCGCCCGGTCACGACGTCGGCCGGTTCTTCAACGCCCTCAAGCAAGTTCGCACAGGCACCTTCGAGGGCACCTACTGGGAATACGGCGAGCGGTTCGTCCGGGAGTCGACGACGACCCCGTTCGGAACCCCCTACGCGCAGGTCGACTTGCCCCTCGCTGTTGCACAACTGCTCAAGCACTGGGTGGCCGACTTCGTCACGCCTATGAGCTTGCCGCTGCCGGGCTGGACGCTCTTGCGCGACATGCCCGACCGAGAGCTGCGCACATTCGCTCAAGAGGCGTACGCCGGCGACTACCGCGGCAGCGGTCTCAACCTCTGCTCAGGCCTCCTGACACCAGGACTCGGCATGTTCGCCACCGAGGTCATCATCCGAACGCACACCCATATCGCCGCCTACCGCGAGACCGGCAGCCCCCGACTCAGCTCGGCCAGCGCCCACAAGCGCACCGAGATGCTGTTCGGTGCCCACGCCGCCGCAGGAGCCGTCAGCCTGTCGAAGACCGCTGCGTCCGCGATCGCCGGCGAGGCGGTCGTCGCCGCTCGCCACCTCAACGTGCCCGTGCTGATGCGGGTCGGCATGTTGGCGCTGAAAGTACGCTCCGACGCCGCCGCTCGCGCCGGGGCCGCCGCCCCCGACTGGGCGAACCTCCTCGAGGAGGAAGCCGCGACCTGGACCCTGCCAGAGGCAGTCGCCCTCGCAGAACTGATCGCCGATCCCGGTCCCGGTGAGGGCGCAGAATGATCAGCGAAACTAGGGCCGAACCTCATAGGTGGGTGGCTCGGCCGGGGTCCTAGGACTCGACCGGTTCCAACAGCGCGACGCACTCCACGTGGTGCGTCATCGGGAACAGGTCGAACGCGCGCAGGCTGGCCAGCTGGTAGCCGTGCTCGGCGAAGATCCCGATGTCGCGGGCGAGGGCGGCGGGGTCGCAGGCGACGTAGGCCACCGCGCGCGGGGTGCGCGCGACGATCTGCTCGACCACGGCGCGGCGTGCGCCCTCGCGTGGCGGGTCCAGCACGACCAGGTCCACGGGTGCGGTGAAGGACTCCCCCAGCACGTCGGCGACGCTGCCGCAGGACACCTCCGCGCCCGGGACGTCGGCGAGGTTGGCCACGGCGTGCTCGGCGGCCGTGCGGTCGCCCTCGACCGCGGCGACCGTGCCCTCGGGACCGACCCGGTCGGCAAGGAACCGGGCGAACAGCCCGACCCCGGCGTACAGGTCGAGCACCGACTCGCCGGGCCGGGGATCGAGAGCCTCCAGGACCGCCTCGACCAGGGTGCCCGGCGCGCCGGGGTGCACCTGCCAGAAGCCGTCGCCGGCGACGGTGAACTCGTGGGTCCCGACGGTCTCGGTCAGGTCGCCGGGGGCCGGCTCACGCGCATCCGGATGAGCGATCAGGCAGTCCTCGATCGCGACCGTGGCGCGCGAGCGGTGCTGGCGCATGCCGCGGCGCCGCCCCGGCAGGTCGACGTACTGCACCCGGGTGCGCCAGCGCAGCCCGGCGAGGTTCTCGGGGACGTCGCCGGCCACCGCCTCGACCACGACCTCGCGCTCCAGCCCGGCCAGGCGGCTCAGCTGCTCGCGTACGACGTCGGCCTTGAGCGCACGCTGGCGCTCCAGGGCCACGTGCTGGAAGTCGCAGCCGCCGCAGCGGCCCGGGCCGGCGTACGGGCACGGGGGCGTGACGCGGTCCGGGGAGGGCTCGAGCACCTCGATCGCGTCGGCGCGCCAGAACCGGTCGCCGTCGGTGCCCTCGGTGACCTGCAGGACGACCCGCTCACCGGGGATCGCGTGGCGCACGAAGACCACGCGGGTCTCGGCCCCACCGGGCTCCACGGGCACCCGGGCCACGCAGTGCCCGCCGTGGGCGACCGGGCCGACCTCGACGGTGTGCCGCTCCCCCACGCGGGAGCGCCCGCGCGGGCGGCGCTCACGTACGGCGCGGCTCATCGCGGCACCTGCCGGTCACGGGAGCGTACGGCGCGGCCGCGGCGCAGGTCGCCGGCGCGCGGGCGCAGCTCGCCGCGCAGCTCGCGCTCGCGCGCGATCTCGGAGGAACGCAGTTGGTAGGGCACAGAGGTCACCATCACACCGGGGCTGAAGAGGAGTCGGGTCTTGAGACGTAGCGCCGTCTGGTTGTGCAGCAGCTGCTCCCACCAGCGGCCGACGACGTACTCGGGGATGTACACCGCGACCACGCCGCGCGGGCTCGCGCGACGAATGGCAGTGGTGTACTCGACGATCGGCCGGACCAGCTCGCGGTACGGCGAGTGCAGGACCTTCAACGGCACGTCGATGCGTCGATCATCCCACTCCTCCAGCAACCGGTTGGTGGCGAGGTCGTCGGTGCCGACGTAGACGGCCTCCAGCACGTTGGGGCGCGCCGCCTTGGCATAGGCCAGCGCACGCAACGTGGGCTTGTGCAGCTTGGAGACCAGGACGATCGCGTGCACCCGGGTGGGAAGCACCTTGTCCTCCTCGTCGGCGGCCAGCTCCTCGGCGACGTTCTCGTAGTGGCCGTGGATGCGGCGCATCAGCACGAAGAAGATCCCCATCGCCAAGATCGTGAGCCAGGCGCCCTCGAGGAACTTGGTGATCACCACGATCACCAGGACCACGGCGGTGAAGGCGAGACCGATGGTGTTGATCACCCGCGAGCGCACCATCTTCGCGCGAGCGGCGGGGTCGGTCTCGGTGGCCAGGTGGCGGGTCCAGTGCCGGATCATGCCGAGCTGGCTGAGGTTGAAGGAGACGAAGACGCCGACGATGTAGAGCTGGATCAGTCGGGTGGTCTGGGCGTCGAAGACCCAGACCAGCGCCATCGCCATCACCGCGAGGAACACGATGCCGTTGCTGTAGGCCAGCCGGTCGCCGCGCGAGCCCAGCGCCCGGGGCGCGTAGCCGTCCTGGGCCAGGATCGAGCCCAGCACCGGGAAGCCGTTGAACGCGGTGTTGGCCGCCAGCACCAGGATCAGGCCGGTGACCACGACCACGAGATAGAAGCCGGGCGGGAAGTCACGGAAGACCGCCTCGGCGATCTGCGCGATCACCGCGTGCTGGTCGTAGCCCGCCGGCAGCGGCTCGCCGTCGCGCGTGAGCCGGTCGAGGTCGTGGGGGTCCACGAAGCGCAGGCCCATCTGCCGGGCCAGCACGATGACGCTGACCATCATCGTGATCGCGATCAGCGCCAGCAGCGCCAGCGTGGTCGCGGCGTTGCGGCTCTTCGGGCGGCGGAACGCCGGCACGCCGTTGGAGATCGCCTCGACGCCGGTCAGCGCCGCGCAGCCCGAGGAGAAGGCGCGCGCCAGCAGCAGCACCAGGCCGACGGTGGTGAGCGGCTCCTCCCAGCCCGGCTCGGGGGTGATGCTGAGGTCCGCGCTCTCCACCGGCGAGAGGTCGCCGGAGGCCCACTGCACCATCCCGAGCAGGCACATGCCGAGGATCGCGACCATGAAGACATAGGTGGGTACGGCGAAGAACGTCCCCGACTCGCGCACCCCGCGCAGGTTGATCGCCATCAGCACCACGATCAGCGCGACCGCGAAGCTCGCCTCGTGCCCGCTGAGCAACGGGACCGCCGAGGCGGCGTACTGCGCCCCCGCCGAGATCGACACCGCGACGGTGAGGACGTAGTCCACCAGCAGCGCGCTGCCCACCGTAGCCCCGGCCGCGGGGCCCAGGTTGACCTTGGCGACCTCGTAGTCGCCGCCGCCGCTGGGGTAGGCGTGCACGGTCTGGCGGTACGACGCGACGACCGCGGCCATCACGAGCGCGACCGCGATCGCGACCTTCCACGACCACGCGTACGCCGAGGCGCCGGCCAGCGACAGCATGATGAACACCTCGTCGGGGGCGTAGGCCACCGACGACAGGGCGTCGCTCGCGAACACCGGCAGCGCCACCCTCTTGGGCAGCAACGTGCCCTCGATCTGCGAGCTGCGGAGCTTGCGGCCGAGGAGGATCCGCTTGGAGACATCGCCGACACCCACGAGCGGAGGCTACGGCACCGGGCCACACGATCCGAGGGGCGCTACGGTTCTGCTGTGCATGTCGTGATCATGGGCTGCGGCCGCGTCGGTTCGACGCTCGCGCGCAGCCTCGAGGACCGCAACCACACGGTGTCGGTCATCGACAGCGAACCCGACGCCTTCCGCCGGCTGGGCCCGGGCTTCAACGGCGACAAGGTCACCGGCTACGGCTTCGACCAGCAGGTCCTGGAGCGGGCCGGCATCCGGCGCGCCGACGCCTTCGCGGCGGTCTCCAGCGGCGACAACTCCAACATCATCGCGGCCCGCGTCGCCCGCGAGACGTTCGGCATCCAGCAGGTCGTCGCCCGCATCTACGACCCCGGGCGCGCGGAGGTCTACCAGCGCCTCGGCATCACCACGGTCGCCACGGTGAAGTGGACGGCCGACCAGGTGCTGCGCCGGCTGCTGCCCGCGGGCGCCGAGCCCAACTTCCGCGACCCCTCCGGCACCATCCGTCTCGACCAGGTCCCGGTCCCCGAGAAGTGGGTCGGGCAGCGCACCATCGACTTCCAGACCCAGACCCGCAGCCGGATCGCCTGGATCGACCGGCTCGGCGAGGGGATGCTCCCCAACCGCGAGACGGTGATCCAGGAGGGCGACCTGATCCACCTCGTGATGCGCGAGGACGGCGCCCCGCACGCCTTCAAGGTCATCGACCGCGGACCCGAGGAGAGCTGAGCCATGCGTGTCGCCATCGCCGGAGCCGGCGCCGTCGGGCGTTCGATCGCCCGCGAGCTGATCCACAACGGACACCAGGTCCTGCTCATCGACAAGAAGGCCGAGTCGATCAAGCCCGAGCGGGTGCCGGACGCCGAGTGGCTGCTGGCCGACTGCTGCGAGCTCTCCTCCCTGGAGGAGGCGCGCCTGGACCGCTGCGACGTGGTCATCGCCGCCACCGGCGACGACAAGGCCAACCTGGTCACCTCGCTGCTGGCCAAGACCGAGTTCGGGGTCCCCCGCACCGTCGGGCGGGTCAACCACCCCAACAACGAGTGGCTCTTCACCGAGGCCTGGGGCGTCGACGTCAACGTCTCGACCCCGCGCATCATGTCGGCGCTGGTCGAGGAGGCCGTGACCGTCGGCGACCTGGTGCGGCTGTTCACGTTCCGCCAGGGCAACGCCAACCTGGTGGAGATGACGCTGCCCGCGGACTCGCCGTACGTCGGCAAGCCGGCCGGGCTGATCCCGCTGCCGGAGAACTGCGCGCTGGTGACGATCCTGCGCGACGGGCAGGTCTACGCCCCGGACGCGGAGCAGCCGATCGAGTCCGGCGACGAGCTGCTGTTCGTGGTGCCCGACGAGCGTGAGGACGAGCTCGAGCGGCTGCTCGCCCCCCGCCACCACGGCGGCTGAGGCCCAGCGACCCCGCGTCAGGCCTCCTGGGCGGGCGCCTCGGCGTCGGTGTTGATCGGCGTGGCGTCGCGAGCCAGCAGCCAGACCATCGCGCTCCACGAGGCGATCCGCAGCGGCCAGCCCAGGCCCAGCCGCAGGGTGCCGACGAGCAGCACCGCGAGGTCGACGTCGATCACGTCGGCCCAGCCGAGCAGCCACACCGGGCCCTGGAGCAGCACCCCGATCGCGCCCGGGGCCAGGAACACCCAGGTGAGCCGGTTGCACAGCCGCACGATCTGCTTGTCGTCGTGCCAGGCGGTCGGGTCGCCGGTGACGCTGCCGAGCATGAATCCGATGAAGGGCCAGCCGGCGAGGCAGGAGCCGGCCATCACGATCGTGTAGCCCAGGCTCACCAGGATCCCGGGCAGGAAGAACGCCAGCGCCTGGTCGGACTCCGAGCCGCCGGAGCTCGCCGCGATCTGCACGAAGAGCCACCCGATGCCGATCGCGAACAGCGCGTTGAGGGCGTACTGCAGCGTGCCGCGCTGCGCCAGGCGCACGACGATGGCGGCGCCGACCGCGACCAGGCTGACGACCAGGGCGAGCTGGAGCTGCTTGGTGCTCAGCCACAGGATCGTGAACAGCATGCCGGGGATGCCGGCCTCGATCATCCCGCGTCGTCCACCCAGCGCGGTCGCCATCTGGGAGCGCACGAGGGCCTCGACGGTGGCGACGGTGGGCACCGCGCGCGAGGGCGCCTCCGACCGGTCGTGGTCCTGCGGGGAGTCGGTCACGGCAGCAGCTCGTAACGCGGGTTGTACATGATGCGGGTGCCCTCCTGGTCGCCGATGCGGGCCTGCACCTGGATCGTGGTGCCCGGCTTGATGCCGGCGATCCGGCGCCGGCCGAGCCACACGACGGTGATCGAGCCGGTGCCGTCCACGAGCTCGGCCTCCAGCGCCGGTACGCCGCCGCGCGGGCGCAGCGTCACGGTGCGCAGGGTGCCGCGCAGGCGGACGGGCTCGCGGTTGGGTGCCTCGGCGATCGTGTCGAGCCCTCGACCCGTGTGGGTCTCACGCAGGTCGCGGGCCTCCTGGTCGCTGGTGTCGGCCCAACGGCTCAGGGTGCGGCGCAGCCGGCTCACGTGCGAGTCCGGTCAGGAGTCGGCCGGCGGGTCGACCCGCCGCGCCGACTCGGGCATGACCACCGGCAGCGGCTCGCCGACCGGCATCGGGCTGCTGCCCCGGCGCACCGCGATCGCGGTGATCGTGTCGATCCAGTCCTGCGGGATCTCGGTCGCGGTGGCGGGGCGACCCATGAAGGTCGCGCGCAGCAGCCAGCGCGGGCCGTTGATCCCCACGATCCGCGAGGCCTGGGTGCCGGTGGCGCCGTCGGTGCCGCGCACCGGCATCTGGCAGACCAGCTCGGGTCCGAAGTGGCCCTCGCGCTCGGTGGCGCTGCCGCCACGCCGCGTCATGTCGGCGGCGATCTGGGGGCGCACCTCGCCCCACAGGTCGCCGTTGCGGGGGGCGGCGAAGGCGCGGATCTCCAGGGCGCCGTCCGGGCCCGCGAGCAGCACGGCCTGGACCTCACCGCTCTTCTCGTTGACCTGCAGGCGCAGGTCGCGACCCGGCAGCGGCGGCACCAGCAACGAGCCCAGGTCGACGTGGTGCTCCCCGCCCTCCGGCAGCTCGTCGGCGTCGAACGGCCCGACGGCCGGCGCGGTGCCCGCGCCCGTGTCCCCCGTGTCGGTCCCCGTCTCAGGGGTCGCGGCCCCCTCGGCCGACGTACCGGCGGAATCCGGAGTGGACTTGCGGCGGAACTTCACTGGTGGTGCCTCTCGTGACGAAGAACTGCGTGGATGCTCGAACCTGCAGGTGTGGCGCCGCTGCGCGAGCAGTCAGCCGGAGCCGCGGGCGCCTCAGGCGCGTGCGAACCCTCCGGTAGAACCGTAACCGCCCTCACCACGGACGGAGGTGGGGAGTTCGTCGACCTCGACGAACCGGGCCCGCTCGAAACGCTGGATGATCAGCTGCGCGACCCGGTCGCCGCGGCGCAGCTCGATCGCCTCGCGCGGGTCGTGGTTGATCAGCAGCACCTTGACCTCGCCGCGATAGCCGGTGTCGATCGTCCCCGGCGTGTTGACGATGGACAGCCCGTGGCGCGCCGCGAGACCCGAGCGCGGGTGCACCAGCGCGACGTACCCCTCCGGCAGCGCGAGGGCGACGCCGGTCGGCACCAGCGCCCGCTCGCCCGGCTCCAGGCGCAGGTCGACGGTGGTCAGCAGGTCGGCCCCGGCGTCGCCGGGGTGGGCGTACGCCGGCGGCGGGAGGTCGGTGTCCAGGCGCCGCAGCAGGACCTCGAGGTCGCCGCTCGGATCGCTCGGCTGCCCGGCGGCCAGGTCGTGCGTCGGCGCGGCGGAGGGGGTCGGAGTAGGAGCCACCCGCGGACTGTATCGAGCGGGATGGAAAACTGGAGGCGTGCCGCACCCTTCCGCTGATGTCTCACCCTCCACCGTGGCCTACTCCGAGCGCCTCGGCGTGCCGCTGCGCTGGTGGGCCCAGGGCTTCATGTTCACGGCGAGCGTCTGGCTGGCGGTCGTCGTCGCGCTCCCCGGGGCGCTGGCGTGGCTGATCACCGCCGTCGTCGCGCTCGTCCTCGCTGCCGGCTTCCTGGCCTACGGCTCGGCGCGGATCACCATCGCGAACGGCGAGCTGCGCGCCGGCCGCGCCCGCATCTCCGCGCACCACCTGGGCACCGCCACCGCGCTCGACGCCGAGCAGACCCGCCACACGGCCGGCCGGGACGCCGACGTCCGCGCGTTCCTGCTGCTGCGCCCCTACCTGAAGCGCTCGGTGCGCGTCGCGATCACCGACCCCCGCGACCCGGCGCCGTACTGGCTGCTCAACACCCGCCACCCCGAGCAGCTCGCGCAGGCGCTGACCGCGTTGGCCGAGGCTGGCTGAGGATCGCGCGGCTGGGTAAAGTCTGGCCATGGCATCTGGAGGCTCCAAGATCTGGTCCGTGTTCTCTCTCGTCGCTGCGCTCGGCGCGGCCGCGATGGCCAAGAAGGCCGCGGACGCGACCTGGAAGGTCACGACCGGCAAGAAGCCGCCGGAGAACCCCGCCGACCCCGACGTCGAGATCTGGGAGGCCGTCGGCTGGGCCGTCGTCAGCGGTGTCGCCGTGGGGCTGGCCCGGATGCTCGCCCAGCGCAAGGCGGCGAACTACTACGCCAAGTCCACCGGCCACCTGCCGCCCGACCTGCGCAAGGACGGCAAGTAAGCACGACACGAAACCAGGCCGCGGTCCCCTCGGGGGCCGCGGCCTGTTGTCTTCTGCGGTGCCGCCCGAGCGGGCGGCGGGCGGTGCGGGTCAGGCGCAGTCGCGGCAGGTCATCGTCGCCGGGTCCGCCAGCAGCGAGCGGTGGTGCACCAAGAAGCAGCTCATGCAGGTGAACTCGTCCTCCTGCTTCGGCTTCACCTCGACCGCGAGCTGCTCGTGGGACAGGTCGGCGCCGGGGAGCTCGAAGGCCTCCGCCGCCTCCGTCTCGTCCTCGTCCACCTTGCCGGAGAACTTGTCGTTGCGCCGCGCCTTGAGCTCCTCGATGCTGCTCTCGGACTGCTCTTCCTCGGTCTTGCGCGGTGCGTCGTAGTCGGTTGCCATCCGCCGCTCACTCCCTTCCTGGGTTCCTCGGGCTTCACGGGCCTCGTGGGTGTTCCACGGCCTCCGGGATCTCCCGGAGGCTCTCGCAGCCTCGTGCGTCCAAAGCCCGGACATCGGGCGCCGACGGCTCGTCGGCGCCAGATTGTGCACCATGACGGGTGCCGGGCGGCTACCGGGCGGGCGTGTTGCGAGAGCCGCCGCCACAACAGGGCGAGGGGCGAAGGTATTCCCCCGCGCTCAACCGGTCTGGGCAGCGGCGTACCCGGCCTCCAGGACCGCCTCGCGGAGCTCGGCGAAGCCGTGCGCCGGAGCGCAGAGCAGCAGCTCGTGACCGCCCACCCCGCGCAGGATCTCGGTGCGGGCCCCGGCCGCCCGCGCGATGAGGGCGCCCGCGGCGTGGTCCCACAGGTGCACGCCCTCCTCGACGTACCCGTCCACCGTGCCCTCGGCGACGTGGCACAGGTCGAGCGCGCAAGAGCCGAGCCGGCGGATGTCGCGCACCCGCGGCAGCAACCGCACCAGCGCCTCGGCCTGGAGGCGCCGCAGCTCCGCGGAGTAGGAGAAGCCGGTGGCGAGCAGGCGCTCGGCCAGCGGCGCCGGACCCCGCACCGTCAGCGGTACGCCGTCACGGGTGGCCACTCCCCCGGAGCCGGCGCCGTCCGTGGCCGTCAGGTGCCCGACGTACTCGGTGCCGGTGGCGACGTTGAGCACCACGCCGGCCGCGACCCGGCCCTCGACCTCGGCGGCGATCGACACGGCGTACTGCGGGAGGCCGTAGAGGAAGTTCACGGTGCCGTCGATCGGGTCGACGATCCAGCGCACCCCACTGGTGCCGGCCTCGTCCTCCCCCTCCTCGCCCAGGATCGCGTCGTCGGGGCGCCGCTCGCGCAGCAGCGCGCGGATCAGCTCCTCGCTGGCCCGGTCGGTCTCGGTGACGACGTCGACCTCGCTGGACTTGGTCGCGGCGACGCTCACGCCCTCGGTACGTCGTTCGCGCACCAGCGCCGCGGCGGCGCGGGCGACCTCGAGGGCGAGACCGGCGAGGTCGGCGGCCACCCGCTCAGGCACCGCAGAGGGCGGGGCGCTCGCCGCGGGCGTTCGGGCAGCAGGTGCCGGGACAGGCGTCCCACAGCGGGCCGAGGCGGCCGGTGGCGGCGCGCGCGACGTCCTCGCCGCGCTCGACCGCGGCCCGCTCGAGCAGCAGGTCGCGCACGGCGGCGACGAAGCGCGGGTCGTTGCCGGCGGTGGCCGAGCGCCGCGCCGGGAGGCCGAGCCGCTCGGCGGTCGCCATCGCCTCGGTGTCGAGGTCGTAGATGACCTCCATGTGGTCGGAGACGAAGCCGACCGGGACCATCACCACGGCCCGCACGCCGTCCGCGTGCAGCGCCTCGAGGTGGTCGTTGATGTCGGGCTCCAGCCACGGCACGTGCGGGGCGCCGGAGCGCGAACAGTAGACCAGCGCGTGGGGGTGGTCGCGCCCGGTCTCCTCGGCCAGGCGGGCGACCACCGTGGCGGCGACGTCGAGGTGCTGCTCGACGTAGGCACCGCCCTGCGGTCCGCTGGTCGCGGCCATCGTGTCGGGGATCGAGTGGGTGACGAAGGCCAGGTGCGCGCCGTTGCGGACCTCCTCGGGCAGGTCCGCGAGCGCGGCGAGGACGCCGTCGACGACCGGCTCCACGAAGCCCGGGTGGTTGAAGTAGTGGCGCAGCTTGTCCAGGCGCGGCGCGGCCTCGACCCCGCCGGGCAGGACCTCCGCGGCGTCCCAGAGGTTCTCGCGGTACTGCCGGCAGCTCGACCACGACGAGTACGCGCTGGTCACGAAGCACGCGGCCCGGGTGACGCCGTCCGCGGCCATCTGGGCGAGGGTGTCGGTGAGGTAGGGGTCCCAGTTGCGGTTGCCCCAGTAGACCGGCAGGTCGATGCCCGCACCCGCCAGGTCCGCGCGCAGCGCCGCGAGGAACGCGCGGTTCTGGTCGTTGATCGGCGACTTGCCGCCGAACAGGGAGTAGTGCTGGCCGACCTCGGCCAGCCGCTCGCGCGGGATCCCGCGTCCCCGGGTGACGTTCTCGAGGAAGGGCACCACGTCCTCGGGCCCCTCGGGGCCACCGAAGGAGACCAGGAGGAGCGCGTCGTACGGCGCGACGGTGGAGGCGACGTCGGGGGTCTCGGCGGACATGAGGCCATCGTAAGGACGCGCCACCAATTCACCGGCCGCGCCCGGTCGGACCTACCGTTTTCCCACCATGTCAGTGCTCACGTCCTACCGACGGGTGCTCGCCGAACCGGGCGGGCTCGCCTTCAGCCTCACCGGCCTCGTCGCACGCCTCCCGATCTCGATGGCCGGTCTCGGCATCGTGCTCCTCGTGGAGTCCGCTTCCGGGTCCTACGGCCTCGCCGGCGCGGTCTCGGCGGCGTACATGATCGCCAACGCGGTGCTCGCGATCCTCCAGGGCAGGCTGCTCGACCGGCTCGGGCAGCGCACCGTCCTCTCGGTCGCCGCCGTCGTGTTCGGCGTCGCCATGGTGCTCCTCGTCGAGTCGGTCCAGGCCGACTGGCCGATCGGGGCGACGTACGCCGCCGCGGTGCTGGCCGGCGCCTCGCTGCCTCAGATCGGCTCGTGCGTGCGCGCCCGCTGGGCGCACGTGCTGGCCTCCCCCGAGCGCCTGCAGACCGCGTTCGCGCTCGAGGCCGTCCTCGACGAGGTCGTGTTCGTCCTCGGCCCGATCCTGGTCACGATGCTCGCGACCGCCGTCCACCCGGTCGCCGGCCTGGCCGTCGCCGTGGTGGCGGGCGTGGGCGGCAGCCTGGCCTTCGCCGCCCAGCGCGGCACCGAGCCCCCGGCCCATCCGCGGGACCGCACCACCGGCCCCCGCCCGCCGCTGCCGTGGCGCACCCTGGTGCCGCTCACCGTCGTCGCCACCGCGCTCGGGGTGCTGTTCGGCGCCGCGGAGGTGACCACCGTCGCCTTCGCCGACGAGCGCGGTCTGAAGGCCTGGTCCGGCGCCCTGCTGGCGCTGTGGGCGCTGGGCAGCCTCGCCTCCGGCGTCGTGGTCGGCGCGATCGTGTGGCGCCGCGGCCCGGAGGTCCGGCTGCGCTGGGGCACCGCCGGCATGGCGCTGGCGATGACCCCGCTCTACTTCGTCGACTCGGTGCTGGCGATGGGCGCGCTGCTGCTGGTCGGCGGTGTGGCCATCGCGCCGACGATGATCGCCTCCCTGTCGCTGACCGAGCGGGTGGTGCCCTCCTCGCGACTCACCGAGGGCATGGCGATCGTGCAGACCGGCATCACCGCGGGCGTCGCTCCCGGCGCCACCCTGAGCGGCATCGTGGTCGACCACCACGGCTCCTCCAGCGCCTACCTGGTGACCGTGGCCGCGGGCCTGGTGGCGCTCGCCGCCGCCCAGCTGCTCCCGCGCGAGGTCGCGGCCCCCGGCGAAGCGGCTCCGGAGACCCAGCCCGCCCACTAGTGTCCTGCCCCGTGACGGAGTGGACGAACTGGTCGGGCCTGGAGACGGCGCGCCCGCAGCGGGTGGTCGAGCTGGCGGACACCGCCGCGATCGTCGCGGAGGTCGAGCGCGCCCGCGCGGAGCGGACCACGCTGAAGATGGTCGGCACCGGGCACAGCTTCACCGCCATCTCGGCCCCGGAGCACACCATGCTGACTCCGAGCGCCCGGCGCGGGATCGTCGCGGTGGACCGCGAGGCGATGACCGTGACCGCCCACGCCGGCACCCCGCTGTCCGTGCTCAACGCCGAGCTGGAGCGGCTCGGGCTGAGCCTGCACAACATGGGCGACATCGACCAGCAGACCCTCGCCGGCGCCACCTCCACCGGCACCCACGGCAGCGGCGGGTACGCCGCCGGGCTGGCCGCCCAGCTGGCCGGCCTGGAGCTCGTGACCGGGACCGGGGAGGTGCTGCACGCCAGCGCGGAGGAGAACGCCGACGTGTTCGCCGTCGCCCGCGTCGGGCTCGGCGCGCTCGGGATCCTCACCACGCTGACCTTCCGCGTCGAGCCGCTGTTCGTGCTGGAGGCCCACGAGCAGCCGATGTCGTGGGACGCCGCCCTCGACGGCTTCGACCAGATGTGCGACGCGAGCCACCACGTGGACATGTACTGGTTCCCGCACACCGACCGGGTGCTGCTCAAGCGCAACGACCGCCTCGACGTCGACCTCGGCGAGGCCGAGCCGCTCCCCCGCTGGCGCGTCGCCCTGGACGACGACCTGCTGTCCAACCGCCTCTTCGGCGCGCTGTGCGCCGTGGGCAACGCGGTGCCGGCCGCGGTTCCACTGATCAACCGGGTCAGCTCCCGGGCCCTGGGGGCGCGCACCTACAGCGACGTGCCGCACCGCGTCTTCACCACCGAGCGCCGCGTCGTCTTCCGCGAGATGGAGTACGCCGTGCCCCGCGCGGCGGGCCTGGCCGCGCTGCGCGAGGCCCGCGCGGTGCTGGACGCCTCCCGGCTCCGGGTGGGCTTCCCCGTGGAGGTGCGCACCGCCCCCGCCGACGACATCGCGTTGTCGACCGCGTCGGGGCGCGACTCGCTCTACCTGGCCTTCCACGTGCACCGTGACGCCGAGCACCGCGAGTACTTCGCCCTGATGGAGCAGGTCATGCGCGCCCACGACGGGCGCCCGCACTGGGGCAAGGTGCACACCCGGACGGCTGCGGACCTGGCCCCGGCGTACCCGCGTTTCGCGGAGTTCCTCGCGATGCGGGACCGCCTCGACCCCGACCGGGTCTTCGCCAACCCCTACCTGCGCCGGGTGCTGGGCGACTGAGGCGACGCCGCCCCCGAGCGAGGCCCGGGGGCGCTCAGGAGCGGCGGTTGTAGAGCCGCAGCGCCAGCGGGGCGAAGACCGCCGTGATCGCCACCGACATCACCAGCACGATCAGGATGTCGCCGGCGTCGGGGTTGTCGTTCATCAGCCCGCGAGCCGCCTCGTTGAGCAGCGTCACCGGGTTGACGTCGACGAAGGCGCGCAGCCAGCCCGGCATCGTCTCCGGCGGGGCGAACACCGAGCTGATGAACGTCAGCGGGAACAGCACCATCATCGAGACGCCCATCACGGCGTTGGGGGTGCGGACCTTGAACCCGACGATCAGCCACAGCCAGCTCAGCGCGAAGCAGAAGGCCAGGAGCAGCAGCACCGCGAGCAGCACCCCGATCAGGCCGCCGGGGGCGCGGTAGCCGATCAGGACCCCGACCACCAGCACCATGAACGAGGCCATCGCATAGCGCAGCGTGTCGCCGAGCAGCGCGCCGACCAGCATCGAGGGCCGCCACACCGGCAGCGAGCGGAACCGGTCGAAGACCCCCTTCTCGATGTCGGTGTTGATGGTCAGCGCGGTGTACATCGTGATGAAGACGACCGTCTGGGTCAGGATCCCCGGGAGCGCGTATTGCAGGTAGTCCTGCGGGGAGCCCGCGATCGCGCCGCCGAACACGAACGTGAACATCAGCGTGAACATGATCGGGAACATCGTGACGTCGAAGAGCTGCTCGGGGACGTGCTTGATCTTCAGCAGCGCGCGCCACGCGAAGCTCAGCGAGGAGCTCACCGGCCCGGGCAGGGCGGGGCGCTCGCCGGAGCCGAGCGCTGCGGCGATCTGCTCGTCGGGGGTGCGCTCGGCGAGCGTGCCGACGCCGGTCTCTCGCTGCGTGGTCATGCCGGGACCTCCTCATCCGTCGGGGCGCTCTCCTCGGCGGGGCGTCCGGTGAGCGCGAGGAACACCTCGTCGAGGCTGGGCTGGCCCAGGGCGTACTCGGTGATGCTGAGCCCGTGCTCGCCCACGCGCTGCAGCGCCGCCGCGACCCGCTCGGGGGTGGCCACGCGCATGCTGATCGCCGAGGGGTCGGACTCCAGGACCGGCACCGCGTCGAGGGACTCCGCCAGCAGCCGGGCCACCTCCTCACGCTCGGCGACGTCGGCCACCCGCACGTGCAGGGCCCCGGAGCCGACCGAGGCCTTGAGCTCGCCGCTGGTCCCCTCCGCGATCACCCGGCCGTGGTCGATGACCGCGATCCGGTCGGCGAGCTGGTCGGCCTCCTCGAGGTACTGGGTGGTCAGCAGGACGGTCGTGCCGGCGCCCACGAGCGCGCGCACGATCCCCCAGACCTGGTTGCGGCTGCGTGGGTCCAGACCCGTGGTCGGCTCGTCGAGGAACATCAGGTCCGGGCGCACCACGAGCGAGCCGGCCACGTCGAGGCGACGGTGCATGCCGCCGGAGTAGGCCTTGACCTGCCGCTTCGCGGCGTCGACGAGGTCGAAGGCCTCCAGCAGCTCGTCGGCCCGGCGACGGGCGGCCGCCCGGCCGAAGCCGTACATCCGCGCGAGCAGGGTGAGGTTCTCGTGACCGGTGAGGTCTTCGTCGAGGGAGGCGAACTGGCCGGTCAGCGCCACCCGGGCGCGGACCTTGCCGGCCTCGCGGACCACGTCGTGGCCGAGCACGAGCGCGGTGCCACCGGACGGGTCGAGGAGCGTGGCCAGCATCCGGATCGTGGTGGTCTTGCCCGCGCCGTTGGGCCCGAGCACGCCGTAGACGCCGCCGGTGGGGATCGCGAGGTCGACACCGTCGACGGCGCGGTTGGTGCCGAAGACACGCACGAGGTCGTGGGTCTCGATCGCCAGATCGGGGCGTGAGGTGGACATGCTCGTCATGCTGGCACTCCGTGCCGACAGTGCGCATCGCAGTTTTTGCTCATGCCGCAGAAAGACCCGGCCCGGGCCGGGAACTCATCGCCCTACCCGGACCTTCTCCGTCCGGCCGACTTCTTCGGGGTCCTCGGGGTCTTCGGGGGCCGCGCGCGGGCGCGCGCCACCGCCGGGGCGACCCAGGCGTCGAGGCTGGCCGGATCGGGGAGGTCCGCCGAGGCGACCAGGACCACGCCGCCCATCGTGCGCTCCCCCATCCTCGCCCGGCGCGCGCCGAGCGCGAGGGCGTCCTCGACGCCGTCGGTGCCGACGTGGACCATCAGGTCGTCCTCGCCGGTGCCGACGGCCATGTGGGTGTTCACCGTCCAGCACAGGCCGCCGAACATGCGGATCTCGCGGTAGCCGCTCGGGCCTGCGGCAGCACCGACCGCGTCCCGGATCCGCCCGGCCAGCTCCTCGTCGTACGCCATCGTGGGCCTCCGCCCGATCGCCGTCCGTTCGCAGTCGTCAGGCTAGCCCCGGTCCGACCCGGGCGCGCCGGGTCAGACGGCGGCGTTGCCGCGCGGCATCGGCGCGTGCCAGTGGCGCCAGATCGCCAGCAGGCGCCACACCAGGCACACCAGCGCCCCGGTGATCGCGACCGCCACACCGGGCAGGTCGGTGCGCACGCCGAGCACCGCGATGAAGGCACCCGCCAGCGCAGGTGTCGCATAGAGCTCGGCTCGGAAGACCACTGGGACCCGCCCGGCCAGCAGGTCGCGCAGCATCCCCCCGCCGATGCAGGTGACCATCCCCATCAGGGCGGCGGGCAGCGGGCCGAGGCCGTACTCCAGCGCCTTCAGGGCGCCGGAGACGCAGAAGACGGAGAGCCCGAAGGCGTCGAAGACGTTGATCGCGTTCTCCATCCGCCCGACCGCCGGATGGAAGAAGAACGTGAGCAGCCCGGCCGCCATCGGCACCGTGAGGTAGCGCCAGTCAGTGAGCGCCGCGGGCGGGGAGGCACCGATCAGCACGTCGCGCATGAAGCCGCCGCCGAGGCCGGTGGTCACGGCCAGGATGAGGCACCCGAACAGGTCGAGGTGCTTGCGCACCGCCACTATCGCGCCCGTCACCGCGAAGACGAAGATGCCGACGAGGTCGAGCACCACGAGGGTGACGATGGGTTCAGTAGCCTGCACAGTCGGCACACCTGGAGGTTACCGACGTCGGGCGACTCCTCTGGCGTAGGCTCGACCAGACCGGAGACGGCACGACGACGTGGCAGGAGCAGGGCAGGCGATGGCGCACCTCACGCTCGCAGCGGTGAGCGAGGACGGCAAGCGGCTGCTGCTGGTCAGCGACACGGGGGACGAGCACACCCTCGAGATCGACTCCCGTCTCCGGGCCGCCCTGCGCGGCGAGACCGCACGCATCGGCCAGTTGGAGACACACATGGACAGCGCCCTCCGTCCCCGCGACATCCAGGCCCGGATCCGCGCTGGGGAGACCCCGGAGTCGGTGGCGGAGGCCGCCAACACCTCGGTGGATCGGATCATGCCCTTCGCCGGACCCGTGCTCGCCGAGCGCGAGCATGTCGCGCAGCGCGCCCAGCGCTCCTCGGTACGCCGCCGCAACAGCGAGGGCAGCGGCACCGCGCGCACCCTCGGCAACGCCGTCGAGAGCCACCTGCGCGGGATCAGCGTGGACGCCGACTCCGTGGAGTGGGACTCCTGGCGCCGCGACGACGGCCGGTGGGTGCTCACCGCGGCCTACGCGACCGCCCGCCGCAGCGGCACCGGGCACTTCACCTTCGACATGCCCGGCAACTACGTCGTCCCCGAGGACGACGACGCGCACTGGCTGGTCGGCGACGTCGTCGAGGCTCCCGCCGCGGCCCGCAACGACCTCGAGGACGCCCGCCAGCGCCGGCTGACGTCGCTGCGCCCCGACGAGGCTCCCCCTGGGCTGCCGCTGGGCGAGGACGCCATCGAGCTGGTCAGCGAGCCCGAGCCGGCCGCCGAGCGCCCCATGGAGGCCTTCCTCGACGCCCGCCCGGACGACGAGGAGCCGCAGGCGGAAGCGGCCGCGGACGCCGCCGCGCTCGACGCGGACCCCGAGCCCGAGGCCCCGGCCGCTGCGGCGCAGACGACCGCGGACGCGCAGCCCGAGCCAGAGCCGGCACCCGACGAGGAGCCGGAGCTCGAGCTCGAGCTGGCCCCCGAGCCGCCCCCGCGGCGTACGGCGCGCAAGCGGGGCGGCCGCGCCTCGGTGCCGAGCTGGGACGAGATCATGTTCGGCGGCGGCAAGCAGGACTGAGCCGGGCGCCGGGGCACACCCCCGGCGGCTCAGCCGCGCTCGACGGGCCGGCTCGGGTCGGTGATCCAGCCGCTCCAGCTGCCCGGGTAGAGCGCCGCCCGGATCCCGGCGAGCTCCAGGGCCAGCACGTCGTGGGCTGCGGTCACCCCCGAGCCGCAGTAGACGGCCACCTCCTCCTCGCCGCTCACCCCTGCGGCGGCGTACAGCGCGCGGATCTCCGCGGCGGAGCGGAACCGGCCGTCGGCGCGCAGGTTGGTGGTGGTCGGCACGTTGACCGCGCCCGGCACGTGGCCGGCCACCGCGTCGACCGGCTCCACCTCGCCGCGGTAGCGCTCGGGCGCCCGCGCGTCGATGAGGACCGGCACGTCGAGGACCTGCTCCGCCTCCACCACGGGCATCCGTCCCGGCTGAGCGGAGAAGTCCCCGGGCTCGGGGTCCACCACGTCGACGGCGACCGCACCGTCCTCGGCCAGCCAGGCCGACCAGCCGCCGTCGAGCACCCGGACGTCGTCGTGGCCGTGGTGGCGCAGCAGCCACCAGCAGCGTGCCGCGGCGTGCCCGGACCAGTCGTCGTACACGACAACGGGACGGTCGGCGCGGACGCCCGGGCGCCGCATGGCAGCCTCGAAGTCCGCGCGCGCCGGCAACGGGTGGCGACCTCCCGCGCCGGGCGGGCCCGCGAGCTCGGTGTCGAGGTCGACGTACGACGCGCCGGGCACGTGGCCCGCGGCGTACTCCTGCGCGCCCGGCGGGCCGCCGAGGCGGTAGCGCACGTCGAGCACGGTCACGGCGTCGTCGCCGGCGAGCAGGTCACGCAGCTCGCGCGGCGAGATCAGGGGTCCGGTCATGCCGCCATCCTGCCCGGGACGGTGTCGTGAAAGGATCCCGGGCGTGGCCGAACTGCAGTTCTTCACCGGGACGATGGACTCCGGCAAGAGCACTCTCGCGCTCCAGACCAACCACAACCACGCCGCGCGTGGTCGGTCCGGGCGGATCTTCACGACCCATGACCGCACCGGTCAGGCGCAGGTCTCCAGCCGCCTCGGCCTGACCCACGACGCGATCGAGGTCGAGGCCGACTTCGACTTCTGGCGCTACGTCGTCGACTCGCTCACCCAGGGTGCGCGCATCGACTACCTCGTGTGCGACGAGGCGCAGTTCTACACCCGCGCCCAGATCGACCAGCTCGCCAAGCTCGTCGACGAGCTCCAGATCGACGTGTTCGCCTTCGGCATCCTCACCGACTTCCGTACCGCGCTCTTCGAGGGCAGCCAGCGCCTCGTGGAGCTCGCGGACCGGATGAACGTGCTCCAGGTCGAGGCACTGTGCTGGTGCGGCAAGCGCGCCACCCACAACGCCCGCACCGAGAACGGCGTGATGGTCACCGAGGGCGAGATCATCGTCGTCGGGGACGTCGATGAGCAGGACCGCGGCCCCGCCGGCGACGCGAACGTCGCCTACGAGGTGCTCTGCCGCCAGCACCACCGCCGCCACCTCACCGCCGCCCGCGCCAAGGCCGTCAGCCTCGCCCCCGAGCCGCTGCCGTTCGGCTGAGCGCCCCAGCGTTGGTCGGGCCCGTCGAGGCCCGCTCCCGACGGCGGCGCCGCCGCCCAGAAGTTTTACCTTCTGGTTCCGCCCAAGCCCTTCTCGTCGAACGTGCGTTCGAGTAAGATGAGGCATGGCCTCCCCCGAACTCCCCGAGTGCGACACCCCAGCCGCCGTGCTGGCCTTCGCACAGCGCCGCCGGGCTGCCGCCCAGCGGGCGGAGATCGACGTCCTGGAGGCCGCTCTGGTGTGGGCGTCGATGCACCCCGAAGAGTCGGTCGCCGAGGCGGCGCCGACGGCCGGGCTGGTCTTCGGCGAGCTCGCGGTGCCGCTGGCCGGTGAAGGGGCGCCGCTGGTGGCGGAGTTCGCGCCGATGGAGTTCGGTGCCGCCCTCGGCATGTCCACCGACTCCTCCCGGGCGCTGGTCGGTGACGCGCTCGAGCTCGCGCACCGGCTGAAGCGGACCTGGAAGCTGGTCCGCGCCGACAAGGTCCCACTCTGGAAGGCCCGGCGGTTGGCGCAGCTGACCACCACCCTGCCGCTGGACGGCGCCGACTTCGTGGACCGCCAGCTCGCCGCCTTCGTCGGGAACATCAGCTGGGCCGGGATCGAGCGCCTCGTCGACCAGGCCCGCGTCGCCTTCGACCCCGAAGGTGCGGAGAAGGAACGCCCCGCCGCCGCCGACGGCCGACGCTTCGACGTCCACACCCGCGAAGCCAGCCACGACGGCACCGTCCACGTCGAAGGGGTCCTCGACCTCGCCGACGCGATCGACCTCGACACCGCGATCCGCCACGGCGCCGACGAACTCGCTGCACTCGGCTCCGCCGAGTCGCTCGACGTGCGCCGCTCGATGGCCGCCGGCGAGCTCGCCCGACGCCAGCTCGCTTTCGACCTCCGGGCGGAGGCGGGTGATGGCGCTGCTTCGGTGGTCAAGCCCCGGCAGGTCGTCATCCACGTGCACCTGTCCGACGCCGCGATCAGTCGCGACGAGTCCGGCATCGCACACGTCGAGGAGACCCGGTCCATCGTCTCCACCGACCAGGTCCGCGACTGGTGCAGCGGCGACGCCCAAGTCGTGATCAAGCCGGTCATCGACCTCGAGACTCACCACCACACCGACGCCTACGCGATCTCCGACCGGTTGGCCGAGCAGACCAAGCTGGCCTCGCCGGTGTGCGCCTTCCCGTGGTGCGAACGCCCCGCCCGACGCTGCGACACCGACCAAGTCGTCGCCCACGGCGCGAGACCGACCGGCGGCCCGACGTGCAGCTGCAACCTTGCCCCGCTCTGTCGACGACACCATCGCGCGAAGACCCACACCGGGTGGACCTACGACAAGACCGATGCCGCGACGTACCTCTGGCGATCGCCCCACGGCCTGCACCTGATCAAGGACCAGGGCACCACGCGCCTCGTCACCGCGCACCCGCCCGACGAGTAGGTCGACCGCCCCGGACCCCGCCAGCACCCCACCGGCGCGGTCATGAACCCGCGCTGGCCCCCTGGCGCCGACCGGTCCGGCGACTATGGTCGAGGAAACCTTGCCGTCCCGACCGAGGAGCCGCCATGCACCCGACCCATCTCCCGCTGCGTCTTGCCACCGGCGCCTACATCCTCAACTCCGGCATCAGCAAGCTCGGAGCCGACGAGGGCACGGCCCAGTACCTGCACGGCGCCGCGGCGTCGACCTACCCGGCGCTCTTCAAGGACATGGAGCCCCAGAAGTTCGCCAAGGTGCTCGCCTACAGCGAGATCGCCGTGGGCACGGCGCTGCTCGTCCCCATGGTGCCCTCGACCGTCGCCGGGGCTGCGCTGACCGGGTTCGGCTCGAGCCTGCTGGGCATGTACTTCCGGACCCCGTCGATGACCCTGGCCGACGGCATCCGCCCGAGCCAGGAGGGCGTCGCGCTGGCGAAGGACGCGTGGCTGGTCGGTGGCGGACTGACGTTGCTGACCCAGGGTCTCCTGGGCGCCGCGAAGTCCGGGGTGAAGTCGGGTGTGAAGTCCTCGAAGAAGGCGGTACGCCGGGCCACGCCCGGCAAGCGCTGAGCGCGGCGCTCAGGCGGTGGTCCGCGGCCGGCGACGCGCCGGTCGGCGGATCGCCGAGCCAGGCTTCGAGGCGAGCAGCGGGTCGAAGTCGTCGGTGACCGGCGTCAGCCGGTCCTCGTCGACGAACACGGCACCGTCGCGCACCTCCTGGAACAGGTCGCGCCCCAGCACGGCGCCGGCCGTGCCCATCCCGCCGTGGATCGTGGCGTTGATGCCGAACATGTGCTCCGTGCTGCCCCCCGCCAGAAACAGCCCGGGGATGTGGGTGGTGACGCGCGGGCGGAACGGGCCGAGGTTCCTCAGCAGCGGTGCGATGCCGTAGCAGGAGCCGTCGGTGGTGAGGGTGAACCGCTCCTGGGTGATCGGGGTGGACGCCTCGCAGAACACCATCCGCTCGCGCAGGTCCGGGATCATCAGCTCCGCGGTGTCGAGCACCCGCTGGGTGAGCTCCTCCTTGACCTGGAGGTAGCGCTCGTCGCGGCCGTACCCGGCACCGTCCACGGCGCCCGCGTCGACGTGCCAGAACGTGTGCTCCTTCGGCGCCCAGCTCACCAGCTCCAGCGTCGAGTAGCCCGGCGGCGCCGAGTGCGTCCCCTCCGGGTCCTTGGCCGTGGGGCAGCTGATGCCCACCGGCATCTGCTCGGGACAACGCCCCGCGGCGACCTCGCGGTAGTAGCCGTCGACGTCGTTGGTCGGCCACACCCAGGCCAGCGGCGGGGTGTCGCGCTCACGCAGGTCGACGTCGAGCGCGACGTACACCGCGAACATCGGCAGGGTCATCTCCAGGTTCGCCAGCCGACGCCGCAGCCGCCGGGTCAGGTGCTCCTCCCCCACCAGCTCCTTCCAGGTCCGCTTGAAGTCGGCCGCGGACACGACGGCCCCGGCGCGGATCTCCTCGCCCCCGCGGAGGCGTACGCCGACCGCGCGCCCGTCCTCGATGAGGATCTGCTCGACCCGGGCCTTGGTGCGGACCCGGCCGCCGTGGGTCGAGACGACGTCGGTGAGGTGGGCGCCGATCACCTGCCCGCCACCGCGCGGGTAGTAGGCGCCGGCTTGGAGGTAGTGGTGCAGGAAGCCCGCGTGCATGGCCGTGGGAGTGCGGTGCGGGGGCCAGGTGTAGTCGCCGTTCTCGGCGAGGATCACCGCCTGGGCGTCGGCGCTGAGCCCGCAGGCGGCCATCAGCGTCGTGATCGGCCGCACGCCCCACCGCAACAGCGCGAACGGACGCCGGCGCGGCCGCTCCCGGGTGGCGATGGTGCGCATGATCCCCACGCACCGCCGCAGGCCCGCCTCCTCCTCGGGGAAGGCCGCGATCAGCCGCTCGAGGTAGGTGTCCCAGCCCGTGGGTGTCTGGAACGTCGTGCCGGGGACCATGATCTGGCAGTGGCCCTCCGGGCGCTGGCGCAGCCACAGGATCCGCTCGGTCAGGGCCAGCCCGGACAGCGCGGTCTGCATCCGCCCGCCCGGGCCGCACTCGCCGACGTAGTGGGTGCCGACGTCGAACTCGAACTTGTTGCCGGCGCGGCGGAAGACCTGGGTGCTGCCGCCGACCACCTGGTTGGCCTCGAGCACCAGCACCTTCTTGCCGTTGGCCGCGAGGTACGCCGCGCAGGTGAGGCCGCCGGGGCCGGCGCCCACGACCACCGCGTCCCAGGTCTCGCCCGCGCCGGGGCTCGTCGTCGGCTCGGAGGTGGTCTGCGCCATGGTGGATCGCTTTCGACGAGGGATCGGGGTGAGACTCCAGTCAACTGCGTGGCGCAGCGGCTCTCAGCCCGCCGAGCGCCTGCGCCACAGCAGCAGCGCGGCGACCAGGGCCGCCAGGCCCAGCACCCCCGCGGCCACCGCGACGATGCTCACGGTGTCGCCCTCGCTCTCCGCGGCCGCCTCGCCGTCGCCGTCGGCCTCGGCCGACTCGGTCTCCGAGGTGCCGGCGGAGGGGTCCTCCGTGGCCGCGGTGGCGCCGTCGACCACGTTCCACGTCGCCCCGCCGGCGTACGTCGGCCCGTCGGCCGGCTCCCCGATGACCTCCACGTCCAAGGTGAACGGGATCTCGACCGTGTAGTCCCTCTTCTGCACGCTCAGGCTGACGTAGTAGTCACCCGCGACGGTGACGTCGGCGCCGCCGTTGAACTTCGCGCTGCGGACCTCGGAGGGCGCGCGGCTGACGGCGGGGACGGCCGCCTGCAGGGAGACGCCGTCGGGGGAGCCGAGCCACGTGGAGCCGTCGACGTAGCCGAGCTGGGCGCCCAGCGGGTTGAACAGCGTCAGGTTGGCGCTCGGCGCGAACCGACCGAACTGCTCGGAGAGCTGCCCGGTCGCCTCGGGGAAGTTCACGCTCACCTGCGCCGCCTGGCCGAACTCGAGCGGCACCTTGTAGATCAGCACCTCTCCGGGCACGACGGTGCTCGACCAGCTGCCGGTGCCGACCTCGGGTGCGCCGTCGAACGACGACGCGCCCTCGACCCGCTGTGGCTGTCCGCCGACCTGGGGCGCGGTGGCCGAGAGGCTGGCGAGCTCGGGGTCGCTGAACCCGACCTCCTCGACCGGGGGCTCCTCGGTCACGACCAGGCCGAACGGCACTTCCTCGCTCGCGCCGCGCGCCCGGGTGATGGTGACGACGTAGTCACCGGGCTCCTCACAGCCCTCGACGCCCGACGAGCCGAGGCCGGCCCCGGCGGTGACCTGGACGCCCATCACCTCGCGCAGGTCGAGGGCGGTCCGGTTGGCGCTGGCGTAGTCGCAGCGCCCGGCGGGTCCGGTGACCTCGGCGATCAGTCCGTCCATGAACCCCGTCTCACCCTGCGACAGCGCGGCGACGCGCAGCGTGGTCCCAGCCGTCTCGCGGGTGAACACGTAGCTCGTGGACTCCCCCGCCGCACCGAGGGTGTCGACGTACTCGCCGACCTCGACCGGGGTGGGCGAGCTCTCGGCGCCGCCCACGATCGGGGCGCCGCTGAGGGTGAAGGGCCGCAGCGCCCGGCTGGCCACCCGGGTCAGGCGGCTCTCGATGTCGGCGGCGCTGTCGGCGTCGTAGTAGGTGCCGTTGCCCTTCTCCGCGATGCACTGCAGCTGCGAGCGCGCCGCGCCCGAGACCGAGAGGCCGACCACGTCGATCTGCAGGTCGATGCCGTTCTTCTGCAGCTCCGCGGCCACCGTGCACGGGTCGGGGTCGCAGGTCGACTCCCCGTCGGAGACCAGGACGATCGAGCGGGTGCCCTCGTCGCCGAGGTCCTTGGCCGCCTCCTCGAGGGCGTGCGGGATCGGCGTCTCGCCGTACGGCTCGTAGTCGCCGATCGCGGCGCGGAGCGCGTCACGGTTGTCGGTGCCGGGCTCGACCACGACCTGGCTGTCGGTGCACGACCCCTTGTCGGTGCGCGAGAACACCGTCGCACCGAAGACGCGCAACCCGACCTGGGCCTCGTCGGGGAGACCCTCGACCACTGTCGTCAGCGCCTTGCGGGCCGCCGCGATCTTGGTCTGTCCCCCGCCGGCCGGCTCGGACATGGAGCCCGACGCGTCGAGGAGCAGCATCATCCGGCCGTAGCCGTCCGGCTCAGCGGCGGACGAGGCAGCAGGTGCGGCGTGGCTGGGTGCGGGTGCGGTCGCGACGACCGCCCCGGCACTCGTGGCGACCAGGATCGCGGCCAGGCCGGCCAGGTGACGACGGAGCTTCATACGACTCGCCCTTCCCTCATCTCGATGTGGCGACACCTACCCTGCGGTTTGCAAAAGCAAACGTCAACGTTGCTGTCGCGAACACCCCGGGACTAGGGTCGACACGGAGGGGGCAGCCATGGGACCGGAGAAGTCGGAGAAGATCGCCGAGCAGCGCCGCCTGTACGGCGAGTCGATCGGCACGCTGGTGCGCCGCGTGACCGCCGGCCTGGGCCTCAACCAGGCACGCGTCGCGGAGATCCTCGGCCTCAGTCCCCCGATGCTCTCCCAGCTCGTGAGCGGTCATCGCGTGAAGATCGGCAACCCGCTGGCCGTCGCCCGCCTGCAGAGCCTGCTGGGTCTGGTCGAGGAAGCCCCTGGCCTGTCCGGAGACGCTGTCCAGCGCCGCCTCGAGGAGATCCGTACGCACCGCGGCACCTTGTCGACCGGGCAGTTCGTCCACGCTCCGGAGTCCTCGGTGGTCCTGCGGAAGGCGCTCCACGCGGTCGCCTCCGGCCAGGAGCTCGCCCGCGCGGCGGACCTGCTGGTCGACGTCGCGCCCGGCCTGGCCGAGCTCGTCCGCGTCCACGGCACCGGGACCGAGGCGGAGTCCGCGCAGCACCTGGCCTCGATCAGCCACCTCATGTGAGTCCTCAGGTGCTCGATCCCCGGGAGGGGCCTGCGTACGATGACCGCCATGCTGCCGCCCGCGCGTCCACTGCCGCGCACCCGGGCCGCGCGGTGAACCCGATCTTCGCTCGCCGCTACGAGCTGCTCGACCCGATCGCCGACGGGGCGATGGGGTCGGTGTGGGTCGTCCGCGACCAGCAGGACGGACAGGTCAAGGCGGCCAAGGTGCTCAAGCACAGCGACGCCGGTTCACTGCTGCGCTTCATGCGCGAGCAGTCGACGCGCATCCACCACCCGCACGTGGTCACCCCGCTGAGCTGGTCGGGCGAGGACGACTCGGTCCTCTTCACGATGCCGTTGGTGCGGGGCGGCTCGGTCGCGACGCTGATCGGCGACTGGGGTCCGCTGCCGCAGGCCTGGGTCGTCGCGATCCTCGACCAGACGCTCTCGGCGCTGGAGGCGGTGCATGCGGCGCGCGTGGTCCATCGCGACGTCAAGCCGGCCAACCTGCTCCTGGAGCCCACCGGCTCCCGGCCCCCGCACGTGCGGCTGACCGACTTCGGCATCGCCGTGCCGGTCGACCAGCCCCGGATGACGCTGTCCTCCACCACCCTCGGCACTCCCGGCTACATGGCGCCCGAACAGCTCGCCGGCGCGGACCCCGACCCCCGCCAGGACCTCTACTCGGTGGCGATGGTCGGCCTGGAGATGCTGGTCGGGCACCCGCCGCCGTTCGCGCCCGCCGAGCTGCCCGCGACGGCGCTCGGCACTCTGCTCGCCTCCGCCGCCGACCCCGACCCGGATCGCCGGCCCCCGAGCGCTGCGGCGCTGCTGGAGGACCTGCGCTCGGTGCGTGCGGGCCTGCCCGCCGCCTGGGACCCCGGCGAGGTGGAGGTCCTGGACCAGTTCTCCGGACCCGGGCACCGGGGCACAGAACCGGCCGCGGCGCCCACCACGGTGCTCGAGCTGACGACCGACGACCGGGCAGCACCGGCAGCACCGGCGCGGCCCGTCCTCGCGGTGGGCGTGCTGACCGTCACCGGCCTGGCGCTCCTGGTGCTCTCCGCCGTGCTGCTCCTGACCTGAGGACCGGCTCGGCGACCGCCCGCCGGGCCCCTCGGCTGGGACCGAGGGCCCAGAGGCTTGCGGCGACGCCGCCCTAGCGTCGTCGCCGTGACCAGGCCCCCCGTTCACCTCCTCCGTCCCGCGCCGCGACTCCTCCGCCGGGTCGCCGCCACCCTCTGCCTCGCCGGGCTGCTGTCCTCCTGCGGTGCCGGCTCCTCCGCGGACACCACCGCGGAGGACCCCGCCACCCGCAGCACCGACTTCCTGATCACCTCCGAGGCGCTCCCGGCCGGCTGGGGAGACAGCAACTCCCAGGGCCTCGACTACCGGTTGAGCGTCTGCGGCGTCGATCTGGAGCCGGAGACGCCAGCCCGCGCCAGCAGCCTGCGCTTCTCCGAGGGCCCGTTCGGGCCGTTCCTGGAACAGCACGTGCGCGTCTACCGCACCGACGTGATCGCCGATGTGCTCACCGACCTGCGCACCGCTCTCACCGACTGCACCGGCTACACCGCTCGCGGCACCCGGCCCGACAGCCCGGCGGCGCGGTTCTCCGTCGAGCCCCTCACGGTCAAGGGTGCCCCGGCCGACAGCGCCGCCTGGCGCCAGACCAGCCAGGGCGACCTCCCCATCACCGCCGACGTGCTGGTGACCCGAACCGGTGACTCCGCCATCACCTTGATGTCCTACGCGCTGCGCGACACCCCGGACCCCGCCGTGCTCGCCCGCGCGGTGGCCGCCCTGCCGCAGGTCGACTGAGATGGCGACCGCCCACCGCGCGCGCCGTACCCGTCCCGGCGAGCGGGGCGCCGGCACCCTCGAGTACGTCGGCGCCACGATCCTCGCCAGCTTCCTGGTGCTGGGCCTGCTGGTCTCCCCCGCCGGCGGCAGCGCCCGTGACGCCTTCACCGAGGCGGTGTGCAGCGTCGTCGAGCGCGACGGCTGCACCGTCCCGGGCTACGGCGAGACGCCCCTGGACCAGGCCACCAGCGGTGAGTACGTCGCGCTCGGCGACAGCTACTCCTCCGGCGAGGGCGCCTGGGACTACGAGGAGGGCACCGACTACGACGACCGTGTCGACCTGTGGCCCTACAACGACCACGAGGAGGACCGCAACCGCTGCCACCGCTCCGCGCACGCCTACTCCCAGGTGATCACCGGCGCCAACGAGTTCGCCGGCGGATCGTCCTTCGTCGCCTGCTCGGGCGCCGTGGCCGACCACCTCGACACCCCCAACCACGGCAACACCGGTGAGGACCCGCAGTACGACGCGCTGAGCGACGAGACCTCCCTGGTGACCATGACCATGGGCGGCAACGACCTCGGCTTCGCCGACGTCGTGAAGGACTGCATCATCAACGGCCAGCGTGGCGTCGGGTCGAACACCTGCCAGGCCAAGCACGATAAGCGCATCGAGGACGAGCTGGACCGGCTCCACGACGAGCTGGTCGACCGTTACCGCGAGATCAAGGAGCAGGCCCCGAACGCCCGGGTGATCATCGTCGGCTATCCGCCGCTGTTCGTGACCGACCCCTCCGACAACTACGGCAACCTGCTCTTCGCCGAGGACCAGGTCTGGATGAACGAGGTGGCCGCCGACCTCAACGCGATGCTCGCCGCGGCCGCTCAGGAGGCCGGCGTCGAGTTCGTCGACCCGACCCAGGCCTTCGAGGGCCACGGCATCGGCAGCGACGACCCGTGGATCAACGACCTCGACGTGGGCGGACCCGGGTTCGCGATCGCCGACCCGAGCAGCTTCCACCCCAACGCCGCCGGCCACGCCGCGATCGCCGACCTGGTCCAGCAGCAGCTCGAGGACCCGCGCTACCCGTGACCGACCCCGCCGACCCACGGCCTAGGCTGTGCGCTCCCCGAGCGAGGAGAGTGGTGCGGTGAGCCCCGGCCTGGTCCGCGCGACAGCCCTGGTCAGCCTGCTCGGCTGCCTGCTGCTGCTCATGCACGCGCTGGTCCTCGGGCTGCACGTCGAGGGCACCCCGCGGGCCCTCGACGACGCCGCCCGGGGCGAGCGGGTGGGCTATCCGGCAGCGCTCGGCGCGGTGCTCGCGGTCGGCGCCCTGCTCGGCGCCCGGCACCGCCGCGCCGCCACCGTGGCGGCCGTCCTCGCGCTGGTGCTGGGTGCCACCGCGCTCGTGCTCGATCTCTCCGGCTGAAACCTCAGGCGACCGATGGGACCGCCGCCAGCACGACCAGCGCAGCGGCGCCAAGCATCGCGGGACCGAACGGGAAGGTCGCCTTGCGACCGGCGCCGGTGCGGACCACGGCGACGAGCCCGACCACGAGCCCCAGGCAGAACGCGCCGAGGAACGCCGCGAACGCCGCGGGCCAGCCGAACCAGCCGGTCACCATGCCGAGCGTGACCGCCAGCTTCACGTCGCCCAGCCCCAGCCCGGCCGGGTTCAGCACGGCCAGGAGCAGGTGCACCGCGCCGTTCACGACGCCGCACACCAGCGCGGTCACCCACGCCGACCAGCCCGTCTCGCTCGCCCAGGTGCAGCCGGCCAGGAGCACCGCCACGGCCGGATAGCTCGGCAGGGTCCAGCGGTCCGGCAGCCGTCGTACGTCGAGGTCGATGACCGCCAGGCCGACCATCCAGGCGAGGACGGCGGCGTACGCGAGGAGCACGACGACCTCGCCCTCGGCCCGCCAGGCCAGCAGACCGACCGCCACCGCCAGCACCGGCGCCACCCAGCGACACTCGCGCCGGGGCAGGTGGCGCTCGTCGTCGTAGCGGTAGCCCGCCCGCGCGAGACGGGTCTGCAGCACCAGCCCGGCGAGCAACGCGCACGCCGCCGCGACCACGATCGTCACGGTGCTGTCTCACCGATCGTCAGGACCGAGCCGCGCCGCACGCCCCAGGCGGTCATCGAGCCGGCCGCGGCCTCGATGGTCGCGCTGGCCCGGAGCCGGAACCGGGTCATCCCGGTGAGGCGGCGCAGGGTCGCCACGTGGAGCACCCGGCCCTCGCGGTCGACCACCGCCACGTCGATCGGGTAGCGCATGCCGACCATGTGGACCGACGGGCACCGGGTGATCCAGAGCGCCCCCACCACCCGATCGGTCCCGAGCAGCCCCCGGCGCCGGGCGCGGGCAGTCTCCGCGACCGCGAGGGGGGCCACCGGGGTGCCGTCGAGCAGGAGCGCCCGGTCCCCGGGTCCGAAGACGCGTGCTGCGCGGGTCACCGGAGGTTTACGCAGGTCGGCGCGGTGGCACGCTCCGCGCGCAGGACACGACGACCGGAAGGAATGCTGGGACCACCGATGGACCTCGCCCGGATCGCGCGACTCGCCGTCGCACTCGCCCTCGGGGCCCTGGTGGCGGGGATCGCCGCTGTCCTTCTCACCCTCTCGGCCGGCAGCCCGACCGCGACGGTGGTGCTGCGGACCCTGCTCACCGCCGTCATCCTGGTCCTGCTCACCCGGCTCGTCATGCGCGGAGCGTACGACGCTCCCGGCGTGCTGGGGAGGGCAGCCCTCGCCGGGCTCGTCGCCTACCTCGTCTCCCCCGCCGCCTGGGCCGGGCGGGCCCTGCTGGGCCAGCTGCTGGTCGACCCGGGCCCCGCGTCGTACGCCATCGACCTGGTGGTGTGGGTCGCGCTGGTCGTGATCGCCGCCCGCACCGCCGACGTCCGCACGAGCGCCGCCGCACCGGCGCCGTACCAGCTCGGCTGAGCCCCGGATCCGGGGGACGACGATGACGACCGGTCCGGGCGATGGGCCCGCCGACAGGTCCCGGGACCTACGCGCCGCACCCGCCGAGCGGGTTGTCTCAGAGGTCTCGTGGACACCGGCGCCCCCGAGGCGCCACAGCAGGAGGAGCAGGACCATGGGTGGCGCAGACGAACGGCGACACGAGCGCGGCGCGGCCACGCTGGAGACCACCGGCGTCGCGATCATCGCGGCGACCCTGATCCTGGCGGTGATGCTGGCGGCCCTGCCGCAGGGCACGCGGCTCGCCGAGACCTACTCCTACTGGGTGTGCCAGGTCGTGACCTTCGGCCAGGGCGGCTGCGCGCCGCCGTCGTCTGCCCCGGAGTCCCGGGAGCCGACCGAGCCGTGCGTGCTCACCCAGGACGGCGTCGAGCGCAACCAGGAGATCTCCGTCCTCGTGGTCACGGCCGCGGACGGGCGCCGCATCGAGATCCAGAAGCTCAGCAACGGCGAGTACCGCGTGAGCGTGACCGACAGCAACAGCGCAGGGGCCTCGGTCGGTGTCGGCGGCGGGCTGACGGTCACTGTCAACGACACGACGGTCGGCGGCAACGCCAGCGCCGGCGCCGGTGCCTCGGTCGACATCCGGGCCGGCGCCGTCTACCACGCCAGCGAGGACGAGATGGGCGACCTGATGGACGCGCTCACGCAGGACCAGGTCAAGGACGCCGTGGTCGGCGAGGGCGGGCCGTTCCGCTGGCTCACCGACGGGCTCACCAACCTGGCCGGGATCGGCAAGGACCTGCCCGTCCCCGACGAGATCTACGCCGAGGGCGGGATCTCGCTGAACGCCAGCGCAGAGGCCACCGGGCTCACCGACCACGCCGCAGCCGGCGTGAGCGCCTCGACGGTCCTCGGGACCCGGAAGAACCGCGACGGCACCACCACCGTCTACCTGCGTTCCGAGGTCTCGGGCGAGGCCGGCCTGCAGTCGCTGGGTGTGGACACCACGGGCCCGAAGTTCAAGGGCGCCGAGCTCGAGGGCTCCGCCGAGCTGGTCACCGCTGTCACCTTCGACTCCGAGGGCAACATGGTCCAGGTCTCGGCCACCGCCACGGCCGGCGGCTCCTCCTCGGGCGTCGCCTCGGCACTGTTCGGCGGCAGCCTGGACGCCGACCTGGCCAACCAGGAGAGCGGGCTGCGCATCTACCAGGCCAGCCTGGACACCGACAACCCCGCCAACCAGGCCGCCGCCCAGCAGTTCCTGTTGGCCCAAGGCGTCTCCAGCCTGGGTGCCTGGACCAACCCGGCCCTGACCGCCGTCGGGAACATCGGGTTCGTCCAGGCCGCGATGGACAACGGGACCGTCACCCAGCAGGACTACGACACCGACAGCAACACCGTCTTCGGCATCGACGGCAGCGGCAAGCTCGGCATCGAGCTGGGGGTCTCGGCCGAGGTCAAGACCGACTCGATGACCACGACCGGAGCGCAATACTGGGACGGCACGCAATGGGCGAACTGGGAGGCTTGCAGCGCATGACACGACGGCGCCTGACCGCATCGGTGCTGGGCGGGGTGCTGACCCTGGGCCTCGCCGCCTGCGGGGACAGCCAGGAGTCCGGTAACGGTGACCGATCCGTCTACGAACCCACGGAGAGCCCCACGATGGCCGTCACGATGATCGACCTGCCCGCGGACTACTCCACCGTCGAGGGCGCCGGGTTCTCCATCGGGGTGCCCGGCGAGTTCCAGCAGCAGCGCACCAAAAGCTCCAACGGCGAGCCGATGCTGGTGCTGGAGAAGCCCTCGAAGGTGGAGTCGCTCCCCCAGCGGGTCGCGGTCATCCGCGACGTCGACCCGAAGACGCCGGCCTCCGAGCAGTCCTTCGCCCTGGAGACCTCCAAGGCCGCGGCGGGCCCCGAGGCCGAGGTGGAGCGCTCCACCGTGCCGTCCACCGACGACGACCTCGAGCCGGCGTACCTCGTCACCTGGAAGGAGTCGCGCCCCAGTGGCGGCGACCGGGTCGAGGTCACCTACTGGCAGCTCCTCCAGCAGGTCGACGACGGCCTCATCCTCAACGTCGTCGCGCTCGCGCCGTCGGCGGAGTTCGAGACCTCCGAGGTCAGCAAGATCCTGCGCACCTTCGCGGTGGACGCCTCGTCGGCCGCATGAGGCTGGGACCCACCCAGGTCCTGTTCCTGCGCCTGGGCGCGATCGCCTGCCTGCTCGGCGCCGTGGTGACGGCGTTCGTCGCGATCACCGTCGACTCCGCGCCCCCGGGCTCCGCGGAGGTCAGCATCGCCGATGACCCGCGCGAGATCGCGCTGCCCGACCCGGGGCTGTTCGGCTCCCAGGTCGTCGTCTACGGCGCGTCCGGCGACACCGGCGTCGCGCCCTCCGAGCTGGGCTGCCGGCTGCTGACGCGCGACGGCGCGGAGCAGAGCACGGCGCGGATGTCGGAGCTCAGGGTCCTCTCGACCCCGGCGGTCACGGTCGAGGACCGGCGCCTCGACGCGCTGTTCAGCGTCGGGTCCTACCCACGCGGCTCGGTGCTGGCCTGCAGCGACGCCCAGGCGGTGGCGCCGGTGGCGCTCTCGCAGCCCTCGACGTTCGGCAGCGCCGCCACGATGGTCCGGATCACGGCGGCGCTGGCGACCCCGGCGTTTCTCGCGGTCGGGATCGGCGGGCTGGTGCTGCTCCGTCGTCGCCCCGCGCGCTGAGCGCGGGCGCTAGTCGATCAGCCGGGGCTCGAGCCCGTCGAGCTCGAAGTCGACGAAGGACAGCCGGCCGGTCTCCCCGTCGATGACGAAGCGTGCCGTCAGCGGCCCGCACGAGAACGTCGTGCCGATGTCCGGCGGCGGGGGCGGGGGGCCAGGGTCCTCGGTCGGGCCGTCGGAGGGACCGCCCGTGGGCCCGGCGGTCGGCGTGGGGGTCGGGGTCGGGGTCGGCTCGGGCGGGTCCTCGTCGTTCCAGGAGCACCCGGAGAGGTCGAGTCCCGTGCTCGCCACGGCGTCCGCCACGGCAGCGTCCACCTCGTCGCTGACGGCCTCGTTCATCTGGACCGAGGCCCGCACCTCGCCGCGGGCGAGGTCGAAGCAGTAGTCGGTCAGCGTCGCGTCGTTCTTCTGGGCGTAGGTGCTGGCCCGGTCCTGGCCGAAGCCGCACCCCGCCGTGCCGCCGAGGTCGTCGCGCGAGGTCATCATGGCCAGCAGCTGGGGCAGGAGCTCGCGCAGGGCGCCAGCACCCGCGAGCGCCGCGGCATCGGCCGCACTCTGCGCCTGGGACTTCTCGTCCACACCGCGCGAGAGCAGCGCGACACCCGAGATCGCCACCGCGACCAGGGCGACGATCACCACGATGACCAGGCCGGTGGTGATCTGGCCGGCCTCGTCGCGACGGGGGCGGTGCGAGCGAGCGAGCAGCATGGGTCGAGACCTTCCCAATTTCATTGGTCTACACACGCCCACGCGGGCCCCGGAATCATCCGGGGCCCGCGTGGAGGAGCGATGGTGGGTCAGGAGCCGCCGCCACCGGTGACGGAGTTGACCGCCTCGGTGAAGAACGTGCCGAGGTCGATCGCCTCGGACGCCTGGAGGACCGCCACGACGATCGCCGCGGCGACGATGATCATGCCGACGTACTCCAGGGTGCCCTGTCCGCGCTCGTCGTCCTTGCGAGCGGTGAGCATGTGGGCCTGGAACATCAGCACAGCCTCGAGAACCTTGTTCATCCTGATCGACCTCTTCCTGTTGAGTGGAACGGCGGCCCGCCCCCCTGAGCGGGCCGCAAGCCTGATGGTGGTCGTCGGGCTGGTGCTGTTCCCGACATCTGGAAACCTAGGTGCTCAGCCGCCCCGCACCGGGGGTCCCCGGACCCAGGTCCAGGCCCATTCCAAGGCCCATTCCGAGGCCCATTCCCGGGCCCATGACCGGCCCCGGGTCGCTCACCCCCAGGCGCGGGTGCCGAGCCAGACCGCGATCGCCTCGCTGCGGTTGGTCACCACGAGCTTGGCGAAGATCGCGTTGACGTGGTTCTTCACCGTCTTCTCGGCGAGGTAGAGCTCGCGCGCGATCTCGGCGTTGGTCATGCCGCGGGCGATCAGCTCCATCAGCTCGCCCTGCCGGTCGCTGAGCTCGAACCGGCGCTGACGCCGGCGCCGCTCCTCCTCGGAGTCCTGCGGGGCCTGGGTGTCGCGGATCGCGTCCAGCGCCTGCCTCGAGAACGCCCCGGCCCCCAGCGCGGCCTGACGCACGGTGTGCACCAGCGTCGAGGCGTCGAACGAGCCGTGCACGAGGTAGCCGCTGGCCCCGGCGGCGAGGGCGGCCCGGATGTGGGCAGGCTCGTCGGTGAAGGTCAGCATGATCACCGTGGTCTCGCCCGCGATCGCACGGGCCGTCTGGACGCCGTCGCGGCGGGGCATCCGCACGTCGAGGAGGACCACGTCGGGCTTGAGGCTCCGCACCATCGACTCGGCGAGGATGCCGTCCCCGGCCTCCCCCACCACGTCGATGTCCTGGGAGCTCTCCAGGAGGCTGCGAAGCCCGGTGCGGACGACGGGGTTGTCGTCGACGATCAGCGTCCGCGTCGGGCCGGACAGCGTCGCCGGTAGAACGATCGTCAGGTCATCAGACATGTGTGCCCTCCCGCAGGCCCATCCGGGGTGCGATGAACCGCACCGTGGTGCCCGAGCCGGGGGCGCTGGTGACCTCCGCGCGCCCGCCGATCAGCTCGAGACGCTCGGCGTAGCCGCGTACGCCGAAGTGTCCGTGCCGCTCGCGCTCGGCCAGGATCTCCATCGCGAATCCGCACCCGCTGTCGACGACCTCGAGGAGCACCTCCTCGTCGTCGGCAGCGCGCAGCCGCACCGTCACGCGATCGGATCCGGAGTGCGTGACCGCGTTGCGCAACGCCTCCCGCGTCGCGGCCAGCAGCTCGTAGCGCACCGACGGCGCGGTCAGCTCGACAGGCTCGAGATCGAGGCGCAGGCGCACCTGCGGCGCGTCCTGGGTGCAGTCGCGCGCCAGGGTGGCGAGGGACTCGTGGAACGACTGGTCCAGCACGTCTTGACGCAGGGTGGACAGCAGGCTGCGCAGCTGGAGGATGGCCTCGGAGGCCGAGGTCGAGATCGCCTCCGCCTCCGCGCAGGCGCGCCCCGCATCGTGGGTGATCCAGTGCGGGAGCGACTGGGCGGAGAGGGACAGCCCCTGCAGCGTCTTGGCGGTCGAGTCGTGCAGCTCGCGCGCCAGCCTCGCGCGCTCCTCGGCGGTCACCGTGCTGGAGATCAGCTCGGCGAACGCCCGCTCCGACTGCCGCTTGCGCTCGGCGAGGACCCGGAACGCCTGGCCGAGCACGACCACGAACACGAACGTGAGCGGGAATCCGTAGTCGGCCAGGAAGGTCGGGGCGACCCCCTTGTCGCTGAGGCTCGCCACCAGATAGCCGCTCACCATCGTCACCGTGGACAACGCCGCCGCGGGCGTCGGCAGCACGAGGCCGATCACCAGGCAGCTGCTCAGGGCGACCAGCACCAACGGGTTGTCAGTCCCCAGCGCGACCATCAGGCCGGTCATCACCAGTGCGTCGAGCATGACGAGCGACGGGTGGCGCTGGAGCAGCGCGGGCACGGTCGCGATCGCGATCCCGGCCATGCTGGTGAGGGTCAGGAAGAAGATCCCGCCCACGGCGACCGGCGTCAGGGTCCGGTCCACATAACCAGCCAGGCTGGCCAGCAGGGTCATCATCCGCAGCAGGAACGAGAGCCGCACCAGGGCGCGGACCTCGACGGCGGCGATCGACTCGAAGGTCATCCGGAGAACCCCCCGAACACCTCGCCGAAGTTGACGTCCGCGCCGAGGATGAGGCCCACCAGGAGCAGGATGAGCGCCGCCGGGACCATCACCACCGTGGTCACGAGCGTGACGCGGGGAGCGATCTGGGCGGCCTTGCGGCGCTGGCGCTGGGCGTGCTCGCGGCGCTGGTCGACCGCGATCTGGTTCAGCGCCTCGACCAGCGGGGCGCCGAGCTCGTCGGACTGGATGAACGCCGTGACGAACTGCCCCAGCGCCTCGGAGTCGCTGCGTTCCTGCAGCTGCTCGAAGGCACCGCGCAGGGAGGCGCCGTGCTGCACCTGGCTCAGCGCCAGCTGCATCTCGGCCGCCAGCGGTCCGCCGAAGCGCTCCGAGACCCGCATCAGCGCGGGCCGGAACCCGACCCCGGCCGTCACGGTGACCGCGAGGACGTCGAGGAAGTCCGGGAGGTCGCGGTCCAGCGCCTCCGTGCGCAACCGGCGCAGCCGCGAGAGGCGGGCGAGCGGCATCATCACCGGCGCGATGAGCGAGAGCATCAGCCCGAGGAGGTTGCCCGAGGTCAGGCTGATCAGGAAGACGGGCGAGAGCATCAGCGCCCAGGTCAGCACCAGGCGGATGACGCCGTCGACGTTCAGCCCGTCGGGACGGCCGGCGAGGTCGACCTGGGTCTGCAACCACTTCATGACCGGGGCCGGCAGGCGGCGGCGTACCGAGGGCGCGAGCCGGGTGGCCAGCCGGCCGAGCGGTCCCTCGCCCTTCGCGGACCGGCGCTGCTCGGGGCGCAGGACCATGAGCTCCTCGAGACCGAGCCCGTCGGTGGGGTCGGCGCGCAGCAGCCGGTAGCCGCGCAGGGCGAGCATCATGGCGGTCGCCAGGGCCAGCCCGGGGAGCAGGACCGTGGGGCTCATATGTCGAACCTCGTCATCCGGCGGATCAGGAAGAAGCCGAGCGCGAAGAGCGACCCCGAGACGACCAGGGCGATCTGACCGACGATGTGGCCGGTCATCTTCTCCACCGAGCCGGGCTGGATCAGGTTGATGAAGAAGAGCATCCCGACGCCGAGCACGATCACGAGATAACCCGTGGCCAGCGCCTGGGCGAGGGTGGTGCGGATCTCGCGTCGGGTCTCCTTGCGGGCCTCGAGGGTGTTGGCGATGTCGCGCAGCGAGGTGACCAGCGAGCCACCGCTGCGCGCGCAGACGACGAGCGTCGAGAGGAGCACGGCGACCTCACGGGAGGGCAGTCGCTTCCCCATCGCGTCGAGCGCGCTCACCAGGTCGGTGCCGAAGCGGATCGAGTTCGCGACGCTGCGCAGCTCGGGGCCGGCGGGCGCGCCGAGCTCGTCGCCGGCGATCGCGAGCGCGCTGGTGATCGAGAGCCCGGCGCTGGTGGCGTTGGCGAGCACCCGCGCCAGCTCGGGCATCTGGACGATGAACGCCTCGAGGCGACGGGCCTTGGCCCGGCGGATGAAGGCGCGCAGCGCGAACGCCCCGGCGCTGAGGCCCAGGATGCCGAAGACCGGCGCGAGCGCGGTCCACAGGATGTAGGCGGTCGAGACGCCGACCGCGACCGCGACCAGGACGACGACCAGCGGGCGCTGGTCGATGCCGGCGAGCACGAGCTCGCGCTCGACGAGCTGGCCGAGCCGGGTGCGGCGGAAGCGCCGGTTCGCACGCTCGATGAGCGGCGCGTCGTCGATGCGGTCGTCGCCGGTCACGGCGGCGGCGATCCGCCGGCGCTCGGTGGCGACCGAGGTGAGATGCACGATTCCGACCAGTGCGCAGACCGACGCCCCCACCGAGCACAGCAGGACGATCAGGACCACGACACGCCCCCGCCCTCGTCGAGGCGCTGGCCCTCGAAGGCGCGCTCGAAACCGTCGGGCAGCTTCTCGCCGCGGTCCTCGAGGCGGTCGGCCAGCGCCGGGTGCACCGGGTGCCGGACGAAGGAGCCCGGGGTGCCGGACGGACCGGTCGCCCGCGGGTCCCAATGCACCAGACGGTTCAGCGAGAAGTCCTCGCGCCGTCGTGAGGAGAGATAGCTGAGCTCCACGACGCGGCGGGTGCCGTCGGGGGTGCGGACCAGCTGCAGGACCAGGTCGATGGAGGAGTTGACCTGCTCGCGCAGCGCGTGGAAGGGGACCTCCACCTCCGACATCGACGCCATGGTCTCCATGCGTGCGAGGGCGTCGTCGGTGGTGTTGGCGTGCACGGTGGTCAGGGAGCCCTCGTGACCGGTGTTCATCGCCTGGAGCATGTCGAGCGCCTCGCCGCCGCGGCACTCGCCGACGACGATGCGGTCGGGCCGCATGCGCAGCGCGTTGCGGACCAGGTCGCGGATCGTGACGGCGCCGCGGCCCTCCACGTTGGGCGGGCGGGTCTCCATCTGCACGACGTGCTCCTGGACGAGCGACAGCTCGGCGGCGTCCTCGATGGTGACGATCCGCTCCTGCTCGGGGATGAACGCCGAGAGCGCGTTGAGCATCGTCGTCTTGCCCGAGGCGGTGCCGCCGGAGACCACGATGTTGAGCCGGGCCCGGACGGCGGCGCCGAGCAGCTCGACGGTGGCCGCGTCGATCGCGCCGCGCTGCATCAGCTCCTCCATCCCGTAGCGACGGGGGAAGAGCCGGATCGTGACCGTCGGGCCGCGCAGCGCGAGCGGCGGCAGGACGACGTTGACGCGGGCGCCGCGCGGCAGCCGGGCGTCGGGAGGCAGGCGCGCGTCGACCATCGGGCTGGACTCGTCGACTCGGCGGTTGACCGTCGAGACGATCCGGTCGATGGTCTGCAGCAGCTGCTCGTTGCTGGTGAACCCCGAGGGGATCCGCTCCAGCACGCCGAAGCGCTCGACGTAGACCGTGTCGTGGCCGTTGATCATGATCTCGCTGACCGCGGGGTCGGCCAGGATCGGCTCGAGCACGCCGAGGCCGACCGCCTCGTCCACGACGCGGCGTACCAGGCTGGTGCGCTCGCGGGTGCTGAGGATGATGCCCTCGGTCGAGACCAGGTGGTTGAGGACCCGCTCCAGACGGGTGCGCCGCTGCGACTCCTCCAGCCGGCCCAGCTCGTGGAGGTCGACCTCGTCGAGGAGCAGCTTCTTGAGCCGGCGGACCAGCAGCTCGTCGGAGGTCTCCCCCGCTCCTGTGTCGTTCCCACCCGTGAGGTCGACCCCGGCGAAGCCGCGGTAGCCGCTCACCTGTCCACCGCCATCGAGACATCCCGCGTCACGGTGAAGACCGGGAGCGGGGAGACCCGCGGGACCTTGACCCGCACCGTCACCGAGTCGCCCGAGGTCTCGATCGAGTCGACGTCGAGGCTGCCCGGCAGGGCGCCCTCGGCAGCGGCCACCGGGTCCTGGCCGAGGCTCTGGGCCCGGGCCGCCGCCCGGGCGGCCTCCTGGGTCTGCGACGCGGACCAGCCGGCCACCCCGAGCTGGAGGACCAGCAGGGCGACCAGCACGAGCAGCGGCACCAGCCCCACGACCTCGAGGGAGACGCTGCCACGCTCGCGGGCCGCTCGCCGCCCCGGGCGGCGCAGGCGCGACGTGCTCACGGCTCCTCCACCACGTCGCTCGTCTGGGAGATCTCCCCGGGCAGCGCCGCGCATCCCGGGCACAGCACCGGCACCTTCGTCGACACCGTGACCGACCCGTCGTGGAGCACCGTCACGTGGACGCTGTCGCGCATCGAGTCGGGTACGGCGTCGCGCGCCGCGGCGCCGGGGTCCTCGCCGATGGCGTGCGCCCGGGTGGCGGCGTTCGCCGCGTGCCCGTTCCACACGAAGGCCAGCGCGGTCAGGCCGACCTGCCAGGCGAGCAGGCAGATCAGAGCGACCACCGGCACCAGGGCCACGGTCTCGATCGCCACCTGCCCGGCCTCGGCCTTGGCCCGCCGGCGTCCGCGCCGCTTGGGCTCGCTGGTCGGGGTCGGCACCGCCGACGCCCCGCTCACGCCGATCTCGGCGCCGATCCGCTCGAGCGCCGACCACCAGGAGGCCTCGCGGATCTCGTCGGGGTTGCGGGAGTTCACGCTGCGCTCGAGGCTGCGGAACGCAGAGGGCAGCCAGGTCGAGACGACGCTGGCCGAGGTGAGCTTGCCCAGCGCGTCGAAGGTGAGCGCGTCGTCGCGCGAGACCTTGTTGGCCACGACGTGCAGCTCCTGCTCCGAGCGCACCCCGAGGCCCTCCCACGCCTGCACGGAGCGGCGGAAGGAGCGCATCGCGAGCACATCGGCGGTGACCACCACCACCGCGGCGTCCGCGACCTCGATGGCCGCAGCCTGGGCGGGCGTGGCGTGCGAGCCGCCGTCGACCAGGATCACGTCGAACTCCTGGCGCAGCAGGCCGAGGATCGCGCGGACCGCGCTCGCGGTGACGTACTCGGACTCGTGGACCTGCTGCGGGGCGAGCAGCAGGGAGATGCCGGACTCGTGGCGCACCAGCGCGTCGAGGATGGTGCCGGCCGAGAGGTCCTCGGACACCTTGGCCACGTCGGCGATCGAGACGCGCTGCCGCGCCTCGATGATCCCCGAGACGTCCCCGGCCTGGAGGTCCAGGTCGACCAGGCACACCTTGGTGCCCGGGACCTTGCGCTGCAGGTCGATGGCCATGTGGGTCGCGATCGTGGTCGTGCCCACCCCGCCCTTGGCCCCGGCGAAGACCGTCACCCGGCCGTGCCGGCCCAGGTCACGGGCGGTGTCGGCCACCGCGCCGGAGATCAGCCCGGACATCCGCTCCGACCACTGGCGCGCGACCTCGAAGCGCGAGAGCAGGTCGTCGAAGCCCATCGGGTAGCGCACCACCCCCTTGGCGCCGGCCTCCATGGCGAGCAGCGCGGTGTCGCCGTCCATGCCGGAGTTGAGGACCAGCACGCCGGTCGTCGGGGAGCGGAACACGATCTCGCGCACCACGTCGGGCGCGGACTGCGGACCGAGCGCGTCGTGCAGGAGCACCACCGAGGGCTTGAGCCGCGCCACCATCGCCGACAGCTCGTGGCTGGACTCGACGATCGAGAGGATCTCGGTGCCCTCGATCTCGGCGAGGAGGGCCCGCAGCTCCCTCACGACCGCCTGGTCGGCCGCGCCGACCACCACCTTCGTCATCGTGCCTCCTCCGGGACTGCCTGGCCGCCGAGGTCCTCGGCGTCGAAGTCGTCGATCTCGCCGGAGCGGTTGGCCCCGACGTCGCCCGGCAGCGCGACCAGCCGGACCTCCTGGGCGAACGCCGCGGCATAGGTGACCGAGAGCGCGTTCTTCGGCTCCAGCGCCAAAGTCACCGGCACGACGTCCTTGCTGGTGCCGACGGTCGACTCGGTGTCGACCGTGACCGTCTGCTGGCCGCCGATCGAGACGATCCGGACGTCGCGCACGATGACCCGCGCCTGCTTGGGCAGGCCCGGCACGTCGGCGAACACCGCGATGATGTCGACGCGGTCACCGGGGCGGACCCGTCCGGCGACGCCGGTGACGCTGTCGACGTTGATGGCGATCTCGCGCTCGGTCGGGCTGAGGTCGGTCGAGGGGATGAGCATGTCGGAGGTGATCACGGTGCCCGCGGCCAGCTGGAAGCCGACGCGGCGCCCCTCCAGCTCACGCAGGCTGGTGACGGCCGTGGGCGAGGCCCAGCGCCGCGGCACCTCCTTGGCCCGGACGTTGGAGGCGCCGAGCGGGAGGTAGGCGTCGACGGGCTCGGAGACCTCATAGACGGTGATCTTGGGGCCGACCTGGCTCTCGACCTGGGAGACATAGCTGCTCACGGCGACGAAGACCGCGATGGCAAGGGCGAGCGCGGCGAGCAGGAACAGCACTCCCCGACGCTGACGAGCGTTCAACGTGCGACTCCTCGGAGGGATCCTTCGGTGCGGTCGACGCCCTCGGCGGCGATCCGGCAGAACGGGCAGATCTGGTCGCGGACCGGCTCCTCGCAGGAGGGGCACCGCAGGGACGTGGGGGTGCCGGCGGCACCCGGGGCGGCGGGCCAGGAGATGACGAACTCCACCGCCTTGGCCGAGCCCCACGCACGGGCGACGTCAGCGACCGGCTCACGGCGGGTCGGCCGGGTCGCCAGCCCCATCGCGAACAGGGCGGAGATGGCGGCCTCGGGCAGCTCGCCGTAGGCGTGGCACTCAAACGACGCGGCGACGACGCCCGGCGTCGGCACCCGGCGCAGCCGGCGCTCGGGCGCCAGCTCGGCGATCGGGAGCTTCGCCACCCACCCGGGGTCGCCGTGCACCGCGAGGAACCCGTCGGCGCCGGCGAACCAGGACTGGACGTGCTGGCCCAGCGTCGGGGCCGGGCGCGAGAGCCGCGCCACGGACGGAAGCCAGGCGCCCCACACCACGGTGTCGAGGGCGGCGAGGATCGCGTCGTACACGGCCGTCGCGGACGCGGTGTCGGCCGGGACGAGCTCCGCGGCACGCACCAGCACGGCGGCGGACACCGGGAACGACAGCACCCGCACCGGGAGCTCGGGGCGGGCCGCGGCGACGGTGGAGGCGGCGACGTGGGCGGCCATCGCGTGCGCGGTCGGGGCGAGCACGAGGAGGTGACGGGTGTGCGGGGAACGGATCTGCGGGTCGGTGGCGAGCGCCGTGGGGTCGGAGAGCGGGTGCACCTGCCACTCTCCCCACGACGCCGCGCCACGGAATGAGCCGGCGGGCTGCTCATCCATGATCGCGACGACAAGGGACATGGCCGCTTCCTACCCCCTTTCCCCCGCGCCAACCGTCCCGAGGACCACGGGACGGGCCGCTATCCTCCTCACGCGTGCGGCGATGACGCCCACGCTGGTCGTGCCGCGTCCACGCGCTGGCTGAGGAGGTTCGGTGGGGAGCTCGCTCGCGCGTCTGCGCACTGCGCGGGACGCACGGTCCCGGCGGTTGCAGAACTCCGCCGCCACCCGGCGGCGCCGACAGGTCGCCGGCCTGATCCTGCTGGTGATCGGAGTGGGGACGCTCGTCTTCGGCCTGGCCGCCGGACGTGCGGACGCCCCGCAGCCGGTCCAGCTCGCGGCCGACTCGGTGACCCAGGTGCCCCCGACGAGGTTCTTCCAGAGCCCGTGGGTGCTCTACGGCCAGGTCGACGATCCGCGACGGACGCCGTCCACGGCGGAGGTCGGCTGCCTGCCCGAGCGTGGCCTCGACCTCCCGGAGCAACCGGAGGACCTGACCACCTTCGGCTCACGGGTGGTGGACGGCGTGCCCATCGCCGCGATCGCCCTCTACGGGCACTCCGGCGGCGACGCCGCGATCCGCTGCTCCGGTGCGAGCGACTACGAGCCGCTGTGGCTGATGCCGTCGTCCGACGCGCCCCCGTTCACCGCCACGTCGATCGTGATCCTCGGGGTCCTGCTGCTGGTCGCCGCGGCGTTGGTCCAGCCGGCACGGGTCGGGCGCGGCGGCGCGTGAGCCGCTAGTCGACGAGGATCGGCACCAGCATCTCGTCGGGCGTGAGCGAGCCGTGCAGTCCCACCAGCGTCGTCTCGTAGGCGAAGTCGTGGGAGGAGAAGATCGCGTGGTCGCCGCACCCGGCGACCAGCACGTCGCCGAGACGGGGCAGCACCGGCCCACGGACCGCGCCGAACCAGCCGCGCAGGATCGCATCCTCGCGGGTCAGCACCTCGGCACGGTCCCCCAGGACCTCGCGCCAGGTCGCCACGACGTCGTCGACCGCGCCGCTGTGGCAGTACAGGTGGCGGAAGCGCGCCTCGCCGCCGAGCAGGGCCACGCCGTCGCGCAGCTCGAGCTGCTCGTCGACGTCGATGCGGCTCTGCGGCGGGGAGTCGATCATGCCGTGGTCGGCCACCACCACCAGCCGGATGTCGTGCGGCAGCGCCTCGCGCAGCTGCTCGACCTCGGAGTCGATGATGGAGAGCTGCTGGAGCCACTGGCTGGAGGAGACGCCGTAGCGGTGCCCGGTCCAGTCCAGGTCGCCGTCGTAGAGGTAGGTGAGCGAGGGCCGCTCGCGGGTGGCAGTGACGGCGGCGGCGATCCGCTCGCCGACCTTGTCGGCACCGACGAAGTCGACGCCGCGGTGCGCGACGCGGGTCAGCCCGCTGTCGGCGAACTCGCGCTTGTTGACGACCGTGACCGACACACCCTGGGCCTGCAGCAGCGCGAACGCGGTCGGGTGCGGCTGCCACTCCACCGGGTCGACGTCGGCGTCCCAGGCCAGCGCGTTGAGCAGCTTGCCGGTGCCGGGCACCCGCGAGGTGAACCCGACCAGCCCGTGCGCGCCCGGCGGCAGGCCGGTGCCGAGCGAGGTGAGGCTGGTCGCGGTCGTCGACGGCACCCCGGCGGTGCCGGGCTCGCTGTGCGTGAGCAGCGAGGAGAGGTACGGCGCGGCGTGGGCGTAGCGACGCAGCAGGTTGGCGCCGAGGCCGTCGATGAGGAACACGACGTACGCCGACGCGTCGGGCAGCACCAGCCCCGCGGGCACGTCCCGGTCGGGCAGGCGCGCCCCCAGCGCCACCCCGACCGCCGGCACGACGTCGGCCAGCGAGCGCTGGCCGTAGGCGGGCGGGACGAAGCTCACGCCGTGTGGGTCCGCGCCGAGAGCGACTCCGCGAAGGCGAGCAGCCGCTCGACCGCCGCCGGTCCGTCGGCGGCGGCCGAGACGCGGATCGAGAAGTCGTCGGAGGCGAGCACACCGGTGTAGCCGTGGTCGGCGTCGCACTGCGGGTCGCTGCAGCCCGCGGGCTCGAGGTCGACGCGACCCACGCCGCCCCAGCCGATGGTCATGTTGGCCTCGGCGGGGAACGAGGGCCCGCTGGTCGGGTTCGCGATCATCCGGGTCACCACCACCGACTTCACGGCCGAGAGGCGCACCGCCTCGGTCGAGGTGGAGGTGTAGGGCTCGGGCAGCAGGTCGTCGCCGGCGTGCTCGTCGGTGTGCGCGAGCACCAGCCGGGTCGGGGTCAGCACCACCACGCTGAGGTGACGGCGCACCTCGTCGTGGTCGAAGGTCGGCTCGTGGTGCACGAAGTACGCCACCACAGGCTCCCCCGCCACCGCGGCGTCGACCCCGTCGGCCACGACCTCGGGGTAGTACCCGGTGCGGTCGATGGCCGCCCTCAGCTCCACCGTGCGATCACGGTCGTCGGTCCTGCTACGCATGGGAGAAGTGTGTCACGCAACCACTGCGCCGCGTGTGCCGGTCGGCGGAGCTGGCTCAGCCGGTCGGGAGCGTGTCGCCGGGCAGCGACGGGAGGCGGCGTACGAACCAGTCCGAGCGCGGGTCGGCGACCGGCTCGACGCGCGCCGCGGCGGTCAGCACCGTGGCGCCGTGGGCGCCGGCCAGGACCAGCGACAGCTCCATCGCGCGCACCTGCGGCAGGTCGTTCTGCAGCTGCGCGACCCGGCGGATCAGCCGCTCCACCTCCTCGACGTCCACGACCTCGCTGCCGCGGTAGCCGAAGAGCATCGGGGAGGACTTGATCTCGCGCACCATGCTGGCCGCGTCGTGCGGGCCCAGCGGCGGGATCCGGTAGGACTTGTCGGCCAGCAGCTCGATCAGCGGGCCGGAGATGCCGAAGGAGACCACCGGGCCGAAGAGCGGGTCCTCGATGCTGCGGATCGCGATCGGCACGCCGGGGCGGGCGTTCTTCTGCACCACGAAGCCGGCCTTGCCGGGGTCGCTGATCATCGCGGTCAGCGACGACCAGGCGCTGCGCATCTCGGTGGGCCCCTCGATGTTGCGCCACACGTGCGCGAGGTCGGGGCGCTCGCGCAGGTGGTCGGCGGTGGCCTTGAGCACCACGTCCCACTCCAGGTCCTCCCCGGCCGCGAGCGCCTCGTCGAGGGAGGTGACCGGCCGGCTGCTCCACAGCTGCACGCCGTAGGCGCCGAGCAGCTCGGTGAGCTCGGGCTGGGCGAGGTCGGTGCCGTCGGGGTGGCGGTGCAGCACCTGGTTGACCAGCCGCTTGGCGGCCGGGCGGTCCACCTCGTCGTCGTCGGGCACCGGGGCGCCCGGGGTGCGCAGCCACAGGGCGTAGTCGACGACGTGGGCCAGCGCGCGGACCGCGGCCTCGACGGCGGGGTACGACGGGACCGAGCCGCGACCGGCCGTGGAGCCGGCGACGTCGGGGACGCGCAGCAGCTCCGGGACGCCCTCGGCGCCGAGGAAGGAGGAGACCAGGGGCTTGTCGGACTGCTCACCGACCGCGGCCAGCACGTTGGCCACGCCCTCGCCGGAGATGTTGAGCGGCGGGATGTAGACGGCGATGACCGCGTCGACCTCGGGGTCGTCGATCGCCTCGTCGAGGGCGTCCTCGAACTCCTCGGCGCTCGGCTCGGCGCTGAGCGCGACCGACCGGTTGACCACCAGGCCCACCGCCGCTGCGGCGTCGGCGGCCAGCAGGCCGAGGGCGTCGGAGTTGCCGACGATCGCGACCCGGCGACCGCGGGGCAGCGGCTGGTGGGCGACCAGCTGGGCGACGTCGAACATCTCCTCCAGCGACTCCACCTGGATCACGCCGGCCTGGCGGAACATCGCGTCGACCGCCTGCGGGGGCGCGGCGATGCGGCGCACCGTGTGGCCCATCGGCACGCCCTGCGTCGTACGCCCCGAGCGCACCGCGATGATCGGCTTGCGCAGCGAGACGCGGCGCGCGATGCGGGAGAACTTGCGCGGGTTGCCGATCGACTCCAGGTAGAGCAGCACCACCTCGGTGGTGTCGTCCTCCTCCCAGTACTGCAGGAGGTCGTTGCCGGAGACGTCGGCGCGGTTGCCCGCGCTGACGAAGGTCGACAGGCCCAGGCCACGGTTGTTGACCTTCTCCAGGATCGCGGAGCCGAGCGCACCGGACTGGCAGAAGAACCCGGCGCGACCGCGCGGCGGCATCAGCGGCGACAGCGAGGCGTTGATGGAGACGTTGGGGTCGGTGTTGATGATGCCGAGCGCGTTGGGGCCGATGAGGCGCAGGCCGTAGGAGCGCGAGAGCCCGACCAGGCGGCGCTGGCGCTGGCGGCCCTCCTCGCCGGTCTCGGCGAAGCCGGCCGAGATCACGACCAGGCCGTGGACGCCCTTGGCCGCGCAGTCGAGCACGACGTCCTGCACGGCCTCGGCCGGCACCGCCACGATCGCCACGTCGACCTCGTCGGGGATCTCCATCACGGTCTTGTACGCCGGGAGGCCGGACACCGCGGCGGCGCTCGGGTTCACGGCGTACACGCGCCCGGTGAAGTCGCCGGTCACCAGGTTGCGCACCAGCGCCTGGCCGATGGTGTCCTGGCGCCGGCTCGCGCCGATGACCGCGACCGAGCGAGGGTTGACGAAGCGGTGGATCGAGGCGGCCTCGGCCTGGTGCTCGCGGTTGAGCATCACCCCGATGGCGGTCTCGGTGGGCTCGATGGAGAACTCCAGGGCGAGCACGCCGTCCTCGTACTCGCTGGCGACGCGGTAGCCGGCGTCGCGGAAGGTCTGGATCATCCGGCTGTTGTCGGGCAGCACCTCGGCGACGAACTTCTCCACGCCGCGCTCGCGAGCGGCCTGGGCGAGGTGCTCGAGCAGCACCTGGGCGATGCCGCGGCCCTGGTGGCGGTCCTCGACCAGGAACGCGACCTCGGCCTCGCCGGGGCGGACCACGTCGAAGCGACCGACCGCGATCATCTGCCCGGACAGGGTCAGCACGAACGCCACCCGGTCGACGTGGTCGACGTGGGTGAAGCGCCGCACATCGCGCTCGGAGAGGTGCGGCATCGGCGAGAAGAAGCGGTAGTACTTCGACTGGTCGGAGACGCGCTTGTCGTAGAAATCGACCAGCAGGTCGGCGTCGTCGGGCCCGATCGGGCGGATGTGGGCGGTGCGTCCGTCCCGCAGGAGAACGTCGGCCTCCCAGTGGGCCGGGGCGCTGGGCACGTCGTCCTGCTGGGTCACAGGGGAAATCTACCGCCATCGGCGGTGATCAGGCCGCTGCTGCTCACCGGCGAGCCACGAGCACACCGGACGCACCTACCGGGGACAATGGGCGCCATGGCACGGCGTTCGAAGACCCCAGAGCTCCCCGATGACTTCGAGGAGCACATCCTCGACACCGACATCCAGCAGGAGATGGAGTCCTCCTTCCTCGAGTACGCCTACTCCGTCATCTACTCCCGGGCGCTCCCCGACGCGCGCGACGGCCTCAAGCCGGTGCAGCGCCGCATCCTCTACACGATGAACGACATGCGGCTGCTGCCCGACCGCGGCCATGTCAAGAGCGCCCGCGTCGTCGGTGAGGTGATGGGTCGCCTGCACCCGCACGGCGACAGCGCGATCTACGACGCGATGGTGCGCATGGCGCAGCCGTGGTCGATGCGCGTGCCGTTCATCGACGGGCACGGCAACTTCGGCTCCCCCGACGACTCCCCCGCCGCGATGCGCTACACCGAGGCCCGGATGGCGCCGGCGGCGGTCGCGATGACCCAGTCGATCGACGAGGACACCGTCGACTTCCGCCCCAACTACGACAGCCGCGAGCTCGAGCCGTCCGTGCTGCCCGCGGCGATCCCCAACCTCGTCGTCAACGGCACCACCGGCATCGCTGTCGGCATGGCCACCAACATGGCGCCGCACAACCTGGTCGAGGTCGTCCAGGCGCTGCGCCACCTGATCAAGACGCCGCGGGCCTCCCTCGAGGACCTGATGCGCTTCATCCCCGGCCCCGACCTGCCCACCGGCGGCAAGATCGTCGGCCTCAGCGGCATCCGCGACGCCTACGAGACCGGGCGCGGGGTGTTCAAGATGCGCGCCACCGCGCGCATCGAGACCATCGGTCGCCGCAAGGGCATCGTGGTCACCGAGCTGCCCTACGGCGTGGGCACCGAGAAGGTGATGGAGCGGATCAAGACCCAGGTCCAGGCCAAGAAGCTGCTCGGCATCGCCGACCTCAAGGACCTCACGGACCGGGAGAACGGCCTGCAGCTGGTCATCGAGGTCAAGAACGGCTTCCACCCCGAGGCGATCCTCGAGCAGCTGTACAAGCAGACCCCGATGGAGGACTCCTTCGGCGTCAACAACGTCGCCCTGGTCGAGGGCCAGCCCCGCACGATGGGCCTCAAGGAGATGCTCGAGGTCTTCCTCGAGCACCGCTTCACCGTCGTACGCCGTCGCTCGGTGTTCCGCCGCGGCAAGGCCGCCGACCGCCTCCACCTCCTCGAGGGCCTGCTGATCGCGATCCTCGACATCGACGAGGTGATCGCGCTGATCCGCGCCAGCGACAGCGCCGAGCAGGCCCGGACCCGCCTGATGCAGGTCTTCGACCTCAGCGAGGCCCAGGCGAGCTACATCCTCGAGATGCAGCTGCGCCGCCTGACCCGCTTCTCCAAGCTCGAGCTGGAGAAGGAGAGCGAGGACCTGCGCCGCACCATCGAGGAGCTCGACGCGATCCTCGGCGACGAGGCCCAGCTGCGCCGGGTCGTCTCCGAGGAGCTCGCCGAGGTCGCCAAGACCTACGGCACCCCGCGGCGTACCGTGCTGCTGGAGTCCTCCGGCAGCGACCCGAAGGCCGCGGCCGGTCCCCTCGAGGTCGCCGACGACCCGTGCTTCGCGTTCCTCGGCTCCGACGGCCGGCTCGCGCGCACCAACAACGACCAGGCCGTCGGCACCGGCGGCGGGCGCAGCAACCACGACGTGATCGTCTCCGCGGTGCGCACCACGGTGCGTGGCGAGATCGGTGTGCTCACCTCGCACGGGCGGGTGCTGCGCCTCGGCGTCCTCGACCTGCCGGCGCTGCCCGGCTCCGCCAACGAGCCCAACCTCCAGGGCGGCGTCCCGCTGCAGGACCTGCTCGCGCTGGCCCAGGGCGAGCGCGCGCTCGCGCTGTGCTCGCTGGCCACCGAGGGCCCCGGTCTCGCGCTGGGCACCCGTCAGGGCGTGGTCAAGCGGGTCAACCCCGAGGTCCTCAACCGCGACGAGTGGGAGGTGATCCGGCTCGCGGACGGCGACGAGGTCGTCGGCGCGGTCGAGCTCACGACCGGCGAGGAGACGCTCTGCTTCGTCACCGCGCAGGCCCAGCTGCTGCAGTTCGGCGCCGACGCCGTACGCCCGCAGGGCCGCACCGGCGGCGGCGTGGCCGGCATCCGGCTCGGTGACGGCGACCGGGTGGTGTTCTTCGGCGCCTTCGAGCCCGCCGACGCCGTGCTGGTCACCGCGTCGGGCTCCTCGACCGCGCTGCCGGGCACCGAGGCCGGCGCGGTGAAGGTGACGTCGTTCGCGGAGTACCCGCCCAAGGGTCGCGCGACCGGAGGCGTGCGCTGCCACCGCTTCCTCAAGGGCGAGGACGCGCTGGTCTTCGCGTGGGCCGGCGTCGGCCCGGCGCGGGCGGCCTCCGACTCCGGCACCCCCGTCGAGCTGCCGGACGCCACCGGGCGCCGGGACGGCTCCGGCCTGCCCGCCAGCCAGCCGATCGCGGCGTGCGCCGGGCCGGTGGCGGCCCGGCTGGGGGTCATCGACGGGCCTGACGGACCCGCCGGACCCGACGCGTCAGCGCCCGACGCTGTGGAAGGCTGAGCGCATGCGCCGATCCCTCCCCGCGCGCGCCGCTGTCGCCGCGCTGACCCTGGCCCTGACCGCGAGCGCGTGCTCCGGCGACGACGGGTCCGGGGACGGCTCCGAGACGCCCGAGGACGTCCTGGCCGAGGCCAAGACGACCTTCGACGAGACCAGCGGGGTGCGGATCACCCTGCACACCGACGACCTGCCCGAGGGCCTCGAGGGCCTGATCGGCGCCGACGGCGTGGGCACCCGCGCCCCGGCCTTCGAGGGGACCATCAAGGTCCGCTACTCCGGCTTCGAGCCGGACGTGCCGGTCGTCGCCGTCGACGACGTCGTCTACGCCCAGCTCCCGCTGAGCACCGGCTGGTCCGACATCGATCCCGGGGAGTTCGGCGCGCCCGACCCGGCGCAGCTGATGAGCCCCGAGGCGGGCTTCTCCTCACTGCTGCCCGCCACCACCGACCTCGAGCAGGGCGAGCAGGTCCGCGGCGGCACCGACAACCGCGACGTGCTGACCGAGTACACCGGCACCGTGCCCGGCTCCGCGGTCGAGAACATCATCCCGACCGCGTCGGGCGACTTCGACGCGGCGTACACCGTCTCCGACGACGGCGAGCTGCGCGAGGTCGTGCTGACCGGGGTGTTCTACCCCGACTCCGAGTCGATGACCTACACGATCGGGTTCAGCGACTACGGCACCAGCCAGGACATCACGGCCCCGTGAGCGCGGCACCGGCGGCGCCCGGCGACCCGGAGCGCCGGGTGCTGACCCGCCCGCGTCTGCTGCTGGCCCTGGCCTCGGTCGCGGTGGCCTTCGCGGCGGCCGACACCTATGTCGTGGTGCTGGTGCTGCCGGAGATGAGCGGGTCGGTCGGCATCTCACCGGAGGAGCTCCAGCGCTCGGCGCCGATCGTCTCGGGCTTCCTGCTCGGGTACGTCGCGATGCTGCCGCTGATCGGGCGCATCGCGGACCTGCGCGGGCGGGTCCCGGTGCTCCTCGCCGCGCTGGTGCTGTTCGCGGTCGGCTCGCTGATCACGACCTTCGCCTACGACATGACCTCGATGGTCGGCGGGCGGTTCCTCCAGGGCGTCGGCGGCGGCGGGCTGGTGCCCGCGACGCTGGCCCTGGTCGCCGACCTCTACCCCGCCCACCGGCGCGGGGTGCCGCTCGGCGTCGTCTCGGCCGTGCAGGAGATCGGCAGCGTGCTGGGCCCGCTGTTCGGCGCCGTCGTGATGGCGCTGGCCGACGACTGGCGGGTGATCTTCGCGGTCAACCTGCTCGTGGGTGTCGTGCTGGCCCTGGCCATCCGCGCCGCGGCACGCGGCGCCGGGCCCGCGTCCGGCGCCGCGGCCGCAGGCCCGCCACGGGTCCGCTTCGACTGGCCGGGGCTGGGCCTGGCCCTGGTGCTCGTGCTCAGCGCCGGGCTGGTCTTCACGCTGCCGCCGCCGCTGCTGCGCGACCTGACGTGGGGACAGCTGTTCATCCCCGTCGTCGGCAGAGGCCGCTGGCTGACTCCCGTCGGGCTGGTCGCCGTCGCGGCGCTGGTGCTGCTCACCGCGCGCTGCCTCACCGCCCGGCGACCGCTGGTGGACCTGCGCGGCTGGGCCCGCAGCGCCCGCGAGGCCGACCTGCTCGGCGCACTGTTCCTGTCCGCGGCGCTGGGCGGGGTGGTGCTCGCCTTCGCGACCGCCGACCCCAAGATCGAGGTCTTCTCCGAGCAGGGGCTGTGGTACCTCCTCGGCGCCGCCCTGGCCGCCGGCGCCTTCGTGTGGCACGTGCGGCGAGCCGAGGACCCGATCGTGCCGCGGGGCGCGCTGCGCGCCGTACCGGCCTGGGGGGCGGTGCTCGTGAGCTTCTTCGTGGGCGCCGCCCTGATCGCGGCGCTGATCGACATCCCGCTGTTCGCCCGCTCGACGGTGCACCGCGACTCCCAGCTGCTCGCCGCGCTCGTGCTGGTGCGGTTCCTGGTGGCTCTGCCGGTCGGCGCCGTCCTCGGCGGGTTCCTGACCCGCCGGGTGAGCGCCGGCGTCGTGACCGCCGCCGGGATGGGCCTGGCCGCGGCCGGCTTCGGGTGGATGAGCACCTGGAACGCCGACGCCCTCGAGCACCTGTCCGCCAACGTGCCGCTGGTGCTGACCGGGCTCGGGTTCGGCCTCGCGCTGGCGCCGGTCAACGCCGCCGTCCTGGCCAGCACCGCCCACGCCGTGCACGGGCTGGCCAGCGCGCTGGTGGTGGTGGCGCGGATGGTCGGCATGCTGGTCGGCATCTCGGCGCTCACCACCCTCGGCCTGCGGGCGTACTACGCCGAGCAGGGCGACCTCCCGAGGGTCCGCGAGGTCTGCGAGGGCGCCAGCCGCTGCCCGGCGTACTCCGACCTGCTGCGGGAGGCGGGCGTGGCCCAGGAGCAGACGGTGTTCCTCGGCGCGGCCGGGTGCGCGGTGGTCGCGGCGCTGCTCGCGCTGGCGCTGTTCCGCGGCGCAGCGACGCGGGCGCTCCCGGCGGGCGACCTGCTGCGCTCGGCGGGCTGAGCGCCCGATATCTTGCCGGTCGTGGACAACGACACCGAATTCGCCGACCTGCTCGCTGCGAACCGCGACTTCGCCTCGGACTTCCGCTACAGCGGTTTCGACGGCATTGCGAAGGCCGGGATCGCCATCGTCACCTGCATGGACTCGCGCATCGACCCGCTCGGGATGCTCGGTCTCCAGCCGGGCGACGCCAAGATCTTCCGCAACCCCGGCGGCCGCGTCACCGAGGCCGCGACCGAGGCCATCGTGCTGGGCGCGCACCTGCTCAACGTGCAGCGCGTGCTCGTGGTCCCCCACACCCGCTGCGCCGTGGCCTCGAACTCCGAGGAGGAGATCGCCGCGCGCGTCTCCGAGTCCGCCGGCACCGACGCCACCTGGCACCGCTTCCACGTGGTCGAGGACCAGCGCCGCACCCTGGAGATGGACGTGCGCAAGCTCCGCAGCCACCCGCTGATCCCCGAGCGGGTCCTGATCGGCGGCTTCATCTACGACGTGGACAGCGGCCTGCTCGACCGGGTGGTCTGAGCCCTCGGCGCACCCTGGGCTGCTCGGCCCGGGGTTGCGCACATAACCGCGCAATTGCTGGGAAAAGCACCTCGTACGGCCCTCGGCCGGTGCTTTTCCCAGCAATTGCTGAGTTACGTGCACCCGCGGGCAACCGGCCCGCGAGTCCAGACCCTCAGGCGTCCAGCGTCTCCACATCGACCTCGTAGGCGCCCTGCACGATGAACTCCTTGCGCGGAGCGACCTCCGAGCCCATCAGCAGCTCGAAGACGTTCGTGGCGGCGTCGGCGTCGTCGATGGTGATCCGGCGCAGGGTACGGCGCCGCGGGTCCATCGTGGTCTCCGCGAGCTGGTCGGCGTCCATCTCGCCCAGGCCCTTGTAGCGCTGCACCGGGTCCTTCCAGCGCACGTTCTTCTTCTTCAGCTCGGCGAGCTTGCGCTGCAGCTCGTCGTCGGAATAGGTGTAGACGTACTTGTCCATCCCCTTCTTGGGGTTGGACAGCTCGATGCGGTGCAGCGGCGGGACCGCCGAGTAGACCCGGCCCTCACGGATCAGGTCGGGCATGTACTTGAAGAACAACGTCGCCAGCAGGCAGCGGATGTGGGCGCCGTCGGAGTCGGCGTCGGCCATGAAGATGATCCGGCCGTAGCGCCGCGCGTCGAGGTCGAAGCTGCGCCCCGAGCCCGCTCCCACGACCTGGATGATCGAGGCGCACTCGGCGTTCTTCAGCATGTCGCCGACGGAGGCCTTCTGGACGTTGAGGATCTTGCCGCGGATCGGCAGCAGTGCCTGGAACGCCGAGTTACGCGCCAGCTTGGCCGTGCCGAGGGCGGAGTCTCCCTCGACGATGAACAGTTCGGTGCGGTCGTTGTCGGTGGAGCGGCAGTCGGCGAGCTTGGCCGGCAGGGTCGAGGACTCCAGCGCGTTCTTGCGGCGTTGGGTCTCCTTGTGCTGGCGGGCGGCGATCCGGGTCTTGGCCGCACCGAGGACCTTCTCCATGACCAGCCGGGCCTGGGCCTTCTCATGGCGCTTGGTGGAGGTCAGGAACTCCTTGAGCTCGGCGGCGACCACCTTGCGGACCACGCTGCGAGCCGCAGGCGTACCGAGGATCTCCTTGGTCTGGCCCTCGAACTGCGGCTCGGCGAGGCGCACCGTCACGACCGCCGTCATACCCTCCAGCACGTCGTCCTTGGTGACGTCGTCGTCGTTGACCTTGAGCACCTTGGCGGCCTTCATGGCGTCGTTGAAGGTGCGGGTCGCGGCCTGCTCGAAGCCGGACACGTGTGTGCCGCCCTTCGGGGTGGCGATCACGTTGACGAAGGAGCGCAGCTGGGTCTCATAGCCCGTGCCCCAGCGCACCGCCACGTCGACCTGCAGCTCGCGCTCGACCTCCTGGGGCGTCATGTGCCCCTTGTCGTCGAGCAGCGGCACGGTCTCGGTGAAGGTGCCCGTGCCCTGCAGGCGCAGCACGTCGGTCACCGGCTCGTCGGTGGCCAGGAACTCCGCGAACTCCGCGATGCCACCGTCGTGGCGGAACTTCTCCTCGACCATCTCCGGGCCGCGCAGGTCGCGGATGACCAGCTCGAGGCCCGGGACGATGAAGGAGGTCTGCCGGGCACGCGCGACGAGCTCGTCGAAGACCCAGGTGGCGTCCTTGGTGAAGATCTGGCGGTCCGGCCAGAACCGGATCGTGGTGCCGCTGCGCCCCTTCGGCACGCGGGCGCCCTTGCGGGTCAGCCCCGAGCGCGCCTCGAAGTCGGCGTCCGGCCCGTCGGCGGCGAAGACGCCGGGAACGCCGCGACGAAACGAGAGCCCCTGCGCCGCCGGCGAGCGCTGCACGTCGATGTCCATGCGCGTGGAGAGCGCGTTGACCACCGAGAGGCCGACGCCGTGCAGACCACCGGTGGCGACGTACGAGCCACCACCGAACTTGCCGCCCGCGTGCAGCTTGGTCGCCACCACCTCGACGCCGGGCAGCCCGGTCTTGGGCTCCTTGTCGGTGGGGATGCCGCGCCCGTCGTCGTGGATCTCCGCGGACCCGTCCGGGTGCAGGGTGACCTCGACGCTGCGCGCGTGGCCGCCGAGGGCCTCGTCCACGCCGTTGTCGATGATCTCCCACAGGCAGTGCATGAGACCGCGGGTGTCGGTGGAACCGATGTACATCCCCGGTCGCTTGCGGACCGCCTCGAGGCCCTCCAGGACCAGCAGGTGGGCGGCGTTGTAGGTGTTGTCGGCGATCGTGGGGCTCCTGCGCTGGGAGAAATCCGTACGGCGTGCTCCTCCGAATCTACCTGCGACACGCCGACCACCGACGCAGGCACGCTGCGAGGCGGGGGCATGTCACACGACTAGGTTGGGCACCACTCCTCCACCGGGGGACGGTCGCTCGACCGGGCCGCCTGCACAGCACAGCTGAACATCGACGGACCAGCCGCTATCAGGGCGCGAGCCCGGAGGCCGGGGGCCGCTGCGGGGCGAGACGACGGCGTCTCACCCCGGGGGACCCCCAGCGGTGATGGCGGACACATGGTTGGATGGAGGTGTCCGGCACCACGTGCGGTCGGGAATCTTGGACCCCGCCGATACGTTGAGCAAGACACCGAATGATGAGAAATGAGGCCGATGTGACCACTGCAGTTGCCCCCAGCACTCCGCTGACGGCAGCGGACCGCTGTGACCGTTGCGGAGCCCAGGCCTACCTTCGCGTGGAGCTCCAGACCGGCGGTGAGCTCCTGTTCTGCGCTCACCACGCACGCGAGCACGGCGACAAGCTCAAGGAGATCGCGGCCAACGTGATCGACGAGACCCACAAGCTCGGTGGCACCTCGGTGACCTCCGACGAGGACCGCTGAACACCCAGATCCACTCACCTCGACGAAGGCCCCGGACCAGATGTCCGGGGCCTTCGTCGCGCGTACCGAGCTCTCAGCCGCGCTCGAGCCACGGGGTGAGCGAGCGCCGCGCCCCCAACCAGTCGCGCACCGGGTGCGAGGGGTCGTCGTGATCGTCCATGCGCACCGCCACGCGCACCTCGTCGGTCGCCGCACCCAGGCAGCGCCGGGAGATCCGCAGGTCCACCACGTCCTTGGCCGGGCGCAGCCGCACCGAGTACGGACAGGTCAGGGCCTCGCTGCTCGGCTTCCATCCGGCGGTGCGGACCAGCTGGTAGTCGGTCCCGCTCTGCAGACCGGTGCCGAGGCGCAGGTCCGGGCCGGGCGTGCCGCGATCGGTGTCGACCCAGACGGTCAGGCCCGCGGATCCTCCGTCGCTCGTGGCGCGCAGGTCGGTCACGCGGACGCGTAGGCGCAGGGCGCCGTCGTTGTGGGCCACTGTCACGCGCCTCAGGTCGTTGAGCGACGCGGTGGCGTCGGCGGGGTCGGGATAGCTGCCTCGCTCGGCGGCCGCGGGCGACGCGGTCCCGAGCACCGTCGCGGAGACGGCACCGGCCGCGAGCGCGGCGATCCACCGGCCACGTCCTCGCGGGGTGTTCCTGCCAGCAGTAGTGCGCACGATGCTCTCCGATCCGATGGGGACAGATGTTCTGGGCCGGTCCCCCGGCTCGCGGGTCGGCATGCGCCCGCCGTACGACGCCGTACGACGCGCAACGGCCCGCCCCGCAGTGTGCGGGACGGGCCGTCTGTGCGCCGGGGCGCCTGGGTCAGTCGAGGTAGTCGCGCAGGACCTGCGAGCGCGACGGGTGGCGCAGCTTCGACATCGTCTTGGACTCGATCTGGCGGATCCGCTCGCGGGTCACGCCGTAGACCTTGCCGATCTCGTCGAGGGTCTTGGGCTGGCCGTCGGTGAGGCCGAAACGCATCGAGACCACGCCGGCCTCGCGCTCGGACAGCGTGTCGAGCACGGCGTGCAGCTGCTCCTGGAGCAGCGTGAAGCTGACCGCGTCGGCCGGGACGATCGCCTCGGAGTCCTCGATCAGGTCGCCGAACTCGGAGTCGCCGTCCTCACCGAGCGGGGTGTGCAGCGAGATGGGCTCGCGGCCGTACTTCTGGACCTCGATGACCTTCTCGGGGGTCATGTCGAGCTCCTTGGCCAGCTCCTCCGGGGTGGGCTCGCGGCCCAGGTCCTGGAGCATCTGGCGCTGCACACGGGCGAGCTTGTTGATGACCTCGACCATGTGCACCGGGATACGGATGGTGCGGGCCTGGTCGGCCATCGCGCGGGTGATCGCCTGACGGATCCACCACGTCGCGTAGGTCGAGAACTTGTAGCCCTTGGTGTAGTCGAACTTCTCCACCGCGCGGATCAGACCGAGGTTGCCCTCCTGGATCAGGTCCAGGAACAGCATGCCGCGGCCGGTGTAGCGCTTGGCCAGCGAGACGACGAGTCGCAGGTTGGCCTCGAGGAGGTGGTTCTTGGCGCGGCGGCCGTCCTCGGCGATCCACTCCAGCTCCTCCTGGAGCGCGGGGCGGATCTTGCCGCCCTTCGCGAGCTTCTCCTCGGAGAAGAGACCGGCCTCGATCCGCTTGGCGAGCTCGACCTCCATCTCGGCGTTGAGGAGGGGCACCTTGCCGATCTGCTTGAGGTAGTCCTTGACCGGGTCGGCGGTCGCGCCGGCGACCATGACCTGCTGCTCGGGCTCACCGGCGTCGTCGGCGTCGGAGACGACGAAGGCGGCTTCCTTCTCGTCCTCCTTGATCGTCGGGTCGGTGGCGACGTCCTTCTCGAACTGCTCGTCGGGCAGGTCGGGCAGGATCTTCTTGCCATCGGGGCCGATCACCGGAGCCGCGACCGCGGCCGCCGTGGCGGCCTTCGCGGCCGGCGCGGCCTTCTTGGCGGCGGCCTTCTTCGCCGTCGCCTTCTTGGCCGAGGCGGTGGTGGTCTTGCGGGCACTCGTCGCGGCGACGGCGCGGCTGCTGGCCGCGCCGAGGTCGATGGAGATCCCCACAGAGCTCAGGTGCGCCATCAGCGCCTTGAGGTGACGCGGCTCGACGGCGGCGTCCTCACTGGCCTGCCGAACATCCTCGGGCGACAGGGTGCCGGTCGGCTTCCCGCGCTCGATCAGGGCCACGACGGCAGGGTGCGCCAGCACCTCGGCAGGAATCTTTCGCGCGTTCGAGGACACGAACACCTCTCGTCAACTACTCACGTCGGATGGCTCATGGGCGCGGCAAGGCCCGGTAACGTCAAGAGCCGCAACCACATACTGCCACGGGGTTGGTGACTTCATAGTATTCGAGCCCCAGTACCCGCCTCCTCAGGATTCGCACGCTGGGCCCACGCCGCGGTTTCCGGCCCCGCGCTATCAGTAGAGATCGTCCTCGACCGTGAGCCCGAGCTCATGGCCACCGAAGTGCCCGAACGCGCGCTCGACGTCGTTCGCGGCGTGGATGCATGCGGCGTGAACGTCGCGCGCCACCGCCCCGGGAGCAGGAGCCTGACCCGGACCGTTCCGAACGATCAGGCCAGAGCCTCGGTGAACATCGGTGCCACGCTGACGCCGCTGTTCTTGAGGTAGGTGAGCAGGGTGCGGAAGCGGGTCTCGGTCCACGCCACATGGTCGGTGTCGTCGTTGATCTTGTGGAAGCACAGGATGAGCCACTCGCGGTTCGCGACCGCCGCATCGACGAGATCGGTCACCTGGCGATCGTCCTGGGTGTCGTACACCGAGACAGCGTTGATCCGGAACTCGTTGAGGTAGCCCTGCCCGTTGCCGTTGGGGTTGATGGTGCGGCCCGATGAGAAGTAGCGGCGGACGATGCCGCGGACCTGCTCGTTGTTGCCGCCGTTCGGATAGGCGAAGTGCTCCGAGCCCCGGTAGCCGTGACTGGCGAGGTACTCATAGGAGCGGCTGACAGCCGCCTCCGCTTCGGCGGCGGACAGGGCGGCGAGGTTGGTCGCCCCGTGCCCACCGATCAGCCAGCCGCGGTCGTGGAGGTCCTCGACCTGTGCCTGCGTCAGGTAGCCGCTCGTGCCCAGCAGCTCGGGGATGATGAAGGTGTTTCCGACGTAGCCGAACTCGTCCATGATCGTCGCCGCGCTGTAGTTGCTGGCGAAGCCGTCGTCGAACGTGATGCTGACCTTGCCTGCCACCCCGTCAGGGTGTGCCGTGAGGTGGTTGAACCAGATCGTCGGCGTGGTGTCGACCCTGCTCCAGCCGAGGAACGACACCATCTTGATGTTGTCCCACGCCGGGGCTCCCTGGATGCCGAACGCGCTGCGCGGGACGCTCAGCTCCATCCACTCGTTGTTGACCCATTCGGTGGAGGCGAAGGCGTCCTTGACGCTGACGTAGAAGAAGTCGTTGTTGTGGGTGGTGTGGAACCGGACCTGAGCGGTGGCCGTCCAGTCGGTGCACTTGACCCACAGCTTGAAGGTCTGGTGGGACAGATCGCGGCTGCCCAGCTCCTTCAGCATCATCGACTGTCCGGCGTCGTTGGGCTTCACGGTCATCACGACCGAGCCCTTGCCAGCCTTCTTCTCCGTCAGGGTGTGACCGACAGTGCCCTGCCCGTACCAGTCCGTGAAGCCGGAGCTCGTGTCCGTGACGAGCCCGCTGCTCCTCTTGGGTGCAGCCACGGTCATACCGGACCGGGGCCCCGTTGATCCGGCTACCTCAACCACGTTGCCGCCGACGACAAGCTCGCCGGCCTCGTTGAGCGAAGCGAACGTGTCCCGGAGGACGTCCTCGTCGAGGAAACCCGGAAGGGTGCCGAACGGGGTCTCACCGTCGCCGACCTTGAGCAGGCCGGTGTCGGTGACATACCCGGGCTCACCGAGCGCGAGGACCGGGTTGGCAGTCGCCCACTGAGCGGCCGTGCCTCGCCGCAGCTTGATCGTGGTCATGGTCGCTCGCCTTCTAGGGGGTGCCGCCGTCGATGGTGTCTTCCGCAGCCTCCGCTGGTGGTGCCGTCACAGCGACGCTCACTGCGGCGCCTGCGAGAAGGAAGCCCAACAACCCGCGCCGACTGCGAGGCTCCTCGTCGGCGCTCACGGGGTGCCTCCGTCGATGAGGTCGGGAAGCGCGGCGCCAGAGGGACCCGTGAAACCCCGTGGCCCTCGCGGGCCGGTCCGATTGACGGTGGTGAGCGTGGAACGGCGCGGGCATCGCCCGGTCGACTTCGCAGCGACCACGACGTCCCTCTTGCCGACGCACACCTTCACCGTCGTGGCCGGCTGACGCTGGGACGGCCCAGAGCTCGGCTGCGCGGACACGAGCGCAGTCGCTCCTACCCCGAGTCCCAGGACCAGGCAGAGCGTTGCTATAAGGACGCTTGCTTTCACGTGCGAAGGATCACCCATCGCTGCTACGTCGTGAAATCGGACGTCCACGATCACGGCCTCCGTCCTCGCCATCTGACCGGGGAACGTCGACCGCACCCGGGCTCCCCACCGATGAGTACGTCGCCGTCCTTCTCGCCGACCAGTCGCCGCGGCGATCCCCCACGAGCCCACCTGAGGCCGACCCCGGGCCGAGGCCGGCGGCCCACTGACCGGGAACACCGACGTCGTCGGACCGTCCCCGCGCCACGGTGGTGCCCCGCACCCGACCCTGGAGCCTGCCCGTGACGTCCTTGTCCACCCGTTCGGTCGCCGAGGTGGCCGCCGCCCGGCACAGCTGCCGCGCCTTCACCGATCGCCTCGTGGAGCCCTCGCTCGTCCGCGACCTGCTCCACACCGCGCAAATGGCGCCGTCGTGGTGCAACGTGCAGCCGTGGCAGGTGCACGTGACCGCCGGTGAGCAGACCGACGCGCTGCGCGCCTTCCTCGCCGAGCGGATCCCGGAGAGCACCGCGTCGTACGACGTCGCGCCGCCGGGGCCCTACACGGGCGTCCACGCCGAGCGGCGCCGCGAGTCCGGGCTGGCGCTCTACGACAGCGTGGGCATCGCCCGGGACGACAAGGCGGCACGGTTCGCGCAGGCCTGGCGCAACTTCACGTTCTTCGACGCCCCGCACGTGGCGGTCCTCAGTGTCGACCGCGACCTGGGCCCCTACGCGCTCGTCGACGCCGGGGTCTGGCTCTCGCACTTCCTGCTGGCGGCCACCGACGCCGGCATCGCCACGATCGCCCAGGCGGCGATCGCGTCGTACTCGCCGCTGGTGCACGAGTTCTTCGACCTGCCGGCCGAACGGCAGGTGGTCTGCGCCGTGAGCTTCGGGTACGCCGACGAGAGCGACGTGGTGAACGACTTCCGCACCACCCGCGCCGACCTGGCCGACGTGGTGGACGCCCGGGGATTCGCCTCGTGGGAGTGATCACCGAGCTCGGCGACCTGCTGACCAACCTGACCCCGATCGGGGCTCCCGCATGACCCACCTCGCCATCGTCACCGGTGCCAGCCGCGGCATCGGCCGTGCCATGGCCCGCCGTCTCGCCTCCGACGGCATCGCCGTCGCCGCGGTCTCCCGCACGCTGCACCCGGGGGACGGGGCCCTGGCCGGGTCCCTGGAGGAGACCGTCCAGATCATCACGGCCGAGGGCGGCACCGCCCGCCACTTCGTCGCCGACCTCGGTCGTCCCGAGCTGGACCGGGCCGCGCTCATCGCCGAGATCGAGGACGCCTTCGGCGAGCGCGTCGACATCCTGGTCAACAACGCCGCCGCCGCCCGCCACCACGGCGCCTCGTTCCTCGACATCGACCGGACCATGTTCCACGACTCGGTGGAGACCAACGTCTGGAACACCTGGGACCTGATGAAGGCGGTCGTGCCCAGCATGCGTGCGCGGGGCGCCGGCTGGATCGTCAACCTGTCCTCCCGCCTCGCCGGCCCCCGCGTCGGGCCGCCGTACGACTCCCACCCGCTGCTCGGCTCGGTGCTCTACGGCGCCACCAAGGCCGCGATCGACCGGCTCAGCACCGGAGCGGCGATGGAGCTGTACGACGACCGGATCGCCGTCAACACGCTGGCCCCCAACCGGGGTGTGGCCACCGAGAACGCCGCCCGGGCGGTGCCCGGATGGCCCTCGGAGCCCGAGGAGACGATGGCGGAGGCCAACCTGCTGCTGTGCACCGCGGACCCCCGCGAGCTCACCGGACGGGTCGCCTACTCGCTGGGGCTGATCACGGAGTTCGACCGCCCGGTCCGCACCCTCGACGGCACGGCGCTCCTCGAGGGCTGGCAGCCCTCCGACATCGACGCCGCCTCGCTGCTGCCCGACCACCTGGTGTTCAACCCCGCGCCTCCGGTGCCTCAGGCGCTGCTGCAGGGCGCAGACTCGTGAGCGCCGGCTGCGACGTCGCGGGCCTCCTGGCTGACACCTCGGTTGTCTCCGCCCGGGTCCTCCTCGCTGCGCGACGAGCCGCAACCGGCGACGACGGCGGCCAGGCTGAGAGCTATGACGCCCGCGACATCGAGGCCGCGTGGGAACGGGATCCGCGACGTGGCGCAGATCGAGCTGGCGAGGCCGGAGCCGGACGGGTCGTTCTCGTTCCTCACGCGTACGTCGTAACCGGGCCGGAGGCCCACTGACCGAGCCGGACCTACCAGGGGCGGTACGTCACCGTGAACCGCTCCGGGAGCTCCTCCCGCAACCGGTCGAGGAGCCTCCGGGCCTTTCCGCTCACGAGCCGCTCGCCAGCCACAGCGGACTGTCCCGGCACGGCTGCGGTACCTCGATGCCGGCGCCGCTGCCGTCGTCGACCGCGCCGCCGCCCACGTGGACGGCGTCACCGATCCCGATCTCGCCCTCGCCCGGGACGTCGATGGCGGGCCCGGCGGCGTCGATGACCTCGGTGCCGTGCGGCCAGATGACGACCATCCGGTCCCCGGCCTCCTCGCCCTCGACGCCGAGACACCCGTCCACCACGACCAGCCTGCCGGTGAGCAGAGCGTCCATGACCCCGCCCAGCGGCTCGGCGACCAGGACCTCGACGTCGCCGGCGGAGACGACCTCCGACGCGGCGTCGCCGCAGCCGGTGAGGCCACCCACGGCCACGAGCAGACCGAGCGCGGGCGCGAGCAGCGGACGCGAGCGGTTGGTGCGGGTGTCTGCCATGGTCGGAGTCTGACCCCCACCGGCGCGCAGCGGGTCACGATCCGGGCAACGAGGGCGTCTCGGCTCGCGCTCAGCCGTGCCGGACGCCGGTCCGGGCAGGACCGGAGCTCAGGGGTGCGGCTTCACCAGCGGGAAGAGGATGGTGTCGCGGATGCTGAGGCCGGTGAGGTTCATGACCAGCCGGTCGATGCCCAGGCCCATCCCGCCGGTCGGCGGCATGCCGTGTTCGAGGGCCTGGAGGAAGTCCTCGTCGACCTGCATCGCCTCGGGGTCGCCCGCCGCGGCGAGCAGCGACTGCGCGACCAGCCGCTCGCGCTGGTCGACGGGGTCGATCAGCTCGGAGTACGCCGTGCCCTGCTCGGCACCGAAGATCACCAGGTCCCACTTCTCGGTGAGCCGCGGGTCGTGGCGGTGCGGGCGGGTCAGCGGGGCGTTCTCCTTGGGGAAGTCGGTGTAGAACACCGGCGTCGTGGTCTGGCCCTCGCACAGCTCGCCGTACAGCTCCTCGAGCACGAAGCCCCACGACCGGTCGGTGTCGAGCTCGAGGCCGATCCGGTCGGCATGGCCGCGCAGGGTGCGCAGCGGGGTGTCGGCGGTGACCTCCTCCCCGAGCGCCTCGGAGACCGCCTGGCAGATCGTCTTGACCGGCCACTGCCCGGACAGGTCGTGCTCGACGACCCGGCCGTCGGCGTCGGCGCGGCGCGCCACCGGCGAGCCGTAGACCGCGGTCGCCGCCTCCTGGATCAGCTCCTGGGTGAGCACCCGCATCGTGTCGTAGTCGCCGTAGGTCTCATAGACCTCCAGCGAGGTGAACTCCGGGTTGTGCTTGAAGTCCGCGCCCTCGTTGCGGAACTGCCGGCCCACCTCGAAGACCTTCTCCATGCCGCCGACGAGCAGCCGCTTGAGGTGCAGCTCGGTGGCGATGCGCAGGTAGAGGTCCAGGTCGTAGGCGTTGATGTGGGTCTCGAAGGGCCGCGCGTTGGCGCCGCCGTGGACGGTCTGCAGGATCGGGGTCTCGACCTCGGTGAACCCGCGGGCCTGCAGGGAGTCCCGGACGCTGCGCACGACCGCGGCGCGCTGGTAGGCGATCGTGCGCGCCTCGGGCCGCACGATCAGGTCGACGTAGCGCATCCGCACCCGGGCGTCGGGGTCGATGAGGCCCTTGTGCTTGTCCGGCAGCGGCCGCAGCGCCTTGCTGGTGAGCACCACCGCCGTGGCGCGCACCGACAGCTCCCCGCGATGGGTGGTGACCACCTCGCCGGTGACGCTCACCTGGTCGCCGAGGTCGATCTCGTGCTCCCAGAACGACAGCGCCTCGGCCGGGAGGTGCTCGGCGTCCACCATCACCTGCAGGTCCCCGCTGCCGTCGCGCAGCGTGGCGAAGCCGAGGTGCCCCATGTCGCGCTTGAGCAGCACGCGCCCGGCGACCGACACCACGACCCCGCTCTCCAGGTCCACGACCGGCTCCGCGCCCACCATGGCGCGGACCTGCGCGAGAGTGTGGGTGCGCGGGGCCGTGACCGGGTAGGGGTCGATCCCCTGGGCGCGCAGCCGGTCGAGCTTGGCGCGGCGTACCCGCATCTGCTCGGGCAGGTGCTCGGGCGAGACGGCCTCGGCGACCACGTCGGGGGCCGGGGGGATGAGCGCCCGGACGGCGGCGGCGTGGTCGGGGGTGCCGGTCTCCAGTCCCCCGACGCCGGCGCCGTCCTGGGCGCTGCCGCGGCGCCGCAGCCGGGCGATGGACGGCGCGGTGAGGAAGCCCTCGGCGCTGCCGGCGGCCGTGCCGACCCGCGGCAGGTCGGAGGCGTACTCATAGCCCAGGTAGCGCGGCTGCCACTCGGGGAGGTACTTGGCGTTGGAGCGGTAGAGCGACTCCAGCTGCCAGGTCCGGCTGGCCAGCAGCAGCCCTTGGCGCCACAGCCGCGCGACCGGCGCGGCGCCGAGCTCGGCGCCGCGCTCGAAGGCCTCGCGGAACATCGCGAAGTTCAGCGAGACCGGGCCGATGCCGAACGTCGCCGCCTCGTCGGCGAGGCTCGCGACCATGAGCTCGACGAGCCCGTTGTCGGCCGTGGGGTCGCGGCGCATCAGGTCCAGGGAGAGCCCGGCGCGCCCCCACGGCACGAAGCTGAGGAAGCCGTGCAACCGCCCGTCGGGGGCGTGCGCCTCGACCAGCACGCAGTCGCCGTCGAGGGGGTCGGCGAGCCGCCCGAGCGCCATCGAGAAGCCCCGCTCGTCGCCGCCGTCCCCGCGCCACGACGCCGCCGCGTCGCCGAGTGCCGCGAAGTCGGCGTCGGTGAGGCTCGCGTGGCGCCGCACCCGGGTGGTGTAGCCGCGCCGCCGCAGCCGGGTGACCGGCTGGCGCACCCCCTTCATGCCGGGCGCGTTGAGGGAGAACATGCTCATGTCGACGATCGCCTCGTCGCCGATGTCGAGCAGGCTCAACCCGGCGTCGGCGTACACGAGCGCGCCCTCGTGACCGGCGCCCATCACCGCCAGGGACCAGCCGTTCGCGCGGGCCTCCTCGCGCCACCGCGCGATCGCCTGCGGCCAGTACGCCGGGTCCCCGACGGGGTTGCCGCTGGCGAGGCTGACCGAGCCGACCGCGCGATAGGACACGCCCGCACGCCCCGTCTGCGCCGACCCGGTGTCCCAGACCACCGACTTGTCGCGCCTGGTCGCGAAGTAGCCCAACGAGTCGTGCTCGCCGAAGTCGCGCAGCAGCCCGCGCACGCGTGCCTCGTCGGCGACCTCGAGCGTGCGGGTGTCGCGGGGCGGGCGGAACAGGAAGCGGGCGGCGCCGAGGACCACCACGGCACCGACCGCCGCGATGAGCAGCCGCACCCACCACGGCGACGCGGCGTCGGAGCCGAACCCGATCCGCCCGAGGTCCAGGAGCATCCGGTCCAGGACGTAGCCCACCGACTCGGCGTACGACGGGGAGCTGCCGAAGGCTCCCACGAGCGCGGCACCGCCGAGCACCATCACCAGCCCGCCGCCGAGGAACACCGCGAGGGCGGCCGGGAGACTGCCCGGAACCCGCCGGGCGACGAACTGGTGGCGCACCCGCACCGCGACCACGAGCGCGGCCGCGACGAGCACCAGCCCGATCGCGGCCAGCGCCACGTCCTCGCCGTCCACCAGCGCGTCGATCCGGCCGATCTCGGGCAGGCCGAGCCACCAGACCACTGTGACCCACCAGGCCGCCCGCAGCCGGCGCCGCAGCGCGACAGCGGTGACGAACAGCAGGGCCGCGTAGACCAGGCTCGGGACGACCGGGATGGCGAGCAGCGAGACCACGTCGTCGGGGCGCGCGAAGTAGCCGCGCCAGGGCGGGACCAGCGCCGCCGCCACTGTCAGCGCGGCGAAGAGGAACATCACCCCGGCGAACCGGTCCGGCCAGCGATCGTCGGCCGGGAGGTGGAGGTGCAGGCGGCGTTCGACAGCGCGCTCGGTCATCCGAACCTCCCCGCTCAGAGTGGTGGCGATCACGTTACGGGAGCACAGCATCCCGGGCTCGCGCCGCGAGCAGGCCGAGGCAGCCCAGCCAGGCGCTGATCACGACCACGTTGACCCGTTGGCTGATGCCGCCCACCCACCGCAGCCGGGCCGAGGGCCTCGCGTAGCCGAACGCCAGGCTGCTGCCTCCCCCCAGGCAGAGCACCGCGGCGGCGGCCCGGTGCACCCAGCGCGGGCCCGCGTGCCGGGTGCTCACCCAGGCGGCCGCGACGCCGACGTAGAGACCCGTGTCGGAGACGATGCTGGCGCGGTCGTGCACCTCGCTGCGCGGACGCCTGTCGACCTCCTCACGGACCACCCGCGGCCCGAACGGCGTCGGCACGAGCGCGGCGAGTGCCGCACCGGCCGCGAAGACCGCCGTGGCGCCGACCACGACCTCGCGTGCCGGCCCGGCGGGCAGGGCGGCACGCACGCCCGGCAGCAGCGGCACGACCAGCACCGCGGCACCCACCTCGGACGCGCGGTAGACCCAGGCGTCCGGCTCCCCCGGAGCGGCCAGCTCGCTCACCATGTGCCCCAGGCTCGCCGTGCCGCGGCGTACCCAGTCGAGGGCGAAGTTGGCGTAGAGCACGCCGGCGCCGGCACCCATGACGGCCGGGCGGAGCGGGCCGCGGCGCGGCACCCCGGTCATCGTGACGTCTCCGCGCGGGCCCGGGTCATGGCACTGCCCCGGCGGCCTGCTCCGGTCGCGCGGGCGCTCCGGCCGATCGCGTAGTCCCGCGCCTCCTGACTGGAGAGCGCCAGCAGCACCAGGATGCTGCCACCCGTGGCGAGCAGCTGTCCCACCCCGACCGGCCGCTCGTGGCCGAGGACGGAGATGAGCATCGCGGTCACCGCGGTCACCGAGCAGCCGGCGGCCAGCAGCAGCCGCGCCCAGTTGCGCCCCGACAGCACGAGGAGCGCCAGGGCGACCTCGCCGGCGGCGATCACGGCGAAGGCCAGTGCCAGCGCCCTCGGCGAGTCCTGGCTGGCGCGCTCCAGCGCGCCCGCGCCGTACGTCGCGGCGCGGGCGAGCGCGACACCGCAGCCGAGCACCACCAGCTCGGGGACGTGCCTGCGGGGCGGCACCGATGCCACCTCATCGTCGCCCGCGGCCCCGGCGGCCCGGGCGGGCGGGGTGGTGGGGACGGGTACGCAGCGCAGGTCCAGGATCGGCAGGTCGCCGTCGGTGCGGATCCGGTCCCCGCCGCCGTTGCGGTGGTGGTAGCCGGAGGAGAAGTTCTTGATCACGCTCAGCTCCGCGGCGGGTGCCGCCGCGCGCACCGTCGAGACGACGAAGTCGCGCTCGACGTCGGTGTCCTCGTCGATGCGGTGGGTGACCTGCAGGGTGAACCAGGACAGGCCGACTCCGCGGTCGAAGGTGGCCGCTGCCAGCCAGTCGGCGCGCGCGCCGCCGGGGAGCAGCCAGCCGTCCGGGCAGCGCCAGAACCGGATGTGGTGGCGCTGGGACGGACTGCCCGCGACCTCCTGCTCGTAGGCGAAGTCCTGGGTGCGGTCGAAGAGGCGCAACGGACTCACCGGGGCACCGGCATAGCTGCGCCCGCGCAGCACGCCGCGCACGATCCCGACCGCGCTGCGCAGGTCGAGCTCGTCGGCGCGCGTCCACCCGCCCTCGTCCATCGCCGTGTGCACCTGCTCCTCCGCACCGAGGAACCCGAGGTTGACCGGGTCGCCGAGCAGGCCGTCGCTCGTGCGGGTCCGCCCGACGAAGTAGCCGGGCAGGTAGATCGAGGTGAGGATCCGGTGCAGGCGCGGCAGCACGAGATAGCTGAAGAACAGCCAGAACACGAGCAGCAGCAGTGTGGGCCAGCCGGGCCGCACCCCGTCACGCAGCAGCACGTAGGCGAACCAGACGCCGATGACCCCCGACAGCGCGAACAGCCAGCCGTCGAGCACCTCGCTCCACGACCTGCTGCGGTCCTGCGGGCGGTCGCGCCCCATGAGGCCAGTGTGCACGACACCGCTGCGGTGGCGGTCCGCTCGGCTAGCGTGACCGGATGCTGCTCGGGCTGCTGGCCGCCGCCGGGACCGCGCTCTGCTACGGCGTGAGCTCGATCCTGGAGGCGGTCGCGACCCGTCGGACCACCGCCGTCGAGGGCCTGGACCCCCGGCTGGTGGTGCGGCTGCTGCGCTCGTGGACCTACGTCCTGGGCATCTGCCTGGACGGCCTGGGGTTCCTCCTGAGCCTGGTCGCGGTCCGCAGCCTGCCGCTCTTCGTGGTGCAGTCGGTGATCGCGAGCTTCCTGGCGATCACCGCGATCCTGGGCGCGGTCTTCCTCCGGATGCCGCTGAGCCGCCGCGACCGCCTCGGCGTCGCCGTCGTGGTCGCCGGGCTGGTGCTGGTGGGCGCGTCCGCCACCGAGGACCGCAGCGTGTCGGTCAGCGATGCCGAGCAGTGGGGCGTGCTAGTGGCCGCGGTGGTCCTCGCCGTCCTCGCCGTACCGCTGGCGCGGCTGGGAGGTGCCGCCGGCGCGACCGCGCTGGGCGCCGTCGCCGGGCTCTCCTACGGCGCCACCGCCGTCGCGTCACGGATGCTGCCCGGCGACCTGTCCCCCGGGCGTATCGCCGGCGAGCTCGACACCCTGCTGGCCAGCCCGGCGACGTACGCCCTCGTGCTCGCGGGGGCGGTGGCGATCCTGACCTACTCGATCGCGCTGCAGCGCGGGAGCGTCACTCAGGCGACGGCGCCCCTCGTCGTCGGGGAGACCGTGGCGCCGGCGCTGGTGGGCCTGCTGCTGCTCGGCGACCAGACCCGTCCCGGCTGGGGGACGGCGGCGGCGGTGGGCTTCGTGCTCGCGGTGGCCGGGGCCGTCAGCATGGCGCGCCACGGGGAGGTGCGGCCGGCCGGCGCCGCCCGCGACGCGGAGCTCAGGCCTTCGCCTTCGCGGCCGCCTTCTTCTCCTTCTTGAAGTCGCGCACCTTCTGCAACGAGGTCGCATCCACGACGTCGGCGACGGAGCGATAGCCCTCCAGGGCGTAGTCGCCCACGGCCGCCTCCCAGCCCTCGGGGCGGACGCCGACCTGCTTGGCCAGCAGCGCCACGAAGATCTGCGCCTTCTGCTTGCCGAAGCCGGGAAGCTCCATCACCCGCTTGAGCAGGTCGCGCCCGCTGGTCGCCTCGGTCCACAGCCGCTCGGTGTGCCCGTCGTACTTCTCCTCGACCATGGCCGCGAGCGCCTGCAGGCGTGCCGACATCGAGCCCGGGAAGCGGTGGATCGCCGGCGGGGTCGCGCACAGCTCGGCGAACCGCTCGGGGTCCGCGGCCGCGATCTCCGCGGGGTCCAGGCTGCCGAACCGCTCCAGCACCTTCGCCGGCCCCCGGAACGCGTGCTCCATCGGGAACTGCTGGTCGAGCATCATCCCGGCCAGCAGCGCGAAGGGGTGCTCGTCGAGGACCCGGTCAGCGGCTGGTTCGTTGGCGATCGTGAAGCCCATGCCCCCATCTTGCCCGAGCCCCCACCTCCCCCGCCGAGTCGGCCCGTATGCGCCGATTCGCGGACGGGTCAGCGGGTGGTCGTGCGGACGGCGAGGCTGAGCAGGTCCACGACGAGGCACACGGCGATCAGGGCGAGCACCGTGGTGCTCATCGCCGGATAGTCGAAGCCGGCGCGCTGCTGCTCGAGCAGGGCGCCGAGGCCACCCGCGCCGACCACCCCCACGACGACGGTCTCCCGCGCGGTGACCTCCCAGCGGTACAGGCTGTAGGAGATCAGCCGCCCCAGGGCGGCGGGGACGACGGCGTAGGCGAAGGACGCCCACGGGGGCGCGCCGATCTCGCTCAGGGCGTCGCGCGGGCGCTGGTCGAGGTCCTCGACGACCTCGGCGAAGAGCCGGCCGAGGATGCCGAAGGTGTAGATGCCCAGCGCGATCGCGCCCGGCAGCGGGCCGGGGAAGACCACGAAGAGCACGACCAGCGCCCACACCGGAGGCGGTACTGCGCGGGTCAGGAGCAGCAGCTGACGCGCCGCCCAGCCGAGCACCCGACGCGGCCACGAGGTGCCCCCGCGCGCCGCGACGGTGGCCACCAGCAGCCCGGAGACGGCGGCCAGGCTGATCGCGACGACCGACATCTGCAGGGTCTCCACCGAGGCGGCCCCCAGCTCCGACCAGCCGCCGGCGGGCAGGCTCGGCGGCACCAGGTCGTCGACCAGCCGGGAGAGCAGCTGCGCCGTCCGCCCGGAGAACCACCGCTCCAGGTCCGGGGCGAGGTGCCAGACCGACACGGCGACGAGCACCGCGAGGAACGCCCCCGAGATCGACCAGCGGCGCCGCGAGGTCCCTCGGCGCAGGTGCGCGCCCCAGCGGTCGATGAGCGCCCCGACGATCACCAGCGCATAGATCGAGGTCCACATCTCGGCGTACTGCAGGCCCTGGAAGGCCAAGGTGAGCTGCAGGCCCAGCCCTCCCGCGCCGATCATGCCGAGGATCACCGCGGACCGGATCGAGCACTCGAAACGGTAGAAGGCGTACGACGTGGCGCCGGGCAGCAACGACGGGAGCAGCCCGTAGGCCAGCGCGGCGACCCGGCCGGCGCCGGCCTCCCGGAGCAGCTCGTACGGCGCCCGGTCGGTCTCGTCCAGCAGCTCGGAGTAGACCTTGGCGGTGATCGCCCCGAACGGGATCGCGATGGCCAGCACCCCGACCAACGGGTCACGGCCGAGCACGCTGATCAGCAGCAGGCCCCACACGGCCTCGTGCACGCCGCGCGGCAGCGCGACCGCGGCTCGGGAGAGCAGCAGCCCGGCGCCCCGCGCCACCCGGGCCGGCCCGGAGGCGGACGCCGGCGCCCACCAGGTCTGGCTCAGCACGGGCGCGAGCACGATCCCGATCAGGACCGACAACAACGTCCCCAGCACCCCGAACGCCACGGTCGTCGCGGACGCCTCGAGGGTCGCCCGGAGGAACGACCCGGACAGCTCCGGGCGCAGCGCGGCCCCCCAGAACTCCCCGATGGCGGGCAGTCCGCCGGTGTTGAACACCCGGTGGTCCTCGCCCAGGAAGCTCCACAGCGACCACCCGAGGACCGCCAGCCACCCCAGCAGCCAGGCGCGACCCGAGACCCGGACACGCGGGCGGGGCGCATGCGGCGCGGCGGGGGCGGCGGCCGCCTCCAGCGAGACGATCCGGGGCAGGTCGGTCATTCGCGGTCGAAGGAGTACAGCGCGTCCCGCAGCTCGTGGACCTGCGCGGCCGGGCGGTCGAAGACCACGCGGCCCGCACGCAGACCCACGACCCGGTCGCAGCGCCGCGCGGCCAGCTCGAAGTCGTGCAGGCTCACGATCAGCGCCCGCCGCGGGGACGCGACCCGCTCGCACAGCAGGTGCATCACCTCATCGGCGCGCGCCGGGTCGAGGCTGGAGACCGGCTCGTCGGCGAGCACCAGGTCGGGGTCCTGCACCAGCACCCGCGCCAGCGCGACCCGCTGCTGCTCCCCGCCGGACAGCTCGTCGGTGCGGGCCAGCAGCTTGTCGGCGATCCCGGTGCGGCTCAGCGCAGCGCGGGCGACCTCGACCTCGCGCGGTCGCACCAGCGAGGACAGCGCCTGCCAGGTGCTCCAGCCACCGAGACGTCCGGCGTTGACGTTGTGCACCACCCGGAGCCGACCGACCAGGTGCAGGTGCTGGTGGATGGTGCCGACGCGGCGTCGTACGGCGGCCAGCTCGGCCGCACCGAGCCGACCCAGTGACCGGCCCAGCACCTCGACCTCGCCTGCGTCGGGTCGCACCGCGCCCGTGCACAGCCGCAGCAGGGTGGACTTGCCCGCGCCGCTCGGCCCAACGAGCGCCACCCGCTCCCCCGCGCGCACCACCAGGTCGACGCCCTCGAGCGCCGGGCGCCCGGCGTACGAGACGCCCACGCCGCGCAGCGCGACGACGACCTCGCCGGTGCCGCGGGGGTCGGCGGGAGGTGCCATCAGGACACGAGTCCGAGCTGGCGGCCGATCTCCTCGATCCGGTCGTAGCTCTCCGCGTCGGTCGGGACGAGCTCGCCCGCGCCGTACTTCTCGAGGACGTCCTCCTCCTGCGGCGTCGAGCCGTCGAGATCGAGCAGCGCCGCGCCGAGCTCGTCGGTGAACCCCTCACCGAGGCGGTCGTCGATCCCGGGACCGCCCAGCCAGTGGTAGTCGCTGTAGATCGGGGTCGTGAACACCTCGACGACCTTGTCGCGGTCGACGGTGCCCGCGGCGTTGCGGGCCTCCCAGACTTGGACGTTGAGCACGCCGCCCTCGTAGGAGCCCGCCTCGACCAGGTCGATCGTGGCGTCGTGGGAGCCGGAGTAGCCGGGCCGGCCGGCGAAGTCGCTCGCGGTGTCCAGGCCCGCCTCGCCGAGGAAGTACTCCGGCATCAGCCGACCCGAGGTGGAGGACTCGCTGCCGAACGTGAAGCGCGTGCCCTCGAACGCCGTGAGCCCGGCGACGTCCTCGACGGGATCGATCCCGGCGTCGGCGTTGGCGATGAAGACGCTGCGGAACTCCGCGTCGATGTCGCGCTGGGCCAGCAGCGTGGCGCCCGGGGTCTGCAGGCGGGCCTGCACGCCGGTCAGCCCGCCGTAGAAGACCAGGTCGAGGTCACCGGCGCGGAAGAGACTGACCGATGCGGCGTAGTCGGTGACGGGGACGTACTCCACCTCGACGTCCAGGGTCGAGGACAGGTACTCGGCCAGCGACTCCTCGCGTGCGGTGAGCTCCGCGGGGTCCTGGTCCGGGATCGCGCTGATCCGCAGCGTGGGTCGGTCGCTGCTGTCAGCCGTCCCACCTCCGCCACAGCCCGCGAGCAGCAGGGCCGAGACCGCGACCAGGACGGGGGCACAGGCACGTGGCGACATGACTCTCCTCGACGGCGACGACGGTGTAGGCACCGTACCCGTCCGTGGACCGTCTCGACGCCTCCCGCCAGCGCCTCGCGCCGCCATTGGCGCCGACTCGGGGATCAGGACGCGCGGGTGGTGCCGAGCTCGCCGATCGCGGCGATGACCACCCGGTCACTCGCGCAGACCCACCGGGCGACGCCGTCGACCAGCACCGGCGAGAGCGAGTGCGCGGCAGCGTGCGCCGGGCAGGGCGGCCAGACCGCGTGAACTCCGGGCAGCTCCTCCAGCACCCAGTCCTGCACCTGCTCGGAGGCATGCACCGCGCGCGCGGCCGGCATCTCAGCGGCGCGGACGAACATCCCGACCCCGCTGCCGTCGGCGCTCCACAACATCGCGGCTGGCAGCGCGGGGTCCGCGGTCCAGTCCGAAGCCACGACGCGGGGCTCAGGGGCCCCGGTCGCGCGGACGTCGGCCAGGACGGGCGCGAGCGCAGCCGCGAGCACGTCATCCATCCGTGCCGCGCTGTCCCGACGCCGGGGCGTCAGGAATCGGCCTTGACGGCCATCACGGGGCAGTGCGCGTCGAGCAGGACGCGCTGGGCGTTGCTGCCGAGGATCAGCTTGCCGACCGGGGAGCGGCGGCGCAGGCCGATCACGATCAGCTCGGCCGAGGTCGCCTCGGCGATGCTGATCAGGTCGTCGGCGGGCTCGAAGCCGCGCACCAGCTGCCGGATCTCGTGCTCGAGCCCCGCGGCGTCGAGGCGGCTCTTGATGTCGGCCATCTCCTGCTCGGTACGCCGCGCGGTGGTGGTGTCGAACTCGTTGCCGCCCCGGTGGGAGTTCACGACGACGAGCTTGCTGCCCCGCAGGCGGGCCTCCTCGATCGCCTTCGCGAGCGCGGCCTCCCCCTCCGGCTTCGGCACGTACCCCACCACGATGGTTCCCATCGGCCCCTCCTGAAAATCCCTGCGACCGGCCGCCGCGTGGTCACGCTATCGAACAACTCGACCGGACAGCACCTGTGGAGGGCACCGGCGCGCCGCGGCTGCGTGCGGCAGGCTCCCGGCATGTCGCCGGAGCCGTCCTCGCCCTGCTCCGAGGCGGGGGTGCGGGACCCTGTCCCCGCACCGCTGCGTCGCCGGCTGCGGCATGCGGTGCTCGACCACGCGAGCACCGAACGTCGCCGGATCTACCCCGCGCTGTTGCATCTCGGGCACCCGGGCGGGCGGCAGGGTGTGGTGCCCGTCGCCGACATCGGCGACCACTCGCTGCGCACCGACGTCGTCGCGGCGATGCTCGCGCGCCACCACCGCGGCCCCGCCGCCGAGCCGCATCCGTTGGTCTGGCTCACCCGGCCCGGGGAGCTGGACCTGCAGGACCTCGACATGGCCTGGCTGGCCGCGGCCTGGGCCGCGCACGCCGAGTGCGGCGCTCCTCTGACGATGGTCGTGGTGAACCGGCACGGGTGGCGCGACCCGCGCAGCGGCGCCGCCCAGCACTGGGTGCGGCTGCGCCGACGCTGAGAAGCCCCAGGCCGCGCCGCGGCTGCGGCTCAGTCCCAGGTGTGGACGGGCTCGTTGGTGTGCATCCGCTCGCGGTACTCCAGGAGCGTGGCCCGCAGGGCGTCGAAGCGGTTCTCCTCGCCCCGGTCGCGCATGCGCCCCACGAACCACTCCGCGCCGTTGACCCCGGTCAGGCAGCGCTGCTCGATGATCCCGAGCAGGCGGTCGGACTCCGCGCCCGGCACGCCCCAGGCGTCCAGGCCGGCGCGCGCCTGGGGCAGCAGCTTGCGCAGCACCAGCTCGGTGGCGCGGACCTGCCCCACGCCGGGCCAGTAGACCAGCGCCTCGATGCCGTCGCGGGCCGCGACGTGGAAGTTCTCCTCCGCGGCGCTGAACGACATCTGCGACCACAGCGGACGCTCGTGGTCGGCGAGGTAGCGGACCAGGCCGAAGTAGAACGCCGCGTTGGCCATCGTGTCGGCCACCGTCGGGCCGGCGGCGAGCACGCGGTTCTCCACGCGCAGGTGCGGAACGCCGTGGGCGATGTCGTAGACCGGTCGGTTCCAGCGGTAGATCGTGCCGTTGTGCAGCTTCAGCTCCGCCAGCGACGGCGTGCCGCCGGCCTCCAGGACCGTCAGCGGGTCCTCGTGGTCGTCGAGGATCGGCAGCAGCGCCGGGAAGTAGCGCACGTTCTCCTCGAAGAGGTCGAAGACCGAGGTGATCCACCGCTCCCCGAACCAGACCCGCGGCCGCACTCCCTGCGCCTCGAGCTCGGCGCTGCGGGTGTCGGTGGCCTGCTCGAACAGCGGGATGCGGGTCTCGCGCCACAGCTCCTTGCCCAGGAGGTACGGCGAGTTGGCGCCGAGCGCCAGCTGGACCGAGGAGACCACCTGCGAAGCGTTCCAGTACGCCGCGAACTGGTCGGGTGAGGTCTGCACGTGCAGCTGGGTGCTGGTGCAGGCGGCCTCGGGCACGATCGAGTCGGTGGTGGTGCGCAGCCGTTCCGCGCCGGTGATCGCGATCTCGATGTCCTCCCCGCGCGCGTGCAGGATCTGCTCGCTGAGCAGCCGGTAGCGCGGGTTCCCGCTCAGCGTGGAGCGGCTCATGTGGCCCTCGTCGAGGGTCGGCAGGATCCCCACCATGACCAGCTGGGCGCCGACGCGGGCCGACTTCTCCTCGGCGTCGTTGAGGCTGCGGCGCAGGTTGGTCTCGAAGGCGCTCAGCCCGCCCTCGCGCAGCCGCGCCGGAGCGAGGTTGATCTCGACGTTGAACTGTCCGAGCTCGGTCTGGAAGTCCTCGTCGGCGATCTCGGCCAGCACCTCGGCGTTGCACATCGCGGGGTCCCCCGCCTTGTCGACGAGGTTGAGCTCGAGCTCGAGGCCCGTCATCGGGTCGTCGGTGTCGAAGCGCGCCTCGCGGAGCATGCGGGCGAACACGTCGAGGTTGCGCCGGACCTTCTCGCGGTAGCGGGTCCGGTCGCCGCGAGTGAACTCCTGGGCCTTGACCTCCTCTCCCATGGCAGGTCCTAGGCGGCCGGGTGGCGGGTCGGCGTGAGCATGGACGCGCAGTACCCAGGAGCAGCCCCGTCGAGTCCTGCGTCATCGGGTCCTGCCCCATCGCGTCGGGCGCCTCACGCCTGCTCGCCGAGGACCGCGGGCGGCACGGCCTGCTCGAGCAGGTCGGCGACCAGCCGGGCCAGCGAGTTGCCCGGGTCGTGCTCGCGGCACCGGTCGACCGCACACCAGGCGAGCGCCCCGTCGCCGGCCAGCCAGGCGGCATAGGCCAGCACCGCCGCCGCGCCGGAGCACAGCTCCCCCGGCGCACGGCGTACGGCGTCGGCCCACAGCCGGACGTGCTGCGGCGACTCGGGCCGGCGCATCGAGCCCCAGGCGGCGTCGCGCACCTTCGGGTCTCGCAGGCCGAGGAGCACCGAGGCGAGGACCGGGTCGGACCAGTGGCCCTCGCGGGCCGCGGCGGCCACCGCGGTGGCGACGGTGTCGTGGTCGGCAGCGCGCGCCTCCCGCACCGCCTCGGCGAGCCGGGCGGACCCGGCCGGGTTGGGGCGCAGGGTGTCGGCCACCGCGCTGCGCGAGGCGAGCACGGCACGTCCCTCGAAGACCGCCTGGGCGCTGATCGGGTGCGTGGTGACGTCGTAGCGCACCCCGCGCGAGGGTGCGGGGTCGCGCCCGGGCAGCAGCGCGAACCAGCACTCGCCGTCGGTGCGGATCGCGTCGACGACGCGGATGCCGGCCCGCTCGAAGCCGCGCACCAGAGCCCGCGACGCCCAGCGGGCGACGGCCGCCGTCCGCTCGCCGGCGTACAGCACGAAGGCGACGGCCTGCGCCTCCTCGCGCACCGACGGCGCGAGCAGGGCCTCGACCGTGGCGGCGATCTCCGCCGGGGTGCGGGGCAGGTCGATGCGGGCGTGGAACTGGCGGCGGGCGCCGAAGGTCAGCAGCACGACCGACTCCGACGGGTGGAACCCGAGCACGACCGGCACGACGGCGAGCAGGTCCTCGGGGCGGCGCGCGGTGATCTGCATGGGAGTCCCTGCAGCGGGCGGCGGGCCGGGCGGCAGGGGCGAGGGGACGGGTGGCGGGGCGGGAGGTGTGGTCATGCCCCGACGCTGCCCGCCCGCACCGGCGGACCGCCGCCCCTCCTCGACGCCCTGGGGACGAACGGGTCCGCAGCGGCCCCTGTGTGTCGTGAACGGCTCGCAGGTGCCGCCCGCGGCGGGCGGCGGCCCGCGTCGTCGGCGCCGGGAGATACCGTGCCGCGGTGCGCGTCCACGCCTCCGTGCTCCACCTCGACCTCGATGCGTTCTTCGCCTCGGTGGAGCAGCGCGACAAGCCCTCGCTGCGCGGCAAGCCGGTGGTCGTGGGGGGCGTCGGCGGCCGCGGCGTGGTCTCCACCGCCTCCTACGAGGCCCGGCGCTACGGCGTGCGCTCGGCGATGTCGACCCGCGAGGCCCGCGCACGCTGTCCGCACGCCGCGTTCCTCGGGGGCCGCTTCCACGCCTACCGCGAGAGCAGCGCGATCGTCATGCGGCTGCTGCGCGAGGTCAGCCCGCTGGTGGAGCCGCTGTCCTTCGACGAGGCGTTCGTGGACCTGGAGCAGGCCGACCTGCCCGACCTCGAGGTCGCCACCGTGCGCGACTTCGCCGAGCAGCTGCGCGCCCGGGTCACCGAGGCCACCGGCGGGCTCACCGCCTCGGTGGGCATCGGCACCTCCAAGTTCATCGCCAAGGTGGCCAGCGACCTCGACAAGCCCGACGGGCTGGTGGTCGTCGAGCCCGGCACCGAGCGCGACCTGCTGCGCCCGATGCACGTGAGCGTGATCCCCGGCGTCGGCCCGGCCACCGTCGAGCGGCTGCGCCGCGGCGGCGTCCACACCGTCGCCGACCTCGAGTCCGTCGAGCTCGACGAGCTGGTCCAGCTGGTCGGCCGCTCCCAGGGCCGCGGCCTGCACCAGCTGGCCCGGGCCATCGACGACCGGCCGGTGGTCCCCGAGCGCGAGGCCAAGTCGGTGAGCGTCGAGGGCACCTACGAGACCGACCTGACCGAGCGGCGGCTGCTGGAGGGCCTGCTCACCCGGCAGGCCGGCGAGGTCGCCGCGCGGCTGCGCAAGGCCGGGATGTCCGGGCGCACGGTCACCATCAAGGTGCGCCTGCACGACTTCACCACCGTCAACCGCTCCACCACGCTCGCCTCCCCCACCGATCAGGCCGCGATGATCGGGCGGATGGCCCGGGCGCTGCTGGGCGAGCTGATCGCCACCACCGACCTCTCCGGCGGCGTGCGGCTGCTCGGCGTCGGTGTGTCGGGCCTGGCCGACTGGGTGCAGGAGGACCTGTTCGGGGAGACCGGCGAGGACGGCGGCGCCGAGGACGCCGAGCTGGCCGCGCTCGCCGACGTCGAGGTGCCCCGGCACTCCCGCGGCACCTGGTCCCCGGGCATGGACGTCGTGCACGCCGAGATGGGCCGTGGGTGGGTGTGGGGATCCGGGCGCGGCGTGGTGACGGTCCGCTTCGAGACCGCCGAGACCACACCCGGCCCCGTGCGCTCCTACGCCGTCGACGACCCTGCGCTCAGCGCCTGGACCCCGCCGGCCCCGGAGGCGGAGGAGGACCCGGGCGACGACGCGCCGGCGTGAGCGCGAACCGCACCCGCTCCCCCGGGCGCAGCTGCGCGCACTGCCAGAGGTCCTCGGGCGCGACCACCCCGACGACCGGGTAGCCGCCGGTGGGCGGGTGATCGGCGAGGAACACCACCGGGCGCCCGTCCGGTGGCACCTGCACCGCCCCGAGCACCATCCCCTCGCTCGGCAGCTCCCCGTGCCGCACCCGCGGCAGCGGCGGGCCGTCGAGGCGCAGCCCGACCCGGTTGGACGCCGGCAGCACGACGTACGACGTCGCGGCGAGCCGCGCGAGCGCCTCGGCGGCGAACCAGTCCTCGCGGGGCCCGGGACGCAGCCGCAGCGGCCCCGGCACCGGCGGGCGCGGGGTGTCGTGGGGAGCGGGCGACCCGGTCGGTACGCCGAGCGGCAGCCGCGCCCCGTCGCGGACCGGCGGCGGACCGACCCCGGCCAGGACGTCGGTGGAGCGCGACCCCAGCACCGGCGCCGGAACCAGCCCGCCGGCGACCGCGAGGTAGGACCGCACCCCCGAGGGCGGCGCCTCCAGGCGCAGCCGAGCCCCGGGCGCCAGCCAGGTCGCGCGGGCCAGGTCCCGGGCGACGCCGTCGATGCGCAGCGGCGCGGGGGCGCCGGTGACCGCCACCCAGCGTCCGACGTCGGCGAGGACCTCCAGACCTCCGAGGGTCACCTCGAGCACCGCGGCGCCCTCAGGGTTGCCGACCAGCCGGTTGGCCAGCGCGGCGGCCGGCTGGTCCAGTGCCCCGGCGCGGGGCACGCCGAGGTGCGCCAGCCCGGGCCGGCCGCGGTCCTGCACGGTGCTCAGCGTCCCGGCGCGCAGCACGTGCAGCAGGCCGGCGCTCACGCGCTCACGAACCGCACCCGGGTGCCGGGCGCGAGCAGCGCCGGCTCGGCCCGGTCGACGTCCCAGAGCGGCGCGTCGGTGTGCCCGAGCAGCCGCCAGCCGCCCGGCGAGGCGGAGGGGTAGACGCCACACCACGTGTCGGCCAGCGCCACCGACCCGGCCGGCACCCGCGGCCGCGGCGTCGCCAGCCGGGGTACGGCGAGGTCCGCCGGCAGCCCCGCGAGGTAGGCGAAGCCCGGCGCGAAGCCGCAGAACGCCGACACCAGCTCGAGGTCGCACAGCCGGGCGACCGCCCCCTCCGGGCCGGTCCCCCACTGCTCAGCGACCCACTCCAGGTCGGCGCCGTCCCAGGTGACCGCCACCTCGACGAGCGCGCCGGGCGGCGCGTCAGCCGGACCCGGCCAGGCGCCCAGCCGGTCGGCCACGTGGGCCAGGTCCGCGGCCACGCCGTCGAACAGCACGGTGCCGGCACCCGGCACCACGTCGGTCGCCTCGATGCCGGCGTGCCGCGCCCAGGTGGCGAGCGCCAGGGCGCTGCCCGCATCGTCGACCTCGACGAGCAGCGCGTGCTCGCCGACCGCCCGGAATCGCATGCGCCCAGTCTGGCAGCGCGACGCCGTCCGGTGCGGCCCGACCGTCCTACAGCCCGTAGCGGGCGAGCACGTCCTGCTTGGGCGACATGAACTTGCGCATCATCCGCGCGTTGGTCAGCCAGGCGATCTCCTCGCCCGAGCGGGTGCTGGCGAGCATCTTCTCGACGAGGTAGGGCGCGACGTCGTCGACGTGGTCGCACAGGATGTTGAGGATCTTGCGCTGGCTGGCGACCTGCTCGGGCGCGACCGCGGCCTCGCGCAGCCAGCCCTCGGTGATCAGCATCCCGGGGCGCACCTGACCCACCCGCACGGCACTGTCCTTGGTCTCCTTGACCAGCGCGCGGGTGAACATGTCCAGGCCGCGCTTGGTGGCGGCGTAGACCCCCATGTTCGGGCGGATCTTGCCGTCGCTGCCGCCGCCGAGGACGTTGAACAGCTGCCCGCCGCCCTGCGCGAGCATGCCGCGGACCGCGACCTGGGAGCCGAAGATCGTGCCCAGCATGTTGGTGCTCACCATCGCGCGGACGTCGGCCGGCGTGGTGTCGACGATGGCGGCGGTTGTGTTCGCGACGCCGGCGTTGTTGACCCACAGGTCGACCCGGCCGAGCTCGCCGGCCGCGAAGTCCCACAGCGCCTGGACCTCCTCGACGTCCGTGACGTCGGTGGCGCGGCCCAGGACGCGGGCCCCGCCGGTGGCCTCCGGCGCGAGCTTGCCGGCCGCCTCGTCGACGGCCGCGGCGCCGCGGCCGGTCACGACCACGCTGTGCCCCCGCCGGAGGAACTCACGGGCCAGGGCGTTGCCGACTCCCTTGGTGCTGCCGGTGACGACGATGTGGGACATCGAGAACTCCTCAGGTCGGTGAGATCCAGATCATATATCCTCACATCCGCGGAAGGGAGTGCTCGCCCGGGAATCCGCCGGATCAGGAGCCACCCGGCTCCCCCGGCTCCCCCGTCCACCACGAGCCGACCACGTGCCCGGACTCCTCCAGCGCACGTCGTACGGCGTGGGCGTGGGCGACCGCCCCGGGGCTGTCGCCGTGCACGCAGACCGAGTCCACCCGGCCGGCGAGCCGCACCGCCTGGGCGGCGATCTCGGCGACGTCCTCGAGCAGCGCGCCGGGCAGCCCCCGCGGGAGCAGCCGGCCGTCCGCGCCGTATCCGCGGTCGGGGAAGCCCTCGTGCAGCACCCGGCGACCCGCCGCCCGGGCCCCGTCGAGCAGGTGCCCCGGCATCCCCAGCACGGGCAGGTCACCGGAGCCCGCCAGCACCGCGCCGGCCTGCTCGGCATCGATGATCGCGCGGTGGTAGAGCGCGCCGTGCGGCTTGACGTAGCGCACCGCCGTCCCGGCGGCCGCGGCGATCTGCGCGAGCGTGCCGACCTGGTCGGCGACCTGCTCGCGCAAGACGTCGGCGGCGACGTCGCGCGCCACCCGCCCGAAGTTCGCCCGGTCGTCGTAGGAGACCTGGGCCCCGATGCTCACGCCGCGCGCGGCCGCCTCCTCGCAGACCGCGCGCATGATCGCCGCGGACCCGGCGTGATAGCCGCAGGCGACGTTGGCGCTGGTCACCACCCCCAGCAGCGCGGTGTCGTCGGTGACCTCCTCCCCGAGGTCGGCGTTGAGGTCCACGGTCGGTCGTGTCATGGGGCGACGCTATCGTCGCCGACATGTCCGACAGTCCCGCCTCCGCCGCCGCGGAGCCGCTCACGCAGCCGCCGCTCGCCCCCCGCCGCCCCACCACCCGCGAGATCCACGGGCACACCCGGGTCGACGACTACGAGTGGCTGCGCGACAAGGACTCCCCCGAGGTGATCGCGCACCTCGAGGCCGAGAACGCCTGGACCGAGCAGCGCACCGCCCACCTGGCCGGCCTGCGCTCCTCGATCTTCGAGGAGATCCGCTCGCGCACCCTCGAGACCGACCTCTCGGTGCCGACCCGCAACCGCGGCTACTGGTACTACGGCCGCTCCTTCGAGGGCAAGGAGTACGGCGCGAGCTGCCGCGTGCCGGTGCGCGACGCCGACGACTGGACCCCGCCCCGCCCCGCCGAGGACTGCGCCCCCGACCAGCCGGCGCTGCCCGGCGAGGAGGTGCTCCTCGACCTCAACGCGCTCGCCGAGGGCCACGACTTCTTCTCCCTGGGCGGCTCCGCGGTCAGCCTCGACGACCGGCTGCTGGCCTGGTCGGTCGACACCGCCGGCGACGAGCGCTACACCGTGCGCTTCAAGGACCTCAGCACCGGCGAGCTGCTCCCCGACGAGCTCACCGGCGTGCTCGGCAACGTCACCTGGCACCCCAACGGCCTGGACACCTACTACTCCACCGTGGATGAGAGCTGGCGTCCCGACAAGGTCTGGCGCCACCGCCTCGGCACCCCGCAGTCCGAGGACGAGCTCGTGCTCCACGAGACCGACGGCCGCTTCTGGACCGGCATCGGGCGCAGCCGCGACGCGCGGTTCTTGATGATCGCCCTCGGCTCGAAGACCACCAGCGAGTACCACTACCTCGACACCACCGACCCCGCGGCGACCTGGCAGGTCTTCGCCGAGCGCCGCGAGGACCTGGAGTACTCCCTCGAGCCCGCCCGCATCGGCGGTGAGGAGGTCTTCCTGGTCCACCACAACGGCACCGGCCCCGACTTCGAGATCGCGGTGGCGCCGGTCGCGCCGACCCCGCCGGAGCAGTGGCGCCCGCTCATCGCCCACGACCCGTCGGTGCGCCTGGAGGGCGTCGACGCCTTCGCCGGCCACCTGGTCGTGCACCAGCGCAGCGGCGGGCTGACCCAGCTGCGCATCATCGAGCTCACGGGCGACGGCGGCGACGCGGACAGCGGGCTCGGCGAGGACTACCTCGTCGGCTTCGACCAGGCGGTCTACACCGTCGGCGCCGGGTCCAACCCGGCCTTCGACCAGCCGGTGGTGCGCCTCGGCTACACCACGATGGCGGTGCCGCCGTCGGTCTACGACTACGACGTGCGCACCCGCGAGCTGCACCTGCTGCGCCGCACCCCGGTGCTCGGCGGCTACGACCCGGCCGACTACGAGGAGCACCGGCTCTGGGCCACCGCCGAGGACGGCGAGCGGATCCCGATCTCGATCGTGTGCCGCATCGGCGCGCGCGAGGACGTCGGCGGCGGCGCCGGGCCGGTGCCGACGCTGCTCTACGGCTACGGCGCCTACGAGGCCTCGATGGACCCCTACTTCTCGATCGGGCGGCTCTCGCTGCTCGATCGCGGCGCGGCGTTCGCGATCGCGCACGTGCGCGGCGGCGGCGAGATGGGCCGGCGCTGGTACGACGAGGGCAAGCTCGCCCACAAGCAGAACACCTTCTCCGACTTCATCGCCTGCGCGCGCCACCTCGTCCGCACCGGCTGGTCCACCCCGGAGACCCTCATCGCCGAGGGCGGCAGCGCCGGCGGGCTGCTGATGGGTGCGGTCGCCAACCAGGCCCCCGAGCTGTTCGGGGGGATCGTCGCCCAGGTGCCCTTCGTCGACAACCTCACCACCATGCTCGACGCGACGCTGCCGCTGACCGTGACCGAGTACGACGAGTGGGGCAACCCCGAGGACGACCCCGCGGCGTACGAGTGGATCGCCGCCTACGCGCCGTACGACAACGTCACCGCGCAGGACTACCCGCCGATCCTGGCCGAGACCTCGCTCAACGACACCCGGGTGCTCTACGTCGAGCCGGCCAAGTGGGTCGCGCGGCTGCGCGAGCGCACCGCGAGCCCCGACATCCTGCTGCGCACCGAGATGAGCGCCGGCCACGGCGGCGTCTCGGGTCGCTACAAGGCCTGGCACGACCGAGCGTTCTCGCTGGCCTGGATCCTGGACCGGATGGGCCTGGCCAGCACGCCGCCCACCTCCTAGACGAAGCGCGCTCGACCCGCTGAGCAATCCGTGTCGCCCGCGGCGCCGAACCACTCCCAGGGCCCCGCTCCCCATCCGGGGGGCGGGGGCCCTGAGAAGTCCCTGAGAGTTCGGCCGCGACGCAACTCGGCGCCCGTCCCGGACGTCGTTCAGGGGTGAAGGCTCCACGTTTGACCGGGGAATCCTCGGGACACAGGGAGCGTTGTTCACCTTGTGGCACTGCACCGCGCGGCGACCACAGAAGCGAGGAGGGTCCCCCATGGCTACACGAACCGCGACGGCAGGGACACGCGAGATCGAGGGCCGCGACAGCGTCGGCCTCTACCTCGACGAGATCGCGCGCAACCCCTTGCTCGACGCCGCCGCCGAGGTCGAGCTCTCCAAGACGATCGAGGCCGGGCTGATGGCCGAGCAGCTGCTGCGCGAGGGCCGCGTCGGTCGCCGCAAGGGTGGTGCCCCCATGTCGGCCTCCCGCGAGGAGCTGGAGTGGCTGGCCGAGGAGGGGCGACGCGCCGTCGACACCTTCATCACCGCCAACCTGCGCCTCGTGGTCTCCATCGCCCGCAAGTACGGCCGCGCGCAGATGCCGATGCTCGACCTGATCCAAGAGGGCAACACCGGCCTGATCCGGGCGGTCGAGAAGTTCGACTACACCAAGGGCTACAAGTTCTCCACCTACGCGACCTGGTGGGTGCGCCAGGCGATCACGCGAGGGATCGCCCAGCAGGCCCGGGTCGTACGCCTGCCCGTGCACGTGGTCGAGGAGCTCAACCAGGTCGGCGGCGCGCGCCGCACCCTGGAGCGCCAGCTCGGCCGCGACCCCGAGCCCGCCGAGATCGCCCAGGAGCTCGGCATGGAGGTCGAGCGGGTGCTGGACCTGATGGCCTGGGGCCGCGAGCACGTCAGCCTCGACTCCCCGGTCGATGAGGACGGCGACACCTCGCTGGGCGACCTGATGGCCCAGGAGACCTCGCCGGGCCCGGACCTCACCGTCCTCGACGTGGAGTCGCGCGAGCGGCTCAACAGCCTGGTCGGTCACCTCGACGACCGTGCCGCCGACATCATCCGCTCGCGCTACGGCCTGGTCGACGGGCGCCAGCACAAGCTCGCCGACATCGGCACCAAGCACGGCATCTCCGCCGAGCGGGTCCGCCAGCTCGAGCGGGAGGCGCTGCAGAAGCTGCGCCGCATCGCCGACCCCGACCTGGCGGCCTGACCCCGCCCGCGTCACCTCTCGCACCCGAGCCCTCGCCGTCCCGCACGGCGGGGGCTCTCGTGCATCTCGCCGAGTCGGCCCTTGTGGTTGCGCGAGTCGGCGCTTGTGGTGCGGCCGCGGGCTCTTCCCACGGAGTGTCGACGCTTCGCACGTCGTACGACGCGTGTGGAGCGGCAACAACCCCGCGTTACAGCCGGTCCGCCGCGCCGCGGAGCTCCGCGACCACCTCGTGCACCCGGTCGCGCAGCTGCTCGCGGGTGCCGGTGTTGTCCAGCACGTGGGTGGCGATGGCGAGGCGCTGCTCGCGCGTCGCCTGCGCGGCGATGCGTGCCTCGGCGTCGGCAGGGTCCATGCCCCGGTCGCGGACCAGCCGCTCGAGCTGGGTCGCGACCGGCACGTCCACCACGAGTACGGCGTCGAAGGTGTCGGCGCGCCCGGACTCGGCCAGCAGCGGGATGTCATGCACGACCAGGGCGTCCGGCGGGGCAGCTGCCTCGAGCGCGGCGTACCGCTCGAAGACCAACGGGTGCACGATCCCCTCGAGGACCCGGCGCTTGGCCTCGTCGCCGAAGACGACCTTGCCCAGCGCGGGCCGGTCCAGGTCGCCCTCCGGGGTCAGCAGCTCCTCGCCGAAGGCCTCGACGACCGCGGCGAGCCCGGGCGTGCCCCGCTCGACCACCTCGCGGGCGAGCTTGTCGCCGTCGATGATGACCGCGCCGAGCTCCTCCAGCATCGCCGCGACAGTGCTCTTGCCCGAGGCGATCCCGCCGGTGAGTCCCACTCGCATGGCGTCACGGTAGCGGGCGCGCAGCGACAGCCGAGCAGCCGTCACCCTGCGGCCGGGAAGACCATCACCTCGCTCGGCGCCACCCGCACCCGCACCCGGTCACCCGCGACGAAGGCGACCGGGCCCAGGCCCCGCGCCACCCGGGCGACCACCGACCCGCCGCCGAGGTCGACGACGTAGCGCATCCCCTCGCCGAGGAAGACCGTGTCGCGCACGACACCCGTCCAGGCCTCGTCGCCCCGCTCGTCCCCGGCGGGCTCCAGGCGCACGTTCTCGACCCGGAACGCCACGTCGACGTCGCCCTCGGGCACCGTGGCGGCACGCGTCGAGCGCAGCGTCCGGGCGCCGTCGGACAGCACCCCGTCGCGCAACGTCATCGCGAACCGGTTCACCTCCCCCAGGAACTGCGCGGCGAACAGCGTCGCGGAGTCGTCGTACATCTCCCGCGGCGTGCCCTCCTGGACGATCCGGCCGCCGTCGAGGAGCACCACCCGGTCCGACATCGTCAGCGCCTCGGAGCGGTCGTGGGTGACGCACACCGTCGCCATGCCGGTGAGCTCGTGCACCCGGCGCAGCTCCAGCTGCATCTCCTCGCGCAGCAACCGGTCCAGCGCCGACAGCGGCTCGTCGAGCAGCAGCACGCTCGGCTCGAAGACGATCGCCCGCGCGAGCGCCACCCGCTGCTGCTGCCCGCCGCTGAGCTGGTCGGGACGGCGCTCCTCGAACCCGGTCAGCCGCACGAGCGCGAGCGCCTCGCGCATCGCCCGCAGCGCGCGCTCCTTCGACCACCCGCGCGTGCGCAGCGGATAGAGCACGTTCGACGCGACGTCGAGGTGCGGGAAGAGCGCGTAGCTCTGGAAGACCATCCCGATGTTGCGCTTGTGCATCGGCACCCGGCGTACGTCGCGACCCGCGATCCGCACCGTGCCGTCGTCGGGTCGGGTGATGCCGGCCATGATCTGCAGGCAGGTCGTCTTCCCGCTGCCGCTGGGCCCGAGCAGGGTCACGAACTCGCCGTCGCCGACCGACAGCGAGACGCCGTCGAGCGCGGCCACGGCGCCGTACCGCTTGGTCGCGCGGTCCAGCCCGACGGCCTCGGGCGCGCGCCCGGTGGCGTCGGGTGCGGGGGTGGTGGAGGTGGTCACCGTCATGTCCGTCACTTCCTGCTCGCCACGTCGGCGAGGTCGATACGGGCCGGGGCGCGCGACATCACCGCGACCGCGACCGCGGTCGCCGCCAGCAGCAGCCCGATCAGCAGCGAGGCCACGACCGCGATCGTGGAGCTGAGGGTGTCTTGCATCTGGGAGAACATCCGCACCGGCACGGTGGTGTTGAGCCCGGCCACGAACAGCGGCAGGACGAGATTGTCGAAGGCGTTGAGGAACGCGTACAGCCCACCCACGAGGAGCCCGGGCATCGCGAGCGGCACGACCACCCGCGCGAGGGTCCGCAGCCGCGAGGCGCCGCTCATCCGGGAGGCGTGCTCGAGGTCGAGGTCGATGTTGCGCACCACCGCCGCGATGATCACCACGGCCAGGCTGATCGCGGTGACCGCCTGCCCGATCACCACGCCCGACGACGTCCCCGACAGCCCGAAACGGTTGGCGAAGACGTAGAAGCTGAGCGCGGGCACGATCTCGGGCAGGGCAAGCGGGAAGACCAGCAGGCCCAGGCCGAGGGTCAGCGCCCGTCCCCCCGCCCTCACCAGGCCGTACGCCGCGAGCCCGCCGAGCACCAGCGCGAGCACCCCGTCGGCGGCGGCGAACGCGAACGAGCGCGACATCGGCGTGGTCCACAGCGGGTCGTCGAAGAAGGCCCGGTAGCCGTCGAGGGTCAGCGAGTCCGGCGGCAGCGAGAGCCGGTTGGTGGGGCCGACGGAGAACACCACCACGACGAGCTCGGGGATCACCAGGAAGGCCAGCACCAGCAGGGCCAGGACCCGCGCGAGCACCCGCCACACCGGCGCGGGCACCAGCTCGAGCACCGGCAGCACGAACCGCAAGGCGAGCCGCTGGCGGGCCGGGTAGGGGTCGCGGCGCCGGCGCAGCACCAGCCGCACCACCACCAGCGGGGCGACGCCGGCCAGCAGCATCGCCACGGTCATCGCGCCGGCCAGCGGCCAGTTCAGCGCGACGGTGGCCTGGTCGGCCACGACCTGGGCGAACAGCAGCCCGTTGGTCGCGCCCAGCGCCACCGGGATGACGTAGGCGCCCAGCGCCAGCACGTAGACCAGGAGCGCGCCCGCGGCGACGCCGGGTCGCGACAGCGGCCAGTACACGCTCGTGAAGACCCGCACCGGCGAGGCGCCCAGCGCACCGGCGGTGACCTCGTGCCCCGGCGCGATGCGCGACATGGTCGCCCACATCGTCAGCACCGCGATCGGCATCAGCACGTGGACCAGCCCGATGACCGCCCCGGTGAGACTGTGCCCGAGCTGCTGGGGCTCCTCGAAGACGCCGAGGGCGACCAGCACCCGGTTCACCGGGCCGCGCAGCCCGAGCAGCGCCGACCACGCGAAGACGCGCACCAGCACCGAGGTGAGGTAGGGCAGCACCACCAGGGCGGCGAGCAGGATCTTGGTGCGACCGCGGGCGCGGTGCAGCAGCACCGCGAGCGGGTAGCCCAGCACCACGCAGCACGCGGTCACGCCCATGCTGGTGAGGACCGTGCGCACCAGGACGTCGCCGAAGTAGCTGCTCTCCGCGATCTCGCGGTAGTGGGCGAGGGTGAAGGAGCCGTCGACGCGGATGCTGCGCCAGGCGAAGTCGGCGAGCGGGAACACCGCGAAGACCACGACGAACGCGACGGCCGGGAGGGCGAGCAGGGCGGGGCTGGCGAGCGAGGGCACCCGCCGCACCCGCCGCACCCCCGGCACCTGCCGGGCACGCGGGGCGAGGACCGTCACGAAGCGCGCCACTCGTTCCAGCGGTTGAGGACCTCGTCGAGGTTGCTGACGTCGGCGTCGTTGGTCTCGGTGTAGTAGTCGTAGTCGAGCAGCGAGCCCTGCTCCTGGCCCTCCACGAACGGCGCATAGGCCAGGTCCTTGCGGTCCAGGCGCTCATAGACCGCCGTCGAGGGCAGCACGATGCCGAAGTTGGTCAGCTCGGCGTACCTCGCCTGCACCTCGGGCTTGCTCCACCAGTCGAGGAACTGCTGCCCGGCGTCCGGGCCGTTCGGGCCCTTCTCCAGCAGCGCCGCATAGCCGCGCACGATCGGCGCGTCCTCGAAGAGGGTGACGCCCACGTCCGCGCCGTCCTTGACCGCGCCCAGGGCCGCCGGGGAGTAGGTGAAGGTCATCGTCGTGTTCCCGTCCAGCACGTCCTGGAGCGACTTGGGAGCCGCGTCCCACAAGGTGATGTCGTCCTTGATCGTGTCGAGCTTGGCGAACGCCCGGTCCAGGTCGAGCGGGTAGAGGTCGGCGGGCGCGACGCCGTCGGCGAGCAGTGCGATCTCGATGTTGATCGGGACGCCGAAGCCGCCGGACTGCAGGCCGCGGTAGCCGGGGTACTTCTCGAGGTCGAAGAAGTCCGCCCAGGTGTTCGGCGGGTTGTCCGCGAACTCGTTGCTGTACACCGTCAGCGGCGTGATGTCCTGGTTGACCAGGTGGTTGTCCTCGACCAATCCGGCCTCCTCGAGCGCGGCGAGGCCCTCGGGGTCGAAGCCCGCGGTGTCGAGCGGCGCGTAGACCCCGTCGGTGTCGGTGAGCGGGAAGATGTCGCCGGGGATCGCGATCGCGAGGTCGAAGTCGGAGCGCCCGGTCTGCTGGATCAGCCGCATCTTGGGCCCGTAGTCGGTGTCACTGAGCTCGACGGTGTCGACCTCGACCCCGGTCTCCTCCTCGAACTCGCCGACGAGCGTCTCGATCGCCGCGCCGTTGACGCCGGCGCCGCGCGCGATCACGATCTCCGCGTCGCCACCGTCGGCGCTGGCGCCGTCGGAGCCGCACGAGGCGATGGCCGCCACCGCCGGCAGGACCGCCGCCGCGGCGAGGAAACGGGTGAGGGATGACTTCACGGCGTCCAACTTTCTCTGATTCATTAACTCCATCGGTATTGTGCACATTAAACACGGACCGCGGCCGCGTCCACCGCCACGGCGCGCCGTACGGACCACCGAGCACCCGAGACCGCCGAGCAGAGAAGAGCCCCCATGCCGCAGCGCACCGCCCGCCGCCCCCATGTCGTGATCGTCCTCGTGGACGACATGGGCTTCTCCGACATCGGGTGCTACGGAGGCGAGATCCGCACACCCCACATCGACGCGCTGGCGGAGTCGGGGGTGCGGCTGACGCAGTTCTACAACACGGCGCGCTGCAGCCCCTCGCGCGCGTCGCTGATGACCGGCCTGCACCCGCACCAGACCGGGATCGGCATCCTCAACTACGACGACTCCCCCGAGGGCTACCCCGGCACGCTCAACGACCGCAACGTCACCCTCGCCGAGGCGCTCGGCACCGCGGGCTACCGCAGCTACATCGCGGGCAAGTGGCACCTCTCCGGCGACATCCACACCCCCGCCGCGAGCTGGCCCACCCGGCGCGGCTTCGATGCCTTCTACGGCACCCTCGAGGGCGCCGGCAGCTTCTTCCGCCCGCGCACCCTCACCCGCGACGAGACCACCATCGACGACGAGGCGCTCGCGGACCCGGATTTCTACTACACCGACGCGATCACCGACCACGCGGTCGAGTTCCTGCGCCAGCACCACGCCGAGCACGCCGACGCCCCGTTCTTCCTCTACACCGCCTACACCGCGCCGCACTGGCCGCTGCACGCGCGTCCGGAGGACATCGCGTCGTACGCCGGGCGCTTCGACGCCGGCTGGGACGAGCTGCGCGAGCAGCGCCTGGAGCGGCTGGTGAAGTCCGGGATCATCGCCCCCGACTGGCCGCTGAGCGACCGTGACCCGCGGGTGCCGGCCTGGAGCCAGGTCGAGGACAAGGAGTGGGAGGCACTGCGGATGGCGGTGTACGCCGCGCAGGTCGACCGGGTCGACCAGGGGGTCGGGCGGATCGTGGCCCAGCTGCGCGAGCAGGACGCCCTGGAGGACACGCTGTTCCTGTTCCTCTCCGACAACGGCGGGTGCGCCGAGGAGATGCCGCTGGAGAGCGCCCAGGAGTTCGTGACCACCTACGTCAGCTTCGACGACACCACCCGCGCCGGCGAGCCGGTGCGTCCGGGCAACGACCCGAGCATCCGACCGGGCGGCGAGGACAGCTACGCCACCTACGGCCGATCCTGGGCCAACCTCTCCAACACCCCGTTCCGCGAGTACAAGCACTGGATCCACGAGGGCGGCATCGCCACCCCGCTCGTGGTCCACTGGCCGGCCGAGCTCGGCACCAAGGCCCGCCTGCGCCACCAGCCCCACCAGCTGACCGACATCATGGCGACGCTACTCGAGGTCAGCGGGGCCGACTACGACCGCGCGGCGGCCGGCCGCGAGGTGCACCCGCCCGAGGGCTCCAGCCTGCTGCCGACGCTGATCGACGACGCCACCGACGACCAGCGATTGCTGACCTGGGAGCACGAGGGCAACTCGGGCGCGCGGCGCGGACGCTGGAAGCTGGTGCGCAAGCACGCCCAGGACTGGGAGCTCTACGACATGGTCACCGACCGCACCGAGCTCTCCGACCTCGCCGGCGAGCACCCGGAGCTCGTCGCCGACCTCGCCGCGGCGTACGACGAGTGGGCGCAGCGCTGCGGCGTCATCGACCGCCAGGTCGTGCTCGACCTCTACGCGCGCCGCGGGGCCGGACTGCTCGCGGAGTGAGCGCGTCGGCTCAACCGCGCGGGGGCAGTCGGTGCAGCGTCACCTCGCGCAGCTCGCCGGCGCCGGCGAGCGCCGTCATGTAGGTGCAGTGCGGCTGGCGGCGCCGGTCGGTCGGGGACCCGGGGTTGAGCAGTCGCAGGCCGGTGGCGGTCGTGGTGTCCCACGGGATGTGGGAGTGGCCGAAGACCAGCACGTCGAGGTCGTCGTACGCCGCGCTGCAGCGCTCCTCGCGGCCCGCGGCGGAGCCGGTCTCGTGCACGACGCCGAGGCGCACGCCGTCGATCTCCGCGCGCGCGACCTCCGGCAGCCGCTCGCGCAGCACCCCGTGGTCGTTGTTGCCGTAGACCCCGACCAACCGCCGCGCCCGGGCCTCGAGGTCGTCGAGGAGCGAGACGTCGACCCAGTCGCCGGCGTGGACCACGACGTCGGCGCGGTCGACCTCCGCCCACACCTGCTCGGGCAGGGCACGCGCCCGTCGCGGCAGGTGGGTGTCGGCCAGGAGCAGCAACCGGGTCGTCATGGACCGATCATGCTCACCGGACCAAGGCTCGCCGACGGGAGGGGGTCAGCGCGCCCCCGGCGCCCGGAACTGCGGGTCCTGGACGTGCGAGGACGGCGGCGCGGCCGGGCCGCGGCTGTCTCGCGCGAGCAGACGCAGCGTGCCTCCGAGGAGCACCGCCGCGAGGACGAGAAGAAGGATCACGAAGGTCATGGCAGCAATCCTTCGCTCGTCGTGATCCTGCCACGAGTGGCAGACCTGTCTATGCCCATCGATTTCCTGCCAACCGCGTGGCATGCTGGATCGATGCTCACCAACGTGGCCGTGATCACCTACGACGGCATCACGGCCTTCGAGCTCGGGGTCGCCTGCGAGGCCTTCGGCAGCGACCGCAGCGACGACGGGCTGCCGGTGCTGGACTTCGCCCTGTGCGCGGCCGTCCCCGGTCCGGTCCGCACCGGCGCGGGGTTCACGATCAGCGTCGACCACGACCTCGAGCGGGTGACCCGGGCCGACCTGGTGGTGGCGCTGCCGACCGAGGGGCTCGCCCAGAGCGTCCCGCCGCCCGTCCTCGAGGCACTGCGGACTGCTCACGACCGCGGCGCCCGGCTGATGTCGATGTGCACCGGCGCCTTCGTGCTCGGCGAGGCCGGGCTCCTCGACGACCGCGAGTGCACGACCCACTGGCGCTACACCGAGGAGCTCTCCCGGCGATTCCCCCGCGCTCGCGTCGTGCCCGAGGTCCTCCACGTCGACTCCGGCCGGGTCGTGACCAGCGCCGGGACCGCCGCCAGCATCGACGCCTCCCTGCACATCTGGCGCCAGGAGCACGGCTCGGCGGTGGCCGCCACCATCGCGCGGCGCATGGTGGTGCCGCCGCAGCGCGACGGCGGCCAGGCGCAGTTCATCGAGCGCCCCGTGCCCGACCTGCGCGAGGAGACCTTCGGCGCCCTGCAGCAGTGGGCCCTGGACAACCTGCACCTCGAGCTCGATGTCGCCACGCTCGCGCACCGCACGCTGATGTCGCCGCGCACGTTCGCGCGCCGCTTCCGCGCCGAGGTCGGCGCGACCCCGCACGCCTGGGTGACCGCCCAGCGGGTGCTGCGCGCCGAGCAGCTGCTCGAGCGCACCGATCACACCATCGACCGGATCGCCGCCGACGTGGGCTTCGGCAACGCCGCGAACCTGCGCCTGCACCTCACCCGTGCGCGCGGCCTGAGCCCCCAGCAGTACCGCCGCCGCTTCGCCTGCTGAACCCGCTCCTCGCACGGCCCGGGACGCACCGAGGCCCGGTCACCTCGCGGTGACCGGGCCTCGGTGGTTCAGCTGGTGGAGAAGTCCTTCAGCGGATCAGTTGCCGCCGCCGGTGAGCTTCTCGCGGAGAGCCTGCAGCGCCTCGTCCGAGGCGAGCGAGCCGCCACCGGTCTCCTCGCTGGTCTCGACCTCGGCCGAGGAGGAGTACGAGGTGGCCTCGCCAGCCTCGGCCTCGGCCTTGCGGGCCTCGGCCTGCTGCTTGACGTGGGCCTCCCAGCGGGCGTGCGCCTTGGCGTACTGGTCCTCCCAGACGGCGCGCTGGTCCTCGAAGCCCTCGAGCCACTCGCCGGTCTCCGGGTCGAAGCCCTCGGGGTAGACGTAGTTGCCCTGCTCGTCGTAGGTCGCCGGCATGCCGTACAGCGTCGGGTCGAACTCCTCGACGTCGCTCGCCGCAGCGGTCTCGTTGGCCTGCTTCAGCGACAGCGAGATCCGACGACGCTCGAGGTCGATGTCGATGATCTTGACCATGACGTCGTCGTTGACCTGGACGACCTGCTCCGGGATCTCCACGTGGCGCTCGGCCAGCTCGGAGATGTGGACCAGGCCCTCGATGCCCTCCTCGACACGGACGAACGAGCCGAAGGGCACCAGCTTGGTGACCTTGCCCGGCACGATCTGGCCGATCTGGTGGGTCCGGGCGAAGTGTTGCCACGGGTCCTCCTGCGTCGCCTTGAGCGACAGGGAGACCCGCTCGCGCTCCATGTCCACGTCGAGGACCTCGACGGTGACCTCGTCGCCCACGGCGACGACCTCGGAGGGGTGGTCGATGTGCTTCCACGACAGCTCGGAGACGTGCACGAGGCCGTCGACGCCGCCGAGGTCCACGAACGCACCGAAGTTGACGATCGAGGAGACGACACCCTTGCGGATCTGACCCTTCTGCAGCTGGGTCAGGAAGCCGTGGCGAACCTCGGACTGGGTCTGCTCGAGCCAGGCACGGCGCGACAGGACCACGTTGTTGCGGTTCTTGTCGAGCTCGATGATCTTGGCCTCGAGGGTCTGACCCACGTAGGGCTGGAGGTCGCGGACGCGACGCATCTCCACCAGGGAGGCGGGCAGGAAGCCGCGCAGGCCGATGTCGAGGATGAGGCCGCCCTTGACGACCTCGATGACGGTGCCCTCGACGACGCCGTCCTCCTCCTTGACCTTCTCGATGGTGCCCCAGGCACGCTCGTACTGAGCGCGCTTCTTGGACAGGATCAGGCGGCCTTCCTTGTCCTCCTTCTGGAGGACCAGGGCCTCGACCTCGTCACCGACCGAGACGACCTCGGACGGGTCGACGTCGTGCTTGATCGACAACTCGCGCGAGGGGATGACGCCCTCGGTCTTGTAGCCGATGTCAAGCAGGACCTCGTCGCGGTCGACCTTGACGATGGTGCCGGAGACGATGTCGCCGTCGTTGAAGTACTTGATCGTCGCGTCGATGGCGGCGAGGAAGTCCTCTTCGGACCCGATGTCGTTGATCGCGACCTGAGGCGCGTCGTAGTCCGGAAGAGCGGAGATGGTGCTCGTCATAAGGGAAGTATTTCCTTGGTGGGCAGAAAGTCGTGCGGGCACGCGCGAAGGCCGGTTTCGCTACCGATCGAGAGTCGCTCCCGAGCGGAAGCAGTGATAGCGAGCGAGTGTCCACTCCGTCCGGGACGCAGGCAGACCTCTGGCGCAACCGCCAGCGTACGCCGCACGCCGCACACCGTCCAACCCAGGCGCTGCCGGGGCCGACGGAACGTATTAACGTCGAGTCGTGAGCAGCACCTCGGGCAACCCCGCCGCACCCGACTCCCGACACCATTCTCCGCTTCCACCGATGCATGTCGAGCGCCGAGCCGTCAGCGAGACCGAGTCCCGGCACGCCAACGGTCCGGACTGGGACCGCTACGCCGACGAGTACCAGGCCACCCACGGCGAGTTCCTGGGCGACACCGGCTTCGTGTGGGGTCCCGAGGGCCTCACCGAGTCGGAGGCCGGGGTGCTCGGCCCGGTCGCCGGCCGCGACGTGCTGGAGGTCGGTTCCGGTGCGGGTCAGTGCTCGCGGTGGATCCGCACCCAGGGCGGCCGCGCCTACGGCATCGACCTGTCACTGCGCCAGCTGCAGCACTCGCGCCGCATCGACCTCGAGTCCGGGGTCGTCGTGCCGTCGGTGCTGGGCACCGCGACCGACCTGCCGTTCGCCGACGCCTCCTTCGACGTCGTGTTCTCCTCCTTCGGCGCGCTGCAGTTCGTGCGCGACATCGACGTGGCGGTCGCGGAGACCGCTCGCGTGCTGCGCCCGGGTGGGCGCTTCGCCTTCTCGATCACCCACCCGACGCGATGGATGTTCCCCGACGACCCCGGCGAGGCCGGCCTGGTCGCCAGCCAGCCCTACTGGGACCGCACGCCGTACGTCGAGGTCGACGACGCCACCGGCGAGGTCTCCTACGTGGAGCACCACCGCACGCTGGGCGACTGGGTGACGCTGCTGGCCGGCGCCGGGTTCCGGATCACCACGCTGCTGGAGCCCGAGTGGCCCGCCGGGCACGACCGGGTCTGGGGCGGCTGGTCGGCGACCCGGGGCCGGTTCACCCCCGGCACCGCGATCTTCGGCGCCGACCTGCTGGGCTGAGCCCGGCCTGCACGAGACGCAGAGACGGGGCGAGGCCGGTGGCCTCGCCCCGTCTCGGGCGGTACTGGGTGGTGCCGATCGGCACCCGGCGCTCAGACCTTGGCGGTCGCGCGCCGCGTGTCGTCGCCCTTGGCGCCCGCGCCGGCCGGAGCGGCGTCGCCGCCACGGCGGCTGAGCAGGAGGCCCACAGCGATCAGGATCAGTCCGAGGACCAGCCCGAGGATCGGGAACAGCCCGTTGACCATCGAGAGCAGCGAGGCCTTGGACTCGTACTCATCGACGTTCTCGGCGACCTGGGCGTCGGTGAAGCTGAGGTCGGCCTCGGTGGTAGTCGCCCGCTCCTCGCCGTCGATCGCCAGGGTGGAGCGCTGCTCCTCGACGCGGTCGATCACCGCGCCGGTCACCGGCTCGACGTAGAAGGTGCGCTTGTTGGCGTAGACGACGTCAGCCTCGATGTTGTCCGAGCCGCGCTCGCCCACCACCGATGCGGGGACCTCGCGGGTGCCCACCACGGCGGGCGGCAGGTCGGCCTCGAACTTGTAGACGGCGAGGCCGTCGACGTCGGTCTCCTCGACGAACTCCGCCGGGACGGTGGTCGCGGCGGTGCCGTCCCACCACTCGTAGGTCTCCTTCTTGGTGTCGAAGGGGAACTTGTAGATCAGGCCCTCACGCACGACCGAGACGCGCTCGTCCTCGGTGGTCTCGCTGAACGCACCGCAGCAGTCGACCGCCTCGCCGGTGTGGGCGTCGAACGCCGCCCGGCCGCGGCTCTGCGAGCGGATGACGCCGTCGTCGGAGGTGATCGTCTGGGTGTCGGTCCAGACCCGGATCTCCTCGCCGAGGTCATCGCTGGCCTCCTGGCTCGCGTCGACGTCGCCACGCGTCGTCGACACCGCCTCCAGGTCGACCATGACCTCGGTCAGCATCGACGGGTCGGTGTCGAAGATGACCGCGCCCTCGGCCGTCAACGTCGTCTCGCTGTTCTGGTCGATGGGGGCGACCGCAAGCTTGGGGTAGGCGTAGAACTTCAACAGCGCCGCCGCCACGAGGAGGAACACCCCCAGCCCCACGAGTACCGCTGGAACAACTCGACGCATGAAAGCTCCCCTTCTCTCCCACCAGGTGACAGACGTCACGCGGCCCGGCGGCAGAGTACCAGGAAGTAACCCACGCGTCACCGAACCGTCGTGATGGTTTGACGCGTGTCATCCGGGCCCCCTCCGTGCCAGCGACCAGTAGTGTTCCGCAGCGTGGACGCGCAGGAGATCCGCAAGTCGGCGGCCTTGGAGAAGAAGCACTGGTGGTACGCCGAGCGGCGGGCGCTGGTGCGACGTCTGGTGCGCCCGCTCCCGCCGGGCCGCGCCCTCGACGTGGGCTGCGGCGGGGGCGGCAACACCGGCGTGCTGCGCGACCTCGGCTGGGATGTCACCGGCATCGAGTACTCCCCCGTCGCGGCGAGCATCGCCCGCGGTCGGGACCTAAAGGTCGTCCGCGGTGACGCCCAGAGCCTGCCGGTCGCCGATGCGTCCATGGACCTGGTGATGTCGACCGACGCCTGGGAGCACATCGAGGACGACAAGGCCGTGGCCAGCGAGACCGCACGGGTGCTGCGTCCCGGCGGCCGGGTCCTGGTCGCGGTGCCGTGCAGCATGGCGCTGTGGAGCGGCCACGACGTCGCGCTGGGCCACCTGCGGCGCTACGAGCGCGCCGACCTGGCCAGCCTCCTGGAGGGCGCCGGCCTGGAGGTCGTCGACATCCGCTCCTGGAACGTGCTGCTGCGCCCGGTCGCACGGATGCGCCGCAAGAACAACGAGAGCGAGAGCGAGATGGAGGAGGTGCACCCGGTGCTCAACGCCGGGCTGCGCGCCGCCGTCGCCAGCGAGCGGTTCCTGCCCGTGCACCGGCTGCCCGGCATCAGCCTGGTCGCCCGCGCCGTGAAGCGCTGAGCGCTCGATGAGCGACTGGATCGCCGACCCACGAATCCGCTGGCGGATCCTCCTCACGGCGCGCCTGGCGGCGCCGCTCGGACCCTCGGAGGCGGACCGGCTCGGTGAGCGGCTGCAGGACCTCGTGTCCCGTCACGGTTGGCCCGACGAGCGGCCACCGGCGCGGCAGGTCGCGATGGAGCGCGCCGACGACGTGGACGCGCTGCGGGCCCGGCTCGCCGAGGAGGACGGGACCCCGGTGGTCGTGGGGATGGCCGGCCAGCACCTCGTGGTGTCCGCGCACCACGCCTGGGTCGACGGGCTCGGTCTGCTCGACGTCCTGGCGGAGGTGACCGGCACCGACGTCTCCTCGGGCGCTCGCGGTGTCTCGGGGCGTCCCCGAGCCGGCGGGTTCCTCGGCGCCGCGGTACGCCGCCTGGGCGAGGTCGCCTTCACCCCGCCCGCCCGCCTCGCGCTCCCCGGCGTCGCGCCCGCAGGGGGCGACGCGTTCGCGGTCGCGAGCGTGCCGGGCCACCACGGCACCGCACGCCTCGTGCACGCCGCGAGCGCCGGGCTCGTGCACCACAACCGCGCGGCCGGCCGGCGTACTCGTCACGTGGCGATCGCCATCGGCGCGGCGCGTCGGGAGGAGACCGCGCCCGGCACGCCGCGGCGCATCGCGGACCGCAGCGAGCTGCTGCGGCTGCGCGGAGTCGAGGACCTGGATCTGGCGGCGATCGAGCGCCTGGTGCGCGAGGCGCCCACCCAGCCGCCGGTCGAGGCCGGCGGCAGCGCGGGTGGCCGGGTCGTCGAGACCGCGCTGCGGGTCCTGGCCCCTCGCCTCGGCTCGAGCCTGTTGGTCTCCCATCTGGGGCAGGTGCAGGCGCCCGGGGTCGACGACCTCGCCTTCCACCCGGTCACGGCGGGCGGGACCGGCCTGTCGCTCGGCGCGGTGGGGATCGGCGAGCGCACCGTGCTGGGGCTGCGGGGGCGGCGCAGCGAGTGGGACGACGCGTCCCTGACGGCACTGCTCCAGACCCTGACCGCGTCGCTGACCGGCACCGGCTGAGGATCAGCCGCGCCCCACCCGTCGCAGCTCCTGGTGGACGACGGCGAGCGCCTCGCGGTGCATGCGCGTCCAGCTGAAGCGCCCGGCCCACTCCTGGCACTCGCGGATGGTGACCGCTCGCTCCTCGGGCTGCTCCAGACCCTTCAGCGCGGAGCGCACCCGGTCGGCGAGACGGGCCGCGACCAGGTCGAGGTCGGGCTCGTCCGGCACCAGCCAGCCGGTGTGGCCGTCCCGGATCGAGTCGCGCAGCCCCGGCACGTCGCGAGCGACGGTCGGCACCCCCCAGCCGGCCGCCTCGATCACCACCTGGCCCCACCCCTCGATGTCGGAGGCACACACGTGGAGCGCGGCGCGGCGCAGCACCTCCCGCTTGGTCTCCTCGGCGACGAACCCGTGGAAGCGGACCCGGTCGGCGATGCCGAGCTCGTGGGCCAGGCCGATCAGCCGCTCGAGGTCCGGGCCCTTGCCACAGACGTCGAGGTGCAGTCCGGGACGCTCGATCGCGAGCTCGCGCACGACGCGCAGCACCAGGTCCACCCGCTTGTGCGGGACCAGACGGCCGAGCACGACCACCCGGTCGGGGTCCTTGTCGCGTGCGCTCACCAGCGCCGGGTCCGGCACCTGCGCGCCGTTGGCGAGGATATCGATCTCGCCGCGCCAGCCGAGCTGACGCACCATCTCCGCACGCGTCGACTCCGACACCGCGAGGGTGCGGCGGCGCCGGTACACCCGAGGCATGAGGACCCGCTCGAGCCACTGCCCGACGGCGGCCAGCGGCGCGGGGAAGTACGTCGCGAACTGCTCCTGGTGCACGTGGTGCACAGGCATCACCACCACGGTGTCGCGGCGTACGAACAACGGGGAGAAGGCCGGGATGCCGCACTCGGGATCGATCACCACCGACAACGTGCGCCGCCGCCGCAGCAGGGCGAGCGCGGCGTGGAGGTAGAACGTGAAGGCTCCCCCGCCTCGCTGGACCCGGATGCCGTCGCACACCTCGCGTCGCGCCTGCCCACGCTCGCGAGCGGTCACGAACTCGACGCGCGCCCCGGCCTCGGCGAGCGCGCGGGCGAACTCCCAGGCGTAGCGCTCGGAGCCTCCGGCCAGGGAGTGCCCGAGGTCGCGCCAGTTGACCACGACCGCGTGGTGGCCGCGCAGGCCTCCCGGAGGCGGGACGGGCGGGTGCGGGGTCGCGGGCATCCTCAGAACTCGGCGCCGGCCGCGGCCGGCGGTACGGCGGAGGGCACAGCGCGCGGCGCGATCACCTGGACGGTGGCGGTCGCGGGGCGGGCCGCCCGCATCTGCCAGGCGATGCGACCGAGGTCGACGAAGGACCCTGCTCCGTGACGCACCGGGTCGAAGGTCGATCCGGGGACGTCGGCCCAGACGACGGGGAACTCGTCGATGACAGCGCCGAGACGACGCGCGCGGGCGAGCAGCTCGACGTCGAAGGAGAAACCGGGCGTGCGCAGGACGCTGAAGACATCGCGGGCCAGGTCCCCGCGCAGCAGCTTGAACCCGCACTGGGTGTCGACGATGCCCGGGACGAGGCGTGCGGTGCAGGAGCGGTACGCGCGGGCCCCGCGCTCGCGCAGCCGGCTGTGTCGCACGGCCGTGTCGCTGCCGGGCACGGCCCGGGAGCCGATCGCGATGTCCGCGCCCAGGAGGATGCGCCGCCAGCCCTCGTCCAACGCGTCCAGACGGGTCGCGCCGTCGGCGTCCATGAACCCGACGACGTCGGCGGTGGTCACCGCCATGCCGGCGCGGACCGCGGCGCCCTTGCCGGGATCGGCGCAGTGCACCACTCGGACCGGCAGCGCAGGACAGTCGGCGTCGCGGGCGACGCGGGAGGTGGCGTCGGTGCTCGCGTTGTCGACCACGACGACCTCGATGCCGCCGAGGACCGCGCGGTTGGCCGTGGCGTAGCGCGTGAGCTCACGCAGGGTGCGCGGAAGCCGGGCCTCCTCGTTGAAAGCCGGTATCACCAGCTGGAGCATCCGGACCTCCTCCGGGCTGACATTTCAGGGTCGCCGAAGACGCGCTGCGTGGAGCGCAGAGACGGCGTGGCGGTGGGGCGATGCAGGGCGCTCACCCCACCGGCGTCACTCGTCGGAGTAGGAGTAGAGCTGCTTCTCGGAGAGGGACTCGGGGTCACCGCCGGAGTAGGCCTGGACGCCCCCGATCAGCACGACGGAGGACAGGACGGCACCGACGATGCCGGAGATAAGAAGATTCATTGCTGGGTTCCCTCCCAAGAACTCACAGCGGCAAGCCGCCTTGGTGACGGCCATTACACCCGACGACGCAGTATGGCCGCAGCATTTCCGGAAAGCAACAGCAGCGTGGCGATATCCGCGAGCACCACGAGCGCGGCGTCGCCGCGGTCGGTCGCCTCGCTCGACGGCGCGTCAGCTCCGAGATCGAGGAGGGTGAGCTCCTCCCCCTCGTGGCGCACGGCGCCCTCCGGGACGTCCCCCACCCCGCCCATCCCGTGCTCGACGAGCACCCAGCGCACGCCCGCGGCGCGCAGGGCTGCCGCGGGGTCCGGTGCGGCGAGCGCCGCGTCGACGGCACCGACGCGGGGGTCCTCGGAGGGCACCACCTCACCGTCGACGAACGTGCGGTCGTCGATCACGACCTCACCGGGGAGCAAGCGCGGCGCGGGGTCCAGCACGGCGCGGCGCCCGTTCCACTCGTAGCCGCGGTAGCCGCCCCGCCACGGCAGCACCACGGTCCGGGCCGCGCCCTCCTCCTCGAGGATCCCGGCCACGGTCCCCCATTCCTGCGGGAAGGTCGACCGGGGCAGGGTCCCGGCGGCTCCCCAGGCCAGGCTGGGCAGCAGCAGCACGGGCGCCACGACCACCAGCACGACCACGCCCCACAGCGCCTCACGGCCCGGGCGCACCCTGGCCCGGATGCCGGAGACCACGACGGCGAGACCGGGCAGCAGCACCAGGACGGCCGGTGCGAGGAAGCGCTGGGAGTCGCGCAGCACGGCGGCGCCCGGGACCACGCCGCCCACCGCCTCGAGCAGCCGGGTGCCTCCCGGCAGCACCGGAAGCGCCGCGAGCAGCAGCGAGACCCCCGCCAGCACCAGCAGGCGCCGCTCGTCGGAGCCGCGCCCCGCCCGCCGTACGCCGAGCAGGGCGACGAGGGTGAGTCCGCAGGCCAGCAGCACCACCAGCGCCTCGGTGCGCTCCGGCGGCACGACCGCGGACTTCCAGGTCCCGCCCAGGGACAGCAGGCTGGCCCAGACCCCGGCCGCGGACTCGGCCCGGGGGGCGAACACCTCGAAGACCCCCGCCACCGTCACCTCGCTCCCGCGAGCGGCCACCAGCGTCGGGACCAGCCAGGGGAGGTTGGCGACCAGCCCGGTCCCCAGCACCACCGGGACGTGGGCCCGGGTCCGGCGTGCCGCGAGCACCACCGCGACGAGCACGGCCATCAGGCCGCTGGAGGGGCTGCACACGGCGCTCAGGACCAGCGCGACCGCCAGTGGCGGCATCCCGTCGCGCAGATCGCGTCGGGCGCGCAGCGCCGCGTGCGCCACCCAGGGCAGCAGCAGGTAGCCCGCCAGGATCGCCCACTGCCCCATGAGCAGGCGCTCGTGGACCCACGGGTTCCACACGAAGAGCGTGATCGCGGCGGCGCGGGCGTACCACGCGTGCCCGGCCACGAGCCGGCCGGCACCCAGCGCCCCGGCGAGGAAGACGCCCAGCAGCACGGCCTTCTGCACCAGGTCACCGGGCACGACCGCGGTCAGGGCCGACATCAATGCATCCATCGGCACCGCCCGCGGCAGCTGCCCGTCCAGACCCAGCCAGGCGTCCTTCCAGGGTTGCTCCGGCACGAAGACCATGTCTCCGAAGAGCCAGAACCCTCGCCCCAGCAGCAGCGGACCGAGGATGACGAGGGTGAGCGCGAGCCCGACCGCGAGGTCCACCCAGCGGTCGGTCGCGGCGCGTGACGGTCTCACCGCTGGGCCACGGGCCGCGCCGTCGCCCGGCGCCGACCGCGGTGGTACGCCGGCCTGGTGCCGGCGAGCGCACCGGCGAGGACGACCCCGGCGCCGGCGCCGGTCAGCAGGTCGGCCGCGGGAGGTGTCCCCGGCGAGCTCCCCGTGCTCGCGGCGACCGCCACGACGAGCCCGGCGCCGATCAGGACCAGCCCGAGCACCTCGAACGCCACGGTGCGGCGCCGCAGGAGGACGCCGAGCGCCGCGCCCGCCGCGACGAGGGGTCCGAGCACGAACGCGATGAGGCCCACCGCCAGCACGGCGGAGGCGGCGTACCACGAGGCGACGGGCCGCTCCGAGCCCGGGAGCTCGGGCTCGGTCTCCGGTGCGGCACCGGGCTCGCGGCGGCGCCGGAGCACCTGCACCAGCGCGACCATCCCGGCGAGGAGCACTGCGGCGGCCACGCCGAGACCGAGCACGAGGTTGCGGAAGTAGGAGTCCTGGGGATCGAAGGTCACGGTGATGTCGCCGGACACGTCCGCAGGGACGATCCAGCCCTGCGCCCAGCCGTCCACCTCGATCGGATCGAGCACCCGGTCACCGGCGCGGGCCACCCAGCCGATGTTCGTGCTCTGCGGCAGCGACAGGATCGCCTCCTCGCCGTCGCTCACCCGCATCGCCATCTCGGTGCGCTCGGCGGACAGCATCTCGACCTTGCGGGAGGCCCGCGGCTCAGCGGTCTCCTCGACAGCCTCCAGCCGCATCTGGATCGGCTGGAACTGCGCGGAGGAGCGCAGCTCGACGCGGTGGGTCCCCGCGTCGAGGCGGATCCGCTGGCGCTTCCCGCAGGGCTCGACGGCGAGCAGCCCGTTGCCGTACACCGCTCCCATGGCGCCCCGCACGCGGGTCGGGTAGCTCTCGCCGTCGACCACCAGCGTCGGACCGAATCCACAGGCGGCGCCGGTGACGGTGCTGCCGTCCATCGGCACCGTCACCGGGACGTCCCCGAGGGAGAGCTCGGAGATGCCGATCGGCCGCACCGCGCCCTCCGCGCGCTCGAAGATGATCCTGAGCGTCGAGGTGCGCATGGGCGCGAAGCCGCGCGCCACCCGGATGCTGGAGCCGAGGTCGACCGTGCGGCGTTCGCCGTCGTCCCCCACCAGCACGGCACGGCGGGGCCGGGTGACGAGCTCGCCCGAGCTGGAGATGTCGAGGGTGTCGACACGCCGCTCACGACCGAGATCCAGACGCAGCTCCGGCCGCGGGTCGCGGGGGTCGGAGATCCACGACGTGGTCGGCTCGCCGTCGTGCACCATCCGCGGGGACACCGCCGGGTCCGACCCCAGGAAGGAGCTGGCCGCGACCTGCACGCCCAGGAACGGGGTCAGGAGGTTCGCGCTCGCCGGCCCGGACGCGGCGATGGCGGTCGCGCCCAGGCGCCACTCGCCGGCCTTGCGGACGGTGAGGGTCCGGTCGATGCCGGTGGCCTCCTCGCTCGGCCGGGCCCGGTAGACGTCGCAGTCCGGGCCGAGCAGCGTGGTGAAGCAGGTGCGGGTCTCCGGCTGGGTCCCGAACACGAAGTCCGCCCGCGCGTCGAGGTCCACCGGCGGCACGACCATCGTGCGCTCGGCGCGCAGGCCGCCGATCTCCAGCTCGGCGAGGCCGATCGACGCCGTGGCGTCCGGGGTGTCGAGCGCCGTCACCCGCACGCTCGAGGCGCGGTGCTCGCCGAAGTCCACCCGCCCGACGCCGGTCAGGGGGTCCGGGGTCACGATCCGTTCGACGTCACCCGCTGTCACCTTCCAGCGCTCGGGGTGCCTGATGCCGATCGGGGTCACCGGGTGGCGCAGCACGACCCGGCCGACCCGGCGCGGGCGCTCGAGCTCGACCTCGACCCACTGCCCCTCGGAGCCGACGTACGGCTGACTCAGCCAATAGGTGTCGGGGTTGCCGTCGAGGACCGCCCACGGCGCGGTCTCCGGACGTACGACGCCGAGCGTGTCGACGTAGGCGGTCGAGGAGGACGAGCGGACGCCCGCGATCCCGGAGTACCGCGCGACCACCGGCTCGGCGCCGTCCGGGACCGGGTAGTTCGGCACGACCCGCTCGCCGCGGTAGGGCTCCTCGGGCGTCATCACGTTGCTCTCGGCGTCGTTGACCCGGCCGAAGGCCCGTTCCCGCAGGCGCAGCGCATCGCCCTGGACGTCGACGCGACGGTCCCAGCCGGGCTGTCCGGCGACGACAGCGGCCTGTCGACCGGTGACGAGGCCTGCGCCGACGGCGTCGATCACGTCCTCGACGGAGCTGGCGACCGTGACCGCGTCGGCGGTGTCGCGGATGCGTACCCGGTCGGCGGACTCATCGCCCCGCACCTCGAAGACCTCGATCGCCGGGCCGAAGTCGAGGGAGCCGAAGAGCGCCACCCGCTCGATCCCCGGCGAGCGCGCCAGCGCCTGGGACACCACGCTGGAGGGTGAGGACTGCGCGACGCTCTGGTCGAGGTCGTGGCGCAGCAGGATCCGGTCGACACCGATCCGGCCCAGCATGTCGCGCAGGAACGGCGACCCGCTGCCCGTGGTCAGGTAGCCCTCCAGGCGCGACAGCATCCGGATCGTCGCCGCCGGGGTCAGCGGGACCTGTGACCGGGTGACCCAGCGGCTGGTGCCGGTCACCTGGATGGGCTCCTCCATCGTCCAGCCCCAGTCCTGGATGCCGAACCCGGAGCCGGGGACCACCCAGACCACGCCGTCGCGGTCGTCCTCGTCGAGGTGCGCGAGCGCCTCCTGCCAGTACGACGGGAACTCGGTCCAGCCCGGGGTGCGGGTGTTGCCGTTGACCACCGGCCAGGCCGCGGCGGCCAGCGAGCCGGCCATGGCCGCTGCGAGGACGCCGGCGCTCACCCGGCGCGCCGCGTGCAGCCGGCGGCGACGCCGCGCCCCCCGACCCGGGCGGAGCAGGACCGCGATGACCTCGGCCAACAGCGCACCGAGGCCCAGGGCCAGCGGCACCCGCAGGATCGGGTCGGCCTTCGCGACGTTGCGCAGCGGCGCCAGCGAGCCGTCCAGGAGGTCGCGGACCATGCCGGCGAAAGGCGGGGAGAGCAGCCCGTCGTGGGAGACCGTGATGGCGACGAGACCGACCACGACGCTGATGAGCAGGGGGGTCCGGAAGGCGTGGTTCATCCGCACCAGGCCCAGCAGCCCGGCCAGGGCCAGGAAGCCGGTGGCGACCACCAGGACCGGGTCGGTGAGCAGGTCCCAGCCGGATGGCCACCACGCCTGCCGGTTGATCACGACGTAGGGCACCCAGTTGCTGGTGCCGCGCAGCGCAGAGGCCATGCCGGCGGTGTCGGTGGTGGTGCTCGCGGCCTCGACGAAGTCATAGAACGGCGGGCTGTAGACGCCCAGCCGGAGCAGGGAGACCGCCCACCACAGGTTGGCCAGGACCATCACCGATCCCCAGCCGAGCACGAAGGTCCAGCGCACCCGCCGTGTCGCCCACGCCCAGAGCACGACGATGCCCAGCAGGATCGTCGGATAGAACGTCACCGTGCCGTTCACGCCGCCTGCGAAGAGGTAGGCCGCCGGCGAGAGGACCGCGGCCTGCCAGGGTCGGATCCTGCCGAGGATCACCAGCACGATCGGCAGCAGCGCCCAGGGCAGCACGGCACCGGCGAGGATCTCCGCGCTGCGCACGCCGATCTCGGTGACGTGGCGCGGGGTGAGGGCATAGGCCAGGCCGGCCACCATCGCGGCCCACGGACCGAGGCTCATGGCCAGCGCGAGGCGCCGCACGCCCTCGGCGGCGACCACCAGCAGGAGCGCCGACCAGGTCCGCTCGACCACCCAGCCCGGCACCTGGGCGAGCTCGCCGGCCCAGAAGAAGAGCCCCTGGGGGAAGAGGTAGCCGTAGGCCTGGTTCTGCAGCTCGCCCATGGAGACCCGCGGGTTCCACAGGCTCAGCGCGTCACGCAGGAACGTGCCCGGAGCGTCGGTGAGATCCAGTCGGGTGTCGGTGGTGGTGCGCCCGAACTTCTCCATGAAGACCAGGAAGACGAGGCTGGCGAGCACTGTCCAATAGAGCAGACCTGCACGACGAGAATCAGCGGTCCGTTCCATGGCGGCGCCACTCTATGTCCAACCCGGCCACCCGCGTCGCGGTGTGTCGCGACTGTCTAGGCTCGCCGGATGACGACGACCCAGGGCACGAGCACGTCGGGGCGCGCGGGCGGCCTGCGCGGGCTGCTGCGCGGGACGGCGGGCATCGCCGTCGCGATCGTGGTCATGAACGTCTCGACCTATGCCTTCCAGATGGTCGCGGCGCGTCTGCTGGGCCCCGACCAGTACGGCGGGGTCGCCAGCCTGATGGCCGTGCTCCTCGTGGTGGCGGTCCTCCAGCTGGGGCTCCAGGCCACGGCGGCACGTCGGATCTCCGCAACGCCTGAGCACGTGGGCCAGATCGAGCGCGTGGTGCTGGCGGTGACCTACCGTGCGGCGCTGGGGCTCGGGGTGCTGATGCTGCTGGTGTCGCCGGTGATCTGGCACGTGCTGCGCCTGGACACCATCACCCCGGCGATCCTGCTCGCGATCGCCGCCGTACCGCTGACCGTCCAGGGCGGACAGGCCGGGATCCTGCAGGGCGAGCGCCGCTGGGGCGCGCTCGGCGCCCTCTACCTCGCCATGGGCCTGAGCCGGATCACGATCGGCTCGGTCTGCATGCTGGCCCGCCCGACCGAGGCCGGTGCGATGCTCGGCGTCGCGCTCGCCCTGTTCGTCCCCGTGGTCGTGGGCCGGCTCGTGCTGCGCCGGCCCCGCGAACCCGGCGAGCACTCCGCCGCCAACAGCCTGCGCCCCGTGCTGGCCGAGGCCACGCGCAGCTCGGTGGCGCTGCTGGCCTTCTACGTGCTGTCCAACACCGACATCGTGGTGGCCCGCAACGCCCTGGACTCCCACGACGCCGGTCTCTACGCCAGTGGCCTGATCCTGGCCAAGGTCGTGCTCTTCCTGCCGCAGTTCGTGGTCGTGCTCGCGTTCCCGTCGATGTCGACCGCCGGGCAGCGCCGACTCGCCCTGCTGCGCAGCCTCGGCCTGATGATCGTCCTGGCGGTCTGCGCGGTGCTCGGTGCCGTGCTGCTCTCCGGCGTGGCGATGGTCTTCGTGGGCGGGGAGAAGTACGCCGACGTGGAGGGCCGCCTCTGGGCGTTCGCCGTGCTGGGCTCGCTGATGGCGATGCTGCAGCTGCTGGTCTACTCGGTGCTCGCGCGCCAGGGCACCCGCTCGGCGTACCTCATCTGGCTGGCCGTCGCCGTGCTGGTCGTGCTCTCCCTGCGCGCGGACAGCCTCGACAGCCTGATCGTGACAGTGATCAGCGTCGACGCGGTGCTGCTGGTGGCGCTGCTCTCGCTGAGCCTGTGGCGGATGAGCCGCGTCGGCGGCGAGGACGAGCGCCCCGCCGAGGCGCCCGCCCCCTCGCCCTAGCCGTGCCTAGTGCGCGGCCTCGTGCCAGCTGCGACCGGTGCCGACCGAGACGTCGAGGGGCACGCTGAGGTCGGCCGCGGCGCCCATGTGGCGGCGCACCAGGGCCTCGAGCTCCTCGCACTCCCCCGGCGCGACCTCGAGCACGAGCTCGTCGTGGACCTGGAGCAGCAGCCGCGAGCGCAGCCCGGCCTCGGCGATCGCGGCGTCGACCTCGAGCATCGCGATCTTGATCAGGTCGGCGGCCGAGCCCTGGATCGGCGCGTTGAGCGCCATCCGCTCGGCCATCTCGCGGCGCTGGCGGTTGTCGCTGGTCAGGTCCGGCAGGTAGCGGCGACGGCCCTTGATGGTCTCGGTGAACCCGGTGCGCCGGGCCTCGTCGACCACGCCGCCGAGGTAGTCGCGGATGCCACCGAAGGTGAGGAAGTACTCCTCCATCAGCCCGCGCGCCTCGGCCGGCTCGATCCCGAGCTGCTGGCTGAGCCCGAACGCGGACAGCCCGTAGGCCAGGCCGTAGTTCATCGCCTTGATCTTGGCGCGCTGCTCGGGGCTGACCTCGTCGGCCGGGACGCCGAAGACCCGGGCGGCGGTCATCGAGTGGAAGTCCTGCCCGGAGCGGAACGCCTCGATCAGGAGCTCATCACCGGAGAGGTGGGCCATGATCCGCATCTCGATCTGGCTGTAGTCGGCCGTCATCAGCGACTCATAGCCCTCGCCGACCACGAAGCCCTCACGGATGCGCCGGCCCTCCTCGGTGCGCACCGGGATGTTCTGCAGGTTGGGCTCGGTGCTGGAGAGCCGGCCGGTCGCGGCGATGGTCTGGTTGAACGTCGTGTGGATGCGCCCGTCGGGGGCGACGGTCTTGAGCAGTCCCTCGATGGTCTGGCGCAGCCGGATGACGTCGCGGTGGCGCAGCAGGTGGAGCAGGAACGGGTGCTCGGTCTTGACGTAGAGCGACTGCAGCGCGTCGGCGTCGGTGGTGTAGCCGGTCTTGGTGCGCTTGGTCTTGGGCATCCCCAGCTCGTCGAACAGCACCACCTGCAGCTGCTTGGGCGAGCCGAGGTTGATCTCCTTGCCGATCACGGCGTACGCCTCGTCCGCGGCGCGGCGGACCTCCTCACCGAAGTGCTCCTGCAGCGCCTCGAGGTGGTCGGCGTCCACGGCGATGCCGGTGCGCTCCATGGCGCCGAGCAGGTGGACCAGCGGCAGCTCGATGTCCTCGAGCAGCCGGGTGCCGCCGCGCTCCTCCAGGTCCTCGTCGAGGGCGGCGGCGAGGTCGAGGACAGCGCTCGCGCGCAGCATCTCCAGCTCGCCCGCCGAGCCGTCGTCGAGACCGTCGAGGCTGAGCTGGCCCTCGTCGGCGCTGCCTTGGCGCAGCTCGCGCTTGAGGTAGCGCACGGTCAGGTCGGCCAGGTCGTAGGAGCGCTGGTCGGGACGGGCGAGGTACGCCGAGATCGCGGTGTCGCGGGCCAGCCCGGCCAGCGGCATCCCGAACGCGGCGAGCGCCTGCATGGGCCCCTTCGCGTCGTGCAGGACCTTGGGCTGCGCGGCGTCGGCCAGCCAGCCGGCGAGGGCCGAGGTGTCGGCGGTGTCGAGGTCGGCGACCGCGAACCAGGCCGCGCCGTCGGGGGTGGCGAGCGCGATCGAGTCGACGTCGCCGGTGCCGGCGCCCCACCGGCCCTGGACCTCCACGCCGACGCGCGCGCCGGAGGAGGCGTGCTCGGCCAGCCACGCACCGACCTCGCCGGCGCCCGGGCGGCTCATCGCGACCTCGAACCCGGCCTCGTCGATCTCCTCCTCCGAGCTGAGCGTCTCGAAGAGGCGGTCGCGCAGCACCCGGAACTCCAGGCCGTCGAAGAGCGTGTGCACCTCGTGGCGGTCCCACGGCCGCAGCGCGAGGTCGGCCGGCCCGAGGTCGAGCTCGAGGTCGCGGACCAGGGCGTTGAGGTGGCGGTTGCGGATCACGTCGCCGAGGTGGGCGCGCAGCGCCTCGCCCTTCTTGCCGGTGATCTTGTCGGCGTGGGTGATGACGTTGTCGAGGCCGTCGTAGGTGTTGATCCACTTCGCGGCGAAGCCCTGCCCGACCCCGGGGACACCGGGGAGGTTGTCGGAGGTCTCCCCCACGATCGCGGCCAGCTCGGGGTAGCGCTGCGGGGGCACGCCGTACTTCGCCTCGACGGCCGCCGGAGTCATCCGGGCCAGGTCGGAGACGCCGCGCATCGGGTAGAGCACCGTGGAGCGGTCGGTCACCAGCTGGAGGGCGTCGCGGTCGCCGGTGAGGATCAGCACCTCCATGCCCTCGGCGAGCGCCTGGGTGGTGAGCGTGGCGATGATGTCGTCGGCCTCGTAGCCGTCCTTCTTCAGGAACGGGATCCGCAGGGCGGCGAGGACCTCCTCGATGAGCGGCAGCTGGCTGCCGAACTCCGAGGGCGTCTTGGCGCGCTTGGCCTTGTACTCGGCGTACTCCGCGAGGCGGAAGGTCTGGCGCGAGACGTCGAAGGCCACCCCGACGTGGGTGGGCTGCTCGTCGCGCAGGACGTTGATGAGCATCGAGGTGAAGCCGTAGACGGCGTTGGTGTGCTGTCCGGTCGTGGTGGAGAAGTTCTCGACCGGCAGCGCGAAGAACGCGCGGTAGGCCAGCGAGTGGCCGTCGAGGAGGAGCAGGCGCGGGGTGATCGGCTCAGGCACCCGCCTGACTCTATCCGGCGGCACCGACGCTCCGGTCGTCGGCAACAATGCAGCGCATGAGCGCCGAGAGCCACCAGAGCACCGTCCCGAGCGTCGAGGACTACATCGCGAGCATGCCCCACGGCATGGGCGCCCTGAACGAGAAGATGGGCATCGAGCTCCTCGAGCTCTCCGCAGAGCGCGTCGTGGCGACGATGCCGGTCGAGGGCAACACCCAGCCCTACGGCCTGCTGCACGGCGGCGCCTCGGTGGTGCTCGCCGAGAGCCTCGGCTCCATCGGCGCGGGCCTGCACGGCTACCCCGACCGGGCGCCGGTCGGCGTGGACATCAACGCCACCCACCACCGCTCGGCGACCAGCGGCGTGATCACCGGTACGGCGACCGCCATCCACCTCGGGCGCACCTCGGCGTCCTACGACGTGGTGCTCACCGACGAGCGCGGCAAGCGGGTCTGCACCTCGCGGATCACCTGCGCGCTGGTCCCCCTGGACCGCGTCGGCCTGGGCACCGCACGCCAGTCCTAGCCGGTCCTTGCCGGTCCTAGCCGTCCTGCGGCACCGGCGGGTGGGAGCGGCGCATCGAGCGGCGCGCCGCCAGGACGGTGCCCAGCTGACGACCCGGGCGCTGGGCGGCCGGACGCTGGGCGTTGAGCTTGGCCCGCACGACCTGGGTCGGGGCGATGCGCAGCACCGCCTGCGGGCCCAGGGCCAGGCGCGCCATGAACCGGTTGCCGTCGCGTGAGCCCGAGGCGGCCGCGGTCATCAGGTGCGCGATGCCCAGCTCCTCGGCGTACGACACGGCGGCCTCCATCAGCTGGCGGCCCACGCCGTGGCGGCGGAACTCGGGCAGCACGTGCGGGGACTGCGCCTGCACGGCCGGCTCGAGGTTGATCATGGACTTGGTGGTGACGCGCAGGCAGACCGCGCCCGCCGGGTGGCCGTCGTACTCGGCCAGCAGCACCCGCATGGTGGCGGAGTCCGCGGCCCGGGCGATCACCGCCTCGACGTCGGCGACCTGCTCGGCGTAGTCGCCGCGGCGCAGCGAGTCACGCCAGAGGGTGGCGAGGAACGGCGCGTCACCGGAGGTGGCGGCGCGTAGGGACACGAGGGTACGGCTCAACGTTCCTACGCCTTCCGGGCTCGGGGTGTCGGGAGGCCGAAGTCCCCGTACAGGCCTCCTCCGGGAGGTGAGACTACGCTCAGCCCGGCCTCGGCGTCAGTCCGGCTCACCCAAGTCACACCAGTGCGGACGCAGGGGCGGGCGACCCGGTCGATGAGGAGAGGTGCGTCGGGTGATCCCAGGGACAGGCACGGCCGTCAACGTCGTCGCGGTGCTGGTCGGCTCGCTGCTCGGCGTCCTGCTCGGCAACCGGCTGCCGCAGCGCACCCGCGACGCGGTCACCGACGGGCTCGGGCTGGTCACCCTGCTGATCGCCGCCACCACGGCCGCCGACGTGCTCTCCCCCGCCCTCGAGGCGGAGGTCGGGAGCAGTGCACCGCTGCTGATCGTCCTGGGCGCAGTCCTGCTGGGTGGGATCGTGGGCAGTCTGCTGCGCCTCGAGCAGCGGGTGGAGGCGCTGGGCGGCTTCCTCCAGCGCCGGCTCTCCGGCGAGGCCGGGAGCGCCGAGCGACAGCGCTTCGTCCAGGGCTTCGTCGCCGCCTCGCTGCTGTTCTGCACGGGCCCGCTGACGATCCTGGGCTCCCTCAACGACGGCCTCGGCGCCGGCGCCGACCAGCTGATCTTGAAGTCCGCCCTGGACGGCTTCGCCGCGATCGCGTTCGCCGCGTCGTTCGGCTGGGGCGTCGCGGCCAGCGCGCTCACCGTGCTGGTCGTGCAGGGCACGCTCACGCTGGTGGGTCTCGGCCTGGGCGACGTGCTGCCCGAGGCACACCTCGCCGCGGTGGGCGGGGTGGGCGGGCTGCTGCTGATCGGCATCGCGCTGCGCCTGCTGCGCATCCGCGAGGTCCCCGTCGCCGATCTGCTGCCCGCGCTCGTCATCGCGCCGCTGCTCGTGAGCCTGGTCGCCGCGTTCTCCTGACCGGCGCGGGTGCTCCTCGGCCGCGGTCGGGGCGCGGTGGCCCGGGGGAGGTGTTTTTCGGCGCAATTGCTCAGAAAAGCACCGGCCCCGGCGGCGCGCGGGTGCTTTTCCCAGCAATTGCGCGGGAACGCGCGCAGCACCCGCGCGCGGAACCGATCCGGGTGAGCCAGGTCACGAGCCGATCACCGATCGTGATCTTGTTGTTGCCGGGGAATGCGCCGCGTGTCACACGGATCCCCCTAAGGTGGGGCCCCTCACACCGGATGTGGGCCGCTGGCCCGTGCCCGGCCGTGCGTCCACACCGTCCCGCACACGCGACGCTCCCCGCGTCCCCGGCCCAGGAGGCACATGCACACCCGAGTCACGCAGGTCGCGGCGGTGACCGGCGCACTGCTGGTCGCGCTGATGGTCCTGCTCCTGGGAGCCGGCGCCTCGCCTGCTCGGGCGGCCGAAGAGCCCGCCGCTTGTCAGTTCCAACCGAACGACGACCCCGAGATCCACCTCAAGGGCTGCCTGCGCGACCAGCGCGAGGACCCCCCGGCTCCGGTCCCCGGCGTGACGGTGACGGTCGTGGACGCCGCGGGCGAGACGATCGAGACCGTCGAGACCAACGAGAGCGGCGTCTTCGACGTGGCGCTGCCCGGCGAGCCGCTGTCGAACCTCGGCAAGGACTTCACCATCCGCATCGACGAGGACACCCTCCCCGAGGGCTCGGACCTGCGGAACCCCGACCAGGTGGAGCTCACCGTCAACTTCGACACCACCAGCGACCAGACGGTCACGTTCCCGATCGGTGACGCGCTCCCGGAGTCCGCCGGCAAGTTCACCCGGGGCCTCCAGCTCGCCGTCGGCGGCCTGGTGTTCTCGGTCTGCCTGGCGATGGCGGCCCTGGGTCTGTCGATGATCTTCGGCACGACCGGGCTCACCAACTTCGCCCACGGCGAGCTGGTCACCTTCGGCGCCCTGGTCGCCTGGGGCATCGACCTGCTCCCGGGCGCGATCACGATCCCCGGGACCGGCTGGGACGTCACCGTCATCGTCGGCGTGGTCGTCGCGTTCGTCGCGGGCGGCCTGTTCGGCTACCTCAACGACCGCGCCCTGTGGCGCCCGCTGCGCATCCGCGGCACCGGCGTCATCGCGATGATGATCGTCAGCATCGGTCTGTCGATCTTCCTGCGCAGCGTCTACCAGTACATCGCGGGCGGCTCGAACCACAACTACAGCCAGTACTCCGCCAGCACCCCCTGGGAGATCGGGCCGCTGCTCGTCACCCCGCGCGACATGATCGTCGTGGTGGCCGGCCTGGTGGTCCTGGTCGCGGTCTCGCTGCTGATCCAGATGACCCGGATGGGCAAGGCCACCCGCGCGGTCGCCGACAACCCGGGCCTCGCGGCCTCCTCGGGCATCAACGTGCAGCGGGTGATCGCGCTGGTGTGGACCGTCGGCGTCGCCCTGGCCTCCATGTCCGGGGCGCTCCTCGGCGTCACCCAGGGCTTCGACTTCCAGATCGGCTTCAAGCTGCTCCTGCTGATCTTCGCGGCGGTCGTGCTCGGTGGCCTCGGCACCATCTGGGGCGCGATGATCGGCGCCTTCGTGATCGGCATCTTCGTCGAGGTCTCCACGCTCTTCGTGCCCGCCGAGCTCAAGTACGTCGGCGCGCTCGCCGTCCTCATCATCGTCCTGCTCATCCGTCCCCAGGGTCTGCTCGGCCGGGCCCAGCGCATCGGCTAGGAGAACCCGTGGACTTCGGCACCATCCTGACCACGACGGTGCAGCAGGCGTTCGGCCCGCTCGCGATCGTCTACTGTCTGGCCGCCATCGGCCTCAACGTGCACTTCGGCTACACCGGACTGCTCAACTTCGGCCAGGCCGGCTTCATGGCGATCGGCGGCTACGCGATGGCCTCCGCCGTCGCCACCTGGGGCCTGTCCCTGTGGGCGGGCATCGCCATCGGCATCGTGCTCGCCGCGGTGCTCGCCCTCCTGCTCGGCATCCCCACCCTGCGGCTGCGGGCCGACTACCTCGCGATCGTGACGATCGCGGCCGCCGAGATGATCCGGCAGACGGCCGGATCGGTGACCCTGCTGGAGTGGTTCGGCGGCCAGGACGGCCTGAACAGCTTCGTGGGCGACTTCCGCGAGCTGAACCCCTACTCCTCCAGCGTCAGCATCGGCAGCGTGACCTGGAGCCCCAACGACTTCTGGGTGATGACCGTCGGCTGGATCCTGGTCGCGATCTGCTGCCTCATCGTGTGGGCGCTGATGCGCAGCCCGTGGGGCCGCGTGCTCAAGGCGATCCGCGAGGACGAGGACGCCGTACGCAGCCTCGGCAAGAACGTCTACGCCTACAAGATGCAGTCGCTCGTGATCGGCGGCATCTTCGGCGCCTTCGCCGGGTACATCTACGGACTCGGCAAGGCCGCGGTGATCCCCACCGACTACGCGACCGACACGACGTTCTTCGCCTACACGATCCTGCTGCTCGGCGGCGCCGCGCGGGTCTTCGGCCCCGTGGCCGGTGCGCTGATCTTCTGGGGTCTGATCAACTTCCTCGACGCGTTCTTCCGGCAGGCTGCTGCCAACGACGTCATCCCGCAGGCGATCATGGACCAGAACCAGGCAGGGCTGATGCGCTTCATCGTGCTGGGCCTCGCGCTGATGCTGCTCATGATCTACCGACCCCAAGGCATCTTCGGCGACCGAAGGGAGCTGGCGATCGATGGCCGCTGACAACGAGTTCGAGGACGCCGGCCTGCCCGGCGCCACCCCGTCGTACGACGCCCCGGGTGCGGGTGGCGGCGCCACCACCGCCCGGTCGAGCGCCGCCCACATGTTCACCGAGGTGGAGCACGAGCCCGGCGCGAGCAAGCCGGACCCGATCCTGGTGGCCACCGGCGTCACCCGCACGTTCGGCGGGCTCAAGGCCGTCGACGTCGACCACGTCGAGATCCAGCGCGGCGCGATCACGGCGCTGATCGGGCCCAACGGCGCCGGCAAGACCACCTTCTTCAACCTGCTGACCGGCTTCGACAAGCCCGACTCGGGCAGCTGGTCCTTCCGCGGCCACGACCTGGCCCGGGTCCCGGCGTACAAGGTCGCCCGGATGGGCATGGTGCGCACCTTCCAGCTCACCAAGGTGCTCTCCAAGCTCACGGTGATCGAGAACATGCGCACCGGAGCCACCGGGCAGAGCGGCGAGCGGCTGGCCAAGGCGATGTTCCCGTTCCTGTGGCGCGCCCAGGAGCAGGCGAACACCCGCAAGGCCGACGCGCTGCTCGAGCGCTTCCTGCTCATCAAGAAGCGCGAGGACTTCGCCGGCTCTCTCTCGGGCGGTCAGCGCAAGCTGCTGGAGATGGCGCGCGCGCTGATGGCGGACCCGGACCTGGTGATGCTCGATGAGCCGATGGCCGGGGTGAACCCGGCGCTGAAGCAGTCCCTGCTGGGCCACGTGAAGTCGCTGCGCGACGAGGGCCGCACCGTGCTCTTCGTCGAGCACGACATGGACATGGTCCGCGACATCTCCGACTGGGTCATCGTGATGGCCCAGGGCCGGATCATCGCCGAGGGGCCGCCGCACAGCGTGATGAGCGACCCGCGCGTCATCGACGCCTACCTGGGCGCCCACCACGACGTCTCGCTGGACGCGTCCGAGGACGAGATCCTCGCCGAGGCCGAGAGCGAGCTGACCGGCGGGCGCGACGAGAACCCGAAGGGGAACGAGCATGGCTGATCCCGGAACGCCCGCAACCTCCGACCCCGGTCTGCCCGACCCCGGGGCGGGTCCCGCCACCGCGGCCGGCGAGGACGCGACGGCCGCGGCGCGGCGCGAGCACCTCGCCCGCGCCGAGGGCGCGCTGCTGCGCGCCGACGACCTGATCGCCGGCTACCTGCCGGGCGTCAACATCCTCAACGGCGCGGACCTGTACTGCCACGAGGGCGAGCTGGTCGGCATCATCGGACCGAACGGCGCCGGCAAGTCCACGTTGCTCAAGGCGCTGTTCGGCCTGGTGAAGATCGGCTCGGGCACGGTCACGCTGCACGGTCAGTCGATCACCAACGAGCGCGCCGACTCGCTGGTCTCCAAGGGCATCGGCTTCGTGCCGCAGTCGAACAACGTGTTCCCGACGCTGACCATCCAGGAGAACCTGGAGATGGGGTGCTTCCAGCGCCCGAGCAGCTTCCGGGAGCGCTTCGACTTCGTCGCCGAGCTCTTCCCCGCCCTGCGCGACCGGCGCGGCCAGCGCGCGGGCTCGCTCTCGGGCGGTGAGCGGCAGATGGTCGCCATGGGCCGGGCGCTGATGATGAACCCGTCGGTGCTGCTGCTCGACGAGCCGTCCGCGGGCCTGTCCCCCGTCATGCAGGACGAGGTGTTCGTGCAGACCCGCCGGATCAACCGGGCGGGCGTCTCGGTGGTCATGGTGGAGCAGAACGCCCGCCGCTGCCTGGAGATCTGCGATCGCGGCTACGTGCTCGACCAGGGCCGCAACGCCTACACCGGATCCGGGCGCGACCTGGCGACCGACCCGAAGGTGATCGAGCTCTACCTGGGCACCCTCGCCCAGGCCTGAGCCAGCTCAGCCCCCTGGGGCAACGACATCGGGCCCGACCTCCGTGGAGGTCGGGCCCGATGCATGTGCGGGTGCTGGAACAGATCAGCAGGTCACACTGATCAGTCGAGGACGCCGGAGACCGAGTCGATCTGGGAGTACTTGTTGCCCTTGTACTCCTGGATGCCGATGGTCGCAGCGCTCGGGCTGCCGGAGTCGTTGAGGTCGGAGGGACCGGAGACGCCCTCGTAGTTGATGTCCTCGCCGGCCTCGAGCAGCTCGACGCAGTCCGCGAACGTGCTGCACGCCTCGCCGTCCTTGGAGACGTTGACGATCTCCGAGGCGATCGCCTCACCGGAGTCGTCACCGGCCGCGATGGCCGCGAGCGCGGTCAGCATCGTGGCGTCGTAGGACTGCGGACCGTAGGTGAAGTCCTTGAGGCCCTTGTCGATGCTCTTGAGCTTGTTGTTGAACTCCTCGTCGACCTCGGCCGGCGCCGGGAAGGTGCCCTTGACGCCCGTGAGGTCGAAGTTCTCCGTGGAGTAGTCGGCCATGTTGCCGTCGACGAAGTACAGCTGCACGTCCTGCGGGCCGAGGCCCTTCGAGATCAGCTGCGGGATGATCTTGGTGGTCTCATTGAAGGCCACCAGGACGATCGCGTCGGGCTTGGCGGCCGCGAGCTCGTTGACCTCGGCCGTGAAGTTCTGGGCGTCCGCGGCGTAGAGGATGTCGGACGCCACAGTGGCGCCCTGCTCCTCGAGGGTCTCGACGACCTGCTCGGCCAGACCCTCGCCGTAGGCGTCCTGACGGGCGACGACGGCGACGTTGGAGAAGCCGTCCTCGACTGCCATGTTGGCCAGCACCTGGCCCTGGAGGCGGTCCGAGGGGGCGGTGCGGAAGTACAGGCCGTTGTCGTCGTAGGTGTCGAACGCCGCGGCCGTGTTGGCCGGGGAGAACTGCACCACACCGGCGCCGGTGATCTTGTCGATGACGCTGAGCGAGACGCCCGACGCCGCCGCACCGATGATGGTGTCGACACCGTCACCGAGGAGCGAGTCGACCGACGCGCCGGCGATGTCGGGGGTGCCGTCACCGGAGTCGGCGCGCGAGGACTTGACCGGCTTGCCGTTCACGCCCCCGGCTTCGTTGATCTCCTGGATGGCGAGCTCGACGCCCGCGAACTCCGGCGGGCCGAGGTAGGCGAGGTCACCGGTCTGCGGAAGCAGCATGCCGATGTTGAGGACGCCGTCGCCCTGGGCGGCGGGGGCCGACGACTCGGTGTCGTCGGCTGCGTTGTTGTCGGAGTCGTCGTCCTCGCTGCCGCAGGCGGTGAGGACGAGTGCGGTCGCCGCCAGGGCGACGGCCGCGCGACGTGCGCGAGTGGAGCGGATCATGAGGCCTCCGTGAGGAATGGCTACCTCCGGGGACCGGCGGACCCCGAAGTATCGACTCTCGATGGTCCGCAACCTAGTGCCGATCCGCCCGGTACGCGGGGAAAGGAAGCGGGAAGGTGCCGCGTCGTTGTCAATTCGTGATCTGACCCACACCGCACCCGCGTCTCCGGCACGATCCGCGCCGTCGTGTCACCCCTGGGAGATGCTCGGACCGTGCTCGTTGACGCCGTCCGCGACCTGCCGCATCGACAGCCGCAGGTCCATCGCGGTCTTCTGGATCCAGCGGAAGGCGTCGGGCTCGGAGAGCTTCAGCTGGGCCTGGAGCACGCCCTTGGCCCGCTCGACGGCCTTGCGGGTCTCGAGACGGTCCGAGAGGTCGGCGACCTGGGACTCCAGCAGCGTCAGCTCCGCGAACCGGCTCAGCGCCATCTCGATCGCCGGCACCAGGTCGCTCTGCGAGAACGGCTTGACCAGGTACGCCATCGCACCGGCGTCCCGGGCACGCTCGACCAGCTCGCGCTGGGAGAACGCCGTGAGCATCACGACCGGGGCGATGCGGCGCCCGGCGATGTGCTCGGCGGCGGCGATCCCGTCGAGGACCGGCATCTTGACGTCGAGGATCACCAGGTCGGGGCGCAGCTCCTCGACCAGCTCGATGGCGCGCTGGCCGTCGCCCGCCTGCCCGACGACGGTGTAGCCCTCCTCGGAGAGCATCTCGGCGAGGTCCATGCGGATGAGGACCTCGTCCTCGGCGATGACGACGGTGCGGGTGTGTGCCGCGGTGGGCGACGATGACGCTGATTGACTCACAGGCCACAGGCTATCGGGCCGAGTGGATCCGGTAACGTGTGGGCGCTGGGCCGGGTTGGTGGAATGGCAGACACGGCGCTCTCAAAAAGCGCTGCCCTCTGGGCGTGCGGGTTCGACTCCCGCACTCGGCACCCACAGACCTGCGCGGCGACACGCGCAGGAACGACGAGGGAGCCGCGCGATCGCGCGGCTCCCTCGTCGTCTGGTCGTGGTGGGGGGACCGGCCCCGAAGCTCAGGCCAGGCCGCTGGGCGGGTTGCGGTAGGCCCAGGCCACCCCGTTGCGGGCGTCACCCATCCGGTGGATGCGCACCGCGTTGGTCGAGCCGGGGACCCCGGGCGGGGCGCCCGCGATGATGACCACGAACTCCCCTTCCTCGACGCGGCCGAGCTCGAGCAGCGTGCGGTCGATGAGCGGCGCCATCTCGTCGGTGTGGTTCACCGGGTGGGTCAGGAAGGTCTCGATGCCCCAGGTGAGGGCGAGCTGGGAGCGCACCCGTGCCTCGGGGGTGAAGGCCAGCAGCGGGATGTCGGGGCGCATGCGCGAGAGCCGGCGCGCCGAGTCGCCGGTCTGGGTGAAGGCGACGAGGTACTTGGCCCCGATCCGCTCCGCGACCTCCACGGCCGCCTTGGCGATCACGCCGCCCTTGGTGTGCGGGTCCCACGGGATCTTGCGGATCACGCCGCTGGTGTCCGCGGCCATCGCGTAGTGCTCGGTCGCGGTGATGATGCGCGACATCGTCTCGACGGTGTGGACGGGGTACTCCCCCACGCTCGTCTCACCCGAGAGCATCACGGCGTCGGCGCCGTCGAGCACGGCGTTCGCGACGTCCGAGGCCTCCGCACGGGTGGGCGCGGGGTTGCTGATCATCGAGTCGAGCATCTGGGTGGCGACGATGACGGGCTTGGCGTTGAGCCGCGCCTTCTCGATCACCTGCTTCTGCAGGAACGGCACGTCCTCCAGCGGGCACTCCACGCCGAGATCGCCGCGGGCGACCATGAAGCCGTCGAAGGCCGTCATGATCTCGTCGAGGTTCTCGATGGCCTGGGGCTTCTCGATCTTGGCGATCACCGGGACCCGGATGCCCATCTCGTCCATGACCGCCCGGACGTCCTCGACGTCCTTGGCGTCGCGCACGAAGCTCAGCGCGATGAAGTCGACCCCGAGCTCCAGGGCGAAGCGCAGGTCCTCGATGTCCTTCTCCGAGACGGCCGGCACCGAGACGGCGACCCCGGGCAGGTTGATGCCCTTGTGGTCGCTCACCCGTCCGCCGACCAGCACCTCGGTGCGCACATCGGTGTCCTCGACCGCGACGACGCGCAGGCGCACCCGGCCGTCGTCGATCAGGATCGGGTCGCCGGGGGCGACGTCGCCGGGCAGGCCCTTGTACGTCGTGCCGCAGGCCTGGGCGTCGCCGGGGACGTCACGCGTGGTGATGGTCCAGGCCTGACCGCGGTGCAGGTCCACGGGGCCGTCGGCGAAGGTCTCCAGGCGGATCTTGGGGCCCTGGAGGTCGGCGAAGATGCCGACGCCGTGGCCGCTCGCGTCGGCGGCCTCGCGGACCATCCGGTAGGACTCGGCGTGGTCGGCGTGGCTGCCGTGGCTCATGTTCAAGCGCGCGACGTCCATCCCCGCGTACACGAGCTCGCGGATCCGACGTTGCGACGCGGTCGCGGGGCCCAGGGTGCAAACGATCTTGGCTCTACGCACGCCACGAGCCTACCGCCCCGACGCCCGGGCTGACATTCGGCGGAGAGGCCCGGACACGCCGGAGGCCAGGCCCCGCCGCAGCAGGGACCTGGCCTCCGGAGTGGTGTCGTACGGCCTCAGACGACCAGCGGACGCTCGGTCGGCTTGATGGGCGCCGGCAGGGTCGTGGACCCGGTCAGGAAGGTGTCCACGGCGGCGGCCGCGGCGCGGCCCTCCGCGATCGCCCAGACGATGAGCGACTGGCCGCGACCGGCGTCACCGGCCACGAACACGCCCGGCACCGAGGACATGTAGGACAGGTCGCGCACGACGTTGCCCCGCTCGTCCAGGTCCACCCCGAGCTGCTCGACCAGGCCCGGCTTCTCCGGACCGAGGAAGCCCATCGCGAACAGCACCAGCTGGGCCGGGATCTCGCGCTCGGTGCCCTCGATCTCGACCAGCTTGCCGCCCTCGAAGCGCACCTCGATCAGGCGCAGCGCCCGGACGTTGCCGTCCTCGTCGCCGAGGAACTCCTGGGTGGAGACCGAGTAGACCCGCTCGCCGCCCTCCTCGTGGGCCGAGGAGACCCGGTAGAGCATCGGGTACGTCGGCCACGGCTGGCCCGCCGGACGGTCCTCGGTCGGCTGGGGCATGATCTCCAGCTGCGTGACCGAGCGCGCGCCCTGGCGGATCGAGGTGCCGAGGCAGTCGGCGCCGGTGTCGCCGCCACCGATGATGACGACGTCCTTGTCGGTGGCCATGATCTGGCCCTCGACGTTCTCACCGACGGCCGTGCGGTTGGCCTGGGGCAGGAACTCCATCGCCTGGTGGATGCCGCCGAGCTCACGCCCGGGGACGCTCAGGTCGCGCGGCACGGTCGCGCCGATGGCGAGCACGACCGCGTCGTAGCGCGAGCGGAGCTCCTCACCGGTGATCGTGCCGCCGACGTCGACGCCGGCACGGAAGACGGTGCCCTCGCGGCGCATCTGGTCGATGCGTCGGTCGAGGTGCTGCTTCTCCATCTTGAACTCGGGGATGCCGTAGCGCATCAGCCCGCCGACCTTGTCCGCGCGCTCGTAGACCGCGACGGTGTGCCCGGCCCGGGTGAGCTGCTGCGCGGCGGCCAGGCCCGCGGGGCCCGAGCCGATGACCGCGACGGTGCGGCCCGAGAGCCACTCCGGCGGCTGCGGGCGCACGTAGCCGGCGTCCCACGCCTTGTCGGCGATGGTGACCTCGACGTTCTTGATCGTCACCGCCGGCTGGTTGATGCCGAGCACGCAGGCGGTCTCGCAGGGCGCCGGGCAGAGGCGGCCGGTGAACTCGGGGAAGTTGTTGGTCGCGTGCAGCCGCTCGCTCGCGCCCTCCCAGTCCTCGCGCCACACCAGGTCGTTCCACTCGGGGATGATGTTCCCCAGCGGGCAGCCGTTGTGGCAGAACGGGATGCCGCAGTCCATGCAGCGCCCGGCCTGCTCGGTGATGATCGGGAGGAGGGCCCGCCCGGCGCTTCCCGGGTAGACCTCCTTCCAGTCCTGCACCCGCTCCTCGACGGGGCGGCGCGAGGCCACCTCGCGGGAGGTCTTCAAGAACCCCTTCGGGTCAGCCATGGAGGGCCTCCATCATCGCGTTCGCGGTCTCGTTCTCGTCGAGGCCCGAGGCCTCGGCCTTCGCCTTGGCCTCCAAGACGATGCGGTAGTCGCGCGGCATGACCTCGGTGAACCGGGTCAGCGACGTCTCCCAGTCGGCGAGCAGCGCCTCGGCGACGGCCGAGCCGGTCTCCTCGGCGTGGCGGCGCACGAGCTCCTCGAGCTCGGCGGCCGCGGGACCGGTGACCGGGCCGAGCTCGACCAGCTCACCGTTGACCCGGCGCTCGTCGAGGTCCAGCACCCAGGCGACGCCGCCGGACATGCCGGCCGCGACGTTGCGCCCGGTCGGACCGAGGACCACCACGCGGCCGCCGGTCATGTACTCGCAGGCGTGGTCACCGACGCCCTCGGTGACCAGGCGGGCACCGGAGTTGCGCACGGCGAAGCGCTCGCCGGCGCCGCCGCGGACGAAGATCTCACCCGAGGTCGCGCCGTAGGCCAGCGTGTTGCCCGCGATGATCTGGTCCTCGGCGCGGAACGACGCGGCGCGGTCCGGGCGGATCACGATCCGCCCACCGGAGAGGCCCTTGCCGACGTAGTCGTTGGCGTCGCCCTCCAGGCGCAGCGTGATCCCCTTCGGCACGAACGCGCCGAAGGACTGACCGGCCGAGCCGAGGAAGGTGATGTCGATCGTGCCGTCGGGCAGCCCCTCGCCGCGGTAGCGCTTGGTCACCTCGTGGCCCAGGATCGTGCCCACGGTGCGGTTGACGTTGCGGATCTGCACCTGGGCACGGACCGGCTCGCCGTTCTCGAGCGCCGGCTGGGCCAGCGGCACGAGCTCGGTGAGATCGAGGGACTTCTCCAGCCCGTGGTCCTGGGTGGTGGTGTTGCGCAGCGCGGCCCCCTCCGGGAGCTCGGGCAGGTGCAGCACCGGCGTCAGGTCCAGGCCCTGCGCCTTCCAGTGGGTCACGGCCTGCTCGACGTCGAGCGCGCCGACGCGGCCGACGGCCTCGTCGAGGGTGCGGAAGCCGAGCTGGGCGAGGATCTCGCGGACCTCCTCGGCGATGTACTCGAAGAAGTTCACGACGTACTCGGCCTTGCCGGAGTAGCGCTCGCGCAGCACCGGGTTCTGCGTCGCGACGCCCACCGGGCAGGTGTCGAGGTGGCAGACCCGCATCATCACGCAGCCGGAGACCACCAGCGGCGCGGTGGCGAAGCCGAACTCCTCGGCACCCAGCAGGGCGGCGATGACCACGTCACGGCCGGTCTTGAGCTGGCCGTCGGCCTGCACCACGATCCGGTCGCGCAGCCCGTTGAGCAGCAGCGTCTGCTGGGTCTCGGCCAGGCCGAGCTCCCAGGGGCCACCGGCGTGCTTGAGCGAGGTCAGCGGCGAGGCGCCGGTGCCGCCGTCGTGGCCGGAGATGAGCACCACGTCGGCGTGCGCCTTGGAGACGCCTGTCGCGACCGTGCCGACGCCGACCTCGGAGACCAGCTTCACGTGGACGCGGGCCTGCGGGTTGGCGTTCTTGAGGTCGTGGATCAGCTGCGCCAGGTCCTCGATCGAGTAGATGTCGTGGTGCGGCGGCGGGCTGATCAGGCCCACGCCCGGCGTGGAGTGCCGGGTCTTGGCCACCCACGGGTAGACCTTGTGGCCTGGCAGCTGGCCGCCCTCGCCGGGCTTTGCGCCCTGCGCCATCTTGATCTGGATGTCGTCGGCGTTGGTGAGGTACTCCGAGGTGACACCGAAGCGGCCCGACGCGACCTGCTTGATCGCGCTGCGGCGCTCGGGGTCGTAGAGACGCTCGGGGTCCTCGCCGCCCTCACCGGTGTTGGACTTCGCGCCCAGCCGGTTCATCGCGATCGCGAGGGTCTCGTGGGCCTCCTGCGAGATGGAGCCGTACGACATCGCGCCGGTGGAGAAGCGCTTCACGATCTCCGAGACCGGCTCGACCTCCTCGATCGGGATCGGCTGGCGACCGGTCTCGGCGGGGTCCTTGAACCGGAACAGCCCGCGCAGCGTCATCAGCCGCTCGGACTGCTCGTCCACGCGGGAGGTGTACTGCTTGAACACGTCGTAGCGACCCGAGCGGGTGGCGTGCTGGAGGCGGAAGACGGTCTCGGGGTCGAACAGGTGCGGCTCGCCCTCACGGCGCCACTGGTACTCCCCGCCGATCGCGAGCTCGCGGTGCGCGGGCGCGATGCCGTTCTTCGGGTACGCCGCGGCGTGGCGGCGGGCCACCTCCTCAGCGATCGTCTCCAGCTCGATGCCGCCGAGCTTGGAGACGGTGCCGGTGAAGTACTTGTCGACGACCGACTGGGCGAGCCCGACCGCCTCGAAGATCTGCGCGCCGGTGTAGGAGGCCACCGTGGAGACGCCCATCTTGGACATCACCTTGGTCACCCCCTTGCCGAGCGCGTTGATCAGGTTCTTGACCGCGACCTCGGGGTCGGCCTTGACGTAGTAGCCCTCGCGGGCCAGGTCCTCGACGGACTCCATGGCGAGGTAGGGGTTCACCGCGGCCGCGCCGTAGCCGACCAGCAGGGCCACGTGGTGGACCTCGCGCACGTCGCCGGCCTCGATGAGCAGGCCGACCTGGGTGCGGGTCTTCTCGCGCACCAGGTGGTGGTGGACCGCACCGGTGAGCAGCAGCGACGGGATCGGCGCCTTCTCCGCGGTCGAGTGGCGGTCCGAGAGCACGATGATGCGGGCGCCATCGGCGATCGCCGCGGATACTTCCGCGCAGATCTCCTCGATCCGCGCGGCCATCGCCGCGCCGCCGCCCTCCACGTCGTACAGGCCGCGGGAGACGTGGGTGATGAAGCCGGGCATGTCGCCGTCACGGTTGATGTGGCGGATCTTGGCGAGGTCGTCGTTGGAGATGACCGGGAACGGCAGCACGACCTGGCGGCACGACGCGGGGGTCGGCTCGAGCAGGTTGGACTCCGGGCCGATGGAGCCGTTCAGCGAGGTGACGAGCTCCTCGCGGATGGCGTCCAGCGGCGGGTTCGTGACCTGGGCGAAGAGCTGGCTGAAGTAGTCGAACAGCAGCCGCGGCTTCTCGCTCAGCGCCGCGATGGGGGTGTCGGTGCCCATCGAGCCGATCGGCTCGGCACCGGTGTTGGCCATCGGGGTGAGCAGGATGCGCAGCTCCTCCTCGGTGTAGCCGAAGACCTGCTGGCGACGGGTGACCGAGGCGTGGGTGTGCACGACGTGCTCGCGCTCGGGGATGTCGTCGAGGTGGATCAGGCCGGCGTGCAGCCACTCGTCGTAGGGGTGCTCCGAGGCGAGCTCGGACTTGATCTCCTCGTCCTCGACGATCCGGTGCTCCTCGGTGTCGACGAGGAACATCTTGCCGGGCTGCAGGCGGCCCTTGCGCACGACCTTCGCGGGGTCGATGTCCAAGACACCGACCTCGGAGGCGAGCACGACCAGGCCGTCGTCGGTGACCCAGTAGCGCGAGGGGCGCAGGCCGTTGCGGTCCAGCACGGCGCCGATCTGCGAGCCGTCGGTGAACACGACGCAGGCGGGGCCGTCCCACGGCTCCATGACCGTGGAGTGGAACTCATAGAACGCCCGGCGACGGGCGTCCATCTCGGCGTGCTTCTCCCACGCCTCGGGGATCATCATCAGCACCGAGTGCGGAAGCGAGCGGCCGCCGAGGTGGAGCAGCTCGAGCACCTCGTCGAACGACGCGGAGTCCGAGGCGCCCGGGGTGCAGATCGGGTAGAGCCGCTCCAGGTCGCCGGGGATCAGGTCGGAGGCGAGCAGCGCCTCGCGGGCCCGCATCCAGTTGCGGTTGCCCATCACGGTGTTGATCTCGCCGTTGTGGGCGATGAACCGGAACGGGTGCGACAGCGGCCAGCTCGGGAAGGTGTTGGTCGAGAAGCGGGAGTGCACCACGGCGATCGCCGAGGCCATCCGCTCGTCGCGCAGATCGGGGAAGACCTCGTCGAGCTGGACCGGGGTCAGCATGCCCTTGTAGACCAGCGTGCGCGAGGACAGCGACGGGAAGTAGACGTCAGTCTCGCGCTCGGCGCGCTTGCGCAGGCAGAACGCGAGACGCTCCAGCGCCAGACCGCTCAGGCGGGCGCCGCGGGCGGCGACGAAGAGCTGGGAGAACGTCGGCATGACCGCGCGGGCGGTGGAGCCCAGCGAGCTCGGGTCGACCGGGACCTCGCGCCAGCCGAGGACGTCGAGGCCCTCCTCGGCCGCGATCGCCTCGACCTGGGTGCGGGTCTTGGCGACCTGGTCCACGTCGCCGGGCAGGAACGCGGTGCCCACGGCGTACTGGCCGGCGCCGGGGAGCTCGATGCCGAGCTCGGCGGTGACCGCGCGCAGGAACGCGTCGGGGACCTGGATCAAGATGCCGGCACCGTCACCCGAGTTGGGCTCGGCACCGGCGGCGCCGCGGTGGTCGAGGTTGAGCAGTGCGGTGACGCCCTGCTGCACGATCCTGTGGCTGGCCACCCCGGTGAGGGTTGCCACGAATGCCACACCACATGCGTCGTGCTCGTTGGTGGGGTCGTACAGCCCTTGGGGCGGCGGGAACGCGTGCTGATACGGCACGGGATCCTCCCGTCGTCGTCGGTGCCTGCATGACGACCGGCAGGGCCGGGAGCGCGCACGACAGGCAGATCGGCAGAAGCATGAAGAGCTTGGGACAGCACTGGCCCACGCGCGAAGGGAAAGATTACCAGCAAGTCACGGACACGAGTCGACCGTGTTCAGTGGCTCATGTCACGGGGGCCGGCTCGCGGGTGCGGACCTGCTCCTCGCGGCCGGGGTGGCGGCGGGCGCTGATCGCGAAGTAGATGGCCGCCGCGACGAACAGCACGATCGAGGTCCACACGTTGAACCGCAGGCCGAAGACGTCGTCGAGCTCGACGGAGTCGATGCGCAGCATCTCGATCCAGGCACGCCCGGCGGTGTAGGCCATCACGTAGAGCGCCAGCACCCGGCCGTGGCCCAGGCGCAGGCGGCGGTCGAGCCAGATCACCAGGGCGAAGGCCGCGAGGTTCCACAGGCTCTCGTAGAGGAACGTCGGGTGGAACGTCGTGCCCGGCGGGTAGCCGGCGTTGACCGCGGTGGTGTCGCTGACCGAGAGCGCCCAGGGCAGGTCGGTGGGCTTGCCGAAGAGCTCCTGGTTGAACCAGTTGCCCCAGCGCCCGATCGCCTGCGCCACCAGCACGCCCGGGGCGAGCGCGTCGAGCAGCGGCACCAGCCGGATGCCCATCGTCCGGGCGCCGATCGCGAGGCCGAGGATGCCGCCGGCGATCCCGCCCCAGACACCGAGCCCGCCCTGCCACACGTAGAGCGCGGACCAGGGGTTCTCCCCCGCCCCGAAGTACAGGCTGTGGTCGGTGGCCACGTGGTAGAGCCGGGCGCCGACCAGGCCGAACGGCACCGCCCAGATCGCGAGGTCCTGGACCTCGCCGGGACGACCGCCGCGGGCGACCCAGCGGCGCTCGCCGATCCAGATCGCGGCGACGATGCCGAGGATGATCGCCAGCGCGTAGCCGCGGATCGGCACCGGACCGAGGTGCCAGACCCCGTTGTCCGGGCTGGGGATCGCCAGCACGGACAGGACAGGGGCGCTCACGCTCGGGGCGAGGCTCGCCAGGTGCTCGATCACAGGTCTCCCACCAGCAGCTCGATGTCGTGGGCGTACTCCGCCGACGAGGTGTCCTGGCCCCAGTACATCGGAGCCTGGCCGTCCTGGTCCACCGCGATCACCTGGGCGCCGTGGCTGCCGAGGTCGTAGCCGCCCGAGGCGAGCTCCTCGGCGCCGGCGACGAAGACGCCGACGGACTCGGCGAGCTCGCCGATCTCCTCGAGCTCGCCGGTGACCCCGACGAAGTCCTCGTCGAAGCGGTCGAGGTAGCGGCGCAGGGTGGCCGGGTCGTCGCGCGAGGGGTCGGTGGTCACGAAGACCACCTGCACCTGCTCGCGGGTCTCCTCGTCCAGGCGGGTGAGCGCGGAGGTGATCGTGGACATCACCGCGGGGCAGATGTCCGGGCAGCGGGTGTAGCCGAAGAAGACCAGCGTGAGCGGGTCCTCGGTGTCCTCGGCCAGCGCGAACGGCTCGCCGTCGGTGTCGCTCAGCGTGGTCGCGGCGACGTCGAACGGCGGCTCCACGGCGGTGCCGCTCGGCTCGTCCGCCGGGGTCGCCTCGCTGCCGCAGGAGCTCAGCACGAGGAGCGCGGCGGCGGCCGCAGCCGCGGAGCGCCCCACGGCCCGCAGGGAGCTACGCACGCCGGCGTACTCCCTCCGCGAGCTCCTCGACGAGCGCGCCCAGAGCCCGCAGGCCGGCCGCCCGGTCATCGGGGTGGTCGAGCAGGGCGCGGACGAACGCCGAGCCGACGATGACGCCGTCGGCGTAGGAGCCGACCTCGGCGGCCTGGTCGCCGGTGCTGACGCCGAGACCGACGCCGACCGGCAGGCCGGTGCCCTGGGCCTCGATGGCCGCCTTGGTGCGGGCGACCAGCGGCCCGGCGAGGTTGCTGGTGGTGCTGCGCGCACCGGTCACCCCCATCACGGCGGTGGCGTAGACGAAGCCCCGGCAGGCGGCGGTCGTCATCGCGACCCGGTCCTCGGTGGAGGACGGCGCGACCAGGAAGACCTTGTCCAGGTCGTGGGCGTCGGCGGCGGCGATCCACTCCGGCGCGAAGTCGGGGGTGAGGTCGGGGGTGATCAGGCCCGCTCCCCCGGCGGAGGCCAGGTCGGCGGCGAACCGCTCGACGCCGTAGGCCTCGACGGGGTTCCAGTAGGTCATCACGAGCGTGGGGGTGCCGGTCGCGGCGACCGCCTCGACCGTGCGCAGCACGTCGGCGGTGCGGCAGCCGTTCTCCAGCGCCTGCAGCGCGGCGGCCTGGATCGTGGGTCCGTCCATCACCGGGTCGGTGTAGGGCAGCCCGATCTCGATGACGTCGCAGCCGGAGTCGACCATCACCTTGATCGCGTCGATGCCGCCGGGCACGTCGGGGAACCCGGCCGGCAGGTAGCCGACCAGGGCGGCGCGGCCCTCGCCGCGGGCCTTGTCGAAGACGGGACGGGTGCTCACTTGGCCGGGTCCTCCGTGACCTCGTCGGGGTTGCCGAGTCCGAACCACTCGACGACGGTGCCCATGTCCTTGTCGCCGCGGCCGCTGAGGTTGATCAGCACGGTCGCGTCGGGGCCCTTCTCCTCGGCCAGCTCGGCCGCGACCTTCAGCCCGCCTGCGATCGCGTGGGAGGACTCGATCGCCGGGATGATGCCCTCGGTGCGGCTGAGCAGGTGCAGCGCGTCCATCGCCTCGGTGTCGGTCACCGGCCGGTACGTCGCCCGCCCGGTCGCCGCCAGGTGCGCGTGCTGCGGGCCCACGCCGGGGTAGTCCAGGCCGGCGGAGATCGAGTGGGACTCGACGGTCTGGCCGTCGGCGTCCTGGAGCACGAAGGTGCGTGCGCCGTGCAGCACGCCGCGGGTGCCGGAGTGCAGCGTGGCGGCGTGACGCGGGGTGTCCACGCCGTCGCCGGCGGCCTCGAAGCCGTAGATCGCGACCTCGGGGTCGTCGAGGAAGGCGGCGAACAGGCCGATGGCGTTGGAGCCGCCGCCCACGCACGCCGCGATCGCGTCCGGCAGCACGCCGTACCGCTCGAGGCACTGGGCGCGCGCCTCGTCGCCGATGCCGCGGGTGAAGTCGCGGACCATGCTGGGGAACGGGTGCGGGCCGGCCGCGGTGCCGAAGAGGTACGCCGTGTGGTCGACGGAGCTGACCCAGTCGCGCAGCGCCTCGTTGATGGCGTCCTTGAGGGTGGCGGAGCCGGCCTCGACCGGGACCACCTTGGCGCCGAGCAGGTGCATGCGGGCCACGTTGAGCGCTTGGCGACGGGTGTCGACGGCGCCCATGTAGACGGTGCAGTCCAGCCCGAAGTACGCCGCGGCGGTCGCGCTCGCGACGCCGTGCTGGCCGGCGCCGGTCTCGGCGATGACGCGGGTCTTGCCCATCCGCTTGGTCAGCAGCGCCTGGCCGAGCACGTTGCGGATCTTGTGAGCGCCGGTGTGGTTGAGGTCCTCGCGCTTGAGCAGGACCCGGCAGCCGACCTTCTCGGAGAGCCGCTCGGCGTGGTACAGCGGGCTGGGCAGGCCGCCGTACTCGCGCAGGATCGTGTCGAACTCCCCCACGAACGTCGGGTCGGCCATCGCCTCCTGCCAGGCCACCGTGAGCTCGTCGAGCGCCGCGATCAGCGCCTCGGGCATGAACCGCCCGCCCCAGCCGGTCGCCGGGTCCCCGAACCAGCCGCGGTCGTCGGCGTCGAAGGACGTGGTGTGCTCGGGGTGGGTGGTCACCGGTTGCCTCCCGGGGCAGTGATGTGGTCGCCGGCCCGCAGGCCGGTCATGGCGGCGACGGCCGCGCGCGGGTCGCCGTCCTTGACGAGCGCCTCGCCCACCAGGACGGCGCGGGCGCCGGCGTCGACGAACTGCTGCACGTCGGCGACGCCGAAGACCCCGGACTCGGCGACCTTGACCCGGTCGTCGGGGATCAGCGGCGCGAGCCGGGCGAAGGTGTCGTTGTCGACCTCGAGGGTCTTGAGGTTGCGGTTGTTGACCCCGACGAGCTCGGCGCCCAGGGCGACCGCGCGCTCGGTCTCGGCCTCGTCGTGGACCTCGATGAGCGGGGTGAGCCCGAGCTCGCGGGCCTCGTCGTGGAGACGGCGCAGGGTGTCGTCGTCGAGCGCGCCCACGATCAGCAGCGCGAGGTCGGCCCCCGCGGCGCGGGCCTCCACCAGCTGATAGCTGGTGACGATGAAGTCCTTGCGCAGCACCGGTACGTCGACCGCGGCACGCACCGCGACCAGGTCGGCCAGGCTGCCGGAGAAGCGGCGCTGCTCGGTCAGCACGCTGATCGCGGCGGCCCCGCCGGCGGCGTACTCACGGGCCAGCGAGGCGGGGTCGGCGATCTCGGCGAGGTGACCCTTGCTGGGGCTGCTGCGCTTGACCTCGGCGATGACCGAGCTCTCCGCGGCGCGCAGGCGGGGCATCGGGTCCAGCGGCGCCTCGACGTCGCTGAGCGCCGCCCGGACGTCGGCGAGCGGACGGGCGGCCTCGCGCGCGGCAAGGTCCTCGCGCACGCCGGCGATGATCTGCTCGAGCACCGTCACGGAGCCTCCAACGCGGTCATGGTTTCGCACCGTGCGATCCTCTCACCCGATCCACAGCGAGGTTTGATCGGCCCGAGAGGCGGTACGTTCCCCGGAGTCGGCCGGGAGCGTCCCGGCCCACTGCAGAGGAGAACGAACCCCGTGAGCTACAACGAGCCGCCGCCGCCCTCCTACGGAGCCCCGCAGCCGCCCTACGGCGCGATGCCTCCGAAGAACTCCGGCATGGCCGTCGCCGGTCTGGTGCTGGGCATCATCGGGGTCGTGCCCTGCTTCTGGGGGTGCTTCATCTTCTCGATCCTCGGCATCGTCTTCGGCCAGCTGGGCAAGAAGGAGATCCGCGAGTCCCAGGGCACGAAGAAGGGCGAGGGCCTGGCGAAGTGGGGCGTCATCCTCGGCATCGCCGGGATCGTCCTCAGCGTCCTGTACTGGATCCTCGTCGGCACCGGTGTCATCGACATCACCTACACCAACGAGTTCAACTGATCCTGTCCGACCGCGCCGGGGCCGCTGAGGCCCCGGCGCGTCAGGGCGCCAGCCAGCTGCCGGCCGGCAGGTTGCGCAGCACCGTGAACACCACCAGCAGGGCACACGCCGCGTAGCCGGCGACCCGCAGCCGCGGACCCGGCACGCCCAGGGCGGGGGCGCCGCGCCAGCGACGCAGCGTCCACCAGCCGAGCCCGGCGAGCAGGAACGGCAGCGCCACGACGAAGGCCAGGTTGCTCGAGGCGGCCGCGGCCAGGTCGAGGTGGGTCAGATCGTTGACGGCGCGCAGGCCGCCGCACCCGGGGCAGGCGAAGCCGAGTGCCGCCGAGGGGCAGTAGCCCCAGCTGCCGGAGGAGTGCGGGTCGCGCAGGTGCAGGGCGGCGGTGGTCGCGCCCAGGGCTGCGATCGTGAGCAGCGGGGCCCGCATCCGGGCGGCGCGCGAGGTCGTGGTGCTACCCGGCGCAGCCGGTTCGACGACGCTCACGCGACCTCCCGGTCGTCTCGGTGCCACCGGGTCGGCATCGCGCCGCGCGGTGGCCGCTCGCTCAGTCCTCGTGCAGGCCCATCTTGTCCATGACGATGAAGACCACCAGGCCGAGGAACGTGACCACGAGGCCGATCCAGAACACCGGCATCTTGACCGGGTCGAAGAGCAGCCCGACGCAGCCGATCAGGATGCCGGCCATGGCGACGGTGACGCCCGTCCAGGCTGCGGGGGTGTTGCCGTGGCTGGCGGACATGCATGCTCCTCGTGCTCGCGCTCGGTGGTCTCGGTGGTGCGGGCTCAGTGTATTGACCCGCTCCGGGCCTCACGCGGTCGGGTCGTGCCCCTCGTCCATCGCCTTCCACAGGTCGAGGTTGCTGCGTTCCTCCGCCGGCGTCGCGTCGTCCGCGACCGGCCCGCCGGTGGGGGTGTCGTAGCGACGGCCCATCTCCGGCCACGCCGGCGCGAGTCGTACGCCGGCCGCTCCCGCCGCCAGCGCCACGACGGCGCCCGCGAGGGCTGCGGCCCACCACCAGGTGTGCGAGACCGAGCCGCCGAGGTCCACGCCCTCGAGCGCCTCGCGCAGCGGCTCCGCGGTCTGGCTCCAGCCCACGGCCACGGTCACCACGGTGGCCACCGCGGCGAGCACCGAGAGCGCGAGCACCGCGCGGCGCACGATGCCGCGGGTCACCAGCACGACCCCCCAGCACGCGAGCACGACCAGCGAGAGCGACGCCGCGAGCGGCGACTCCCCCGCGGAGTCGGACATCGGGGTGAACGCCGCTCCGGTCGAGCCCTCGTCGATGCGCGCCCACTGCCGGGTGCTCGCGTAGGCAGCGAGGCCGGCGCCGGCCAGCCCGGCCAGGACGACCGGCCCGAAGGTGCGGCGGGCGCGGGGGCGTGCGTCGGTCACGGCGTTCCCAGCAGCAGGTCGGCGTCGAAGCAGGTGGCGTCCCCGGTGTGGCAGGCCGCGCCCACCTGGTCGACCTGGAGCAGCAGGGTGTCGCCGTCGCAGTCCAGGCGGACCTCCTTGACGTGCTGCACGTGCCCGGAGGTGTCGCCCTTGACCCAGTACTCCTGGCGCGAGCGGGACCAGTACGTCGCCCGCCCGGTGCTCAGCGTGCGGGCGAGGGCCTCGTCGTCCATCCAGCCGAGCATGAGCACCGCACCGGTGTCGTACTGCTGGACGACTGCGGGGACCAGCCCGTCGGGAGAGCGCTTGAGACGGGCGGCGACGGCGGGGTCGAGGGGCATGTCCCCATCATCCCACCGTCATCCCACGCCGTGCTGGGCCACCCAGGAGGCGTGCAGGCCGGCGTACACCGAGCCGGGCTCGGCGGCCAGGACGGCGTGCGGTCCGCGCTGCACGATCCGGCCGCGGTCGACCACGATCACCTCGTCGGCGCTCTCCGCCGTGGAGAGGCGGTGCGCGATCGTGACCGAGGTGCGCCCGGACATCAGCCGCTCCAGCGCGCGCCCGATGCGCATCTCCAGCGCGGGGTCCACCGCGCTGGTCGCCTCGTCGAGCACGAGCAGGTCGGGGTCGGCGAGGTGGGCGCGCAGCAGCGCGACCAGCTGGCGCTCGCCCGCCGACATCGACTCCCCCCGCTGGCCGACCCGGGTCGAAAGGCCCTGCGGCAGCGCGTCGAGCCAGTCGGCGAGGCCGAGCTCGCGGGCACTGGCCCGGATCTCCTCCTCGCTCGCCTCCAGGCGCCCGTAGCGGACGTTGGCGGCCAGGGTGTCGTCGAAGAGGAACCCCTCCTGGGGCACGAGCACGACGCTGCGCCGCAGCGAGGAGCCGGCGATCGTGCGCACGTCGACGCCGTCGAGCAGCACCGCGCCCTCGGAGGGGTCCATCAGGCGGGTGAGCAGCTTGGCGAAGGTGGACTTGCCCGAGCCGGTCTCCCCCACGATCGCGACCCGGGTGCCGGCGGCGATCGACAGGTCGATGTCGCGCAGCACCGGCGGGCCGCCGGGGTAGGCGAAGGTGACATGGTCGAAGCGCACGTCGATCGGCCCCGCGGGCAGGGTGTGCCCGTCCGGGCCGGGATCCACGAGGTCGGCCGGGGTGTCCAGGATGCCCACCACACGGCGCCAGCCGGCGATCGCGTTCTGGGCGTCGGTGATGATCTGGGTGCCGGTCTGCACGGGCCCGACGAACAAGGTGACCAAGAAGGCGAAGGCGAGCACCTCGCCCGCGGTGATGTCGTCGGCGAAGCCGAGCAGGATGCCGATCACCAGCACCCCGGCGTTGGCGAGGCCGGCGGAGATGCCGCCGAGGGAGAACGAGAACGCGGTGATGCCCTGGGCGCGGGTGCTGGCCGCCTGGTGCGCGGCGATCGCCTCGTCGATGCGGCGCTGGGTGCGCCCCTCCACGGCGTACGAGCGCACGACGGCGGCGCCGACGACCGGCTCGGCGATCGCGGAGAGCGTGATGCCGACCTGGCGGCGCACGGTGCCGTAGGCGTCGGAGAGCTTGCGCTGGAAGTAGCGCAGGCTGAGGAACAGCGGGGCGAAGCAGACCCACACGACCAGCGCGAGCTGCCAGCTGTAGACCAGCATCACCACCGTGGCCAGGACCACCTGCCCGACACTGACGACCAGCAGCAGACCGCCGTAGGTGAGGAACTGGCTGACCTGGTCGACGTCGCTGGTCACCCGCGAGACCAGGGCGCCGCGACTCTCGGTGCTCTGGGTGAGCATTGGCAGGTCGTGGACGTGGCGGAAGGCGCGGGTGCGCAGCACGGCCAGGCCCCGCTCGGAGGTGCGGAACAGCCGCGAGGTCATGGCGTACGACGCCACGCTGGTCACCACGAGGGCGAGCGCGGCGGCGATCGCCATGAGCACCACGAAGGAGGTGTCCGGGCCGTCGGGGCCGTTGAGCCCGCGGTCGATGGTCTGCTGCACCGCGATCGGCACGACCACCTGGCCCACCGACGCGACCACGGCGAGGGCCACGGTGCCGCGGATGCCCTCGAGCAGCTGCGGGGAGTAGCGGATGCCGCGGCGCACGGTCTCGAAGGCGCCGATGTCCTCGCCGGTGTTCATCGTGGTGCCGCTGATGTTGCGCGTCTCGCTCATGACCGCTCCCCCGCGGGCTGGGCCTCGGGGTCGGCCTCGTAGGCGTTGACCAGCTCGGCGTAGGCGGTGCTGCGGGCCAGCAGCTCGGTGTGGGTGCCCCGGTCGACGATGCGTCCGCCGGCCAGGTGGACGACCTCGTCGGCCAGCGCGATCGTCGCCTTGCGGTAGGCCACGACCAGCAGGCTGGCGCCGCCGCTCTCACGGCGCAGCGCGGCGAGGATGCGTGCCTCGACCTCCGGGTCGACCGCGGACGTCGCGTCGTCGAGGACGAGCAGGCGCGGACGGCGTACGAGGGCGCGCGCCAGCGAGATGCGCTGGCGCTGGCCACCGGACAGCGACGCGCCCCGCTCGCCCAGCTGGGTATCGAGGCCGTGGGGCAGGGCGGCGACGAAGCCGTCGGCCTGCGCCGCGCGCAGCGCCGCCCAGACCTCCTCGTCGGAGACCTCGAGGCCGAGGGTGACGTTGCCGCGCACGGTGTCGTCGAAGAGGAACGCGCTCTGCGGCACCACCGCGACCGAGCGGGCGAGCTCACCGCGGTCCAGGTCGCGCACGTCGGTGCCGTCGATGAGGATCCGACCGGTGTCGGGGTCGATGAGCCGGGCGACCAGGGTCGTCAGCGTGCTCTTGCCGGAGGCGGTGGCGCCGACCAGCGCGACGGTGCGACCCGGCTCCACCCGCAGCGTCACCTCGCGCAGCAGCGGCTGGGCGGGGTCGTAGGCGAAGCCCACGCCCTCGAGGTCGAGGCGGGCCCCGCCGTCGGCGGCGAGCCGTTGCTCGCCGTACTCCATGCTGCCGGTGGCGGCGAGCACCGAGCTCACCCGCTCGAAGCCGACCACGCTGCGCGGGAACTCCCCGAGCAGCCAGCCGATCGAGCGGATCGGGAAGGACACGATCGTGAGCAGGTAGGCCACCGTGACCACGGCGCCGGCGTCGCTCGCGCCGCTGACCACCCGGGAGACCCCGAGCGCCAGCACGACGAGGACGCCGAGGTTGGGCAGCGCCGCGAGCGTCGGGTCGAAGGCCGCGCGGATCTTGCCCGCACGCGTGTTGACCTCGCGCAGCTCCTCCGCGACCGCGGCGAACCGGGCGGTCTCCTCGCTCTCGCGGCCGAGCGTCTTGACGACCAGGGCGCCGTCGAAGGACTCGTGGGCGATCTCGCTGAGCTCGGCGCGCAGCTGCTGGGCGCGGGTCATGAGCGGGGAGGCGAGACGCTGGTAGACGAGGTTGGCGAGCACGACCGCCGGGAAGACCAGCAGGCCGACGAGGGCGAGCACCAGGTCGGCGAAGAGCATCTGCGCGACCGCGATCACCATCATCGCCAGCGTGCCGACCGCCATCGGCAGCGGAGCGATCGGCGCCCAGGCGGCCTCGACGTCGGAGTTGGCGTTGGAGAGCAGCTGGCCGGTCGGGTGGCGCTGGTGCCACTCCATCGGCAGCGCGAGGTACTGGCGGGTGACCGCGCGCCGGGTGTGCGCCTGCATGCGGTACTGCATGATGCCGGCGCCGAGCCGTCGGGCGACGATGCCGACCGCGCGCAGCAGCGCCACGCCGAGGAACAGCGCGACGACGGCGACCAGCACGCCGGGCCCGATCTCGCCGTTCTCGAAGGCGGGCAGCACCGCGTGGTCGGTGGCCCAGCCGAGCACCCAGGCGTCGGCGACCGTGAGTGCGCCGAACAGCACGCTGCCCAGCGTGGAGAGCGTGAAGACGAAGGGTTCGCGGCGGATCGCCACCCCCAGCACCCGGAACCCCGCCCAGGTCGTGCCGCGTCGCGTGCCGTGCTCCTCGCTCACCCTGCTCCTGTCCGTGGAATCGGCTGCTCCGCCTCGGGGCCAACCCGGGTCGCCACCACGGTATTCCGGCGCCCCGAGCAGGACAGCGGCGGGAGCGGTCCGGGGCCTGCCCGGTGGGCCATGGCCGTCCACCGCGCGGGCTGGTTAAGGTCAGATCCCTTCGTCCGCCCCCTGCCGAGGAGCAGCCTTGATCTTCATCACCGCGAAGTTCCGCATCAAGCCCGAACACGCCGAGAACTGGCCGGAGATCTCCCGGTCCTTCACCGAAGCCACCCGTGCCGAGGAGGGCTGCCTGTGGTTCGACTGGTCGCGGAGCCTGGACGACGCGAACGAGTACGTCCTCACCGAGGCGTTCGTCGACGGCGACGCCGGCGGCGTGCACGTGTCCTCCGACCACTTCAAGGCCGCACAGCGCGAGCTGCCGCCGTACCTCGTGGAGACGCCGCGCATCGTCAGCACCGAGGTGCCGGGCACCGGCTGGTCCGAGCTCGGCGAGCTCGCCGTCAAGTGACGCCGGACGCCGGGGCGGCGCGGTGAGCGACGGGTCGCCGTTCGCCGCCCTCGGCCCGGACCTGTACGTCGAGGACCCGGACGTCGTCGCGGCGCACGCCGGCGACGCCTCCGAGGGCGGCGGCGCCGGCGGCCCGGCGGGCCTGCTGCGCCCCCGTGCCACCGCCGAGGTCGCGGCCGCGCTGGCGCTGGCCCACGAGCACCGGGTGCCGGTGGTCCCCCGCGGCGCCGGCAGCGGGCTCAGCGGCGGCGCGCAGGCGCCGGCCGGAAGCGTGGTGCTGAGCACCGCGCGGATGGACCGGATCCTCGAGCTCGACCCGGTCGAGCGGGTGGCGGTCGTGCAGCCGGGGGTGGTCACCGCCGACCTGCGCGCCGCCGCGCGCGCGGCCGGGCTCTTCTACCCGCCCGACCCGGGCAGCGTGGCGTTCTCGACGATCGGCGGCAACGTCGCCACCAACGCCGGCGGCATGTGCTGCCTGAAGTACGGCGTGACCGGCGACTTCGTGCTGGGCCTGGAGGTCGTGCTGGCCGACGGGACCGTGGCGCGGCCGGGGCGGCGTACCGCGAAGGGCGTGGCGGGCTACGACCTCACTCGACTGCTGGTGGGCTCGGAGGGCACCCTCGGGGTGATCACCGAGGTCACCGTGCGGCTGCTCGCGGCCCCCGCTCCGGCGCGCACAGCCGTGGCGACCTTCGCCTCCCTGGAGGCGGCCGGCGCCGCGGTCGCGGCGCTCACGGCGTCGGCGACGCCGCTGTCGATGCTGGAGCTGATGGACCGCACCACGCTGCGCGCCGTCGACGAGCTCACCGGCATGGGGCTCGGCGACCCGGCGGCGATGCTGCTGCTCCAGGCCGACGACCCGGACGCCACAGCGACCGTGGCCGCGGCAGGACGGACCTGCGCCGATCACGGCGCCCTCGACGTGGCGGTCGCCGAAGACGACGCGGAGTCCGAGGCGCTGCTGGAGGCCCGCCGTCAGGCGCTGCCGGCCCTGGAGCGACTCGGCAGCTGGCTGCTCGACGACGTCTGTGTGCCGCGCTCGCGCGTGGTCGAGCTGGTGCGGCGCATCGAGGCGATCGCCGCGCAGGAGCGCGTGACGATCGGGGTCTTCGGCCATGCCGGGGACGGCAACATGCACCCGACGCTGGTCCACGACGGCTCCGCGGAGGGCGCCGCCGCGACCCGCCGGGCCTTCGACGCGATCACCGAGGCGACCCTCGAGCTCGGCGGCACGATCACCGGCGAGCACGGTGTCGGGCGCCTCAAGCGCGGGTGGCTGCACCGCGAGCTGGACCCGGGCACGCTGGCGATGTCGCGCGCCGTCAAGGACGCGCTCGACCCGCGCGGCATCCTCAACCCCGGCTGTGTGCTCGGGGCCGAGGACTAGCCGCTGCTCGGGGTTGCTCGGGCTTGCTCGGACCGGTGGTCAGACCGGCGCCGGCTCGGTGTCCGGGCCGGGTGCCGGCGGCACCCCCGGGTCCTCGCCGGGCTCCGCCGGCGGCATCGGGGACGGCACCACGTCAGGCTCGGGGTTGGACGGCACGACGTCGGGCTCAGGTGCGGGAGGGGTGGTCGTCATCATCCTTCCCCGGTACCCGGCAGCAGCGAGGTCATGGGCGGGAGTCCGTGGTCGCGCCTGCCGAAGAGTCTCTACCTTTCGGCTCCGCCCAATCTCTTTTCGTCGAACACACGTTCGAGTAAGATGAGGCATGGCCTCCCCCGAACTCCCCGAGTGCGACACCCCAGCCGCCGTGCTGGCGTTCGCACAGCGCCGCCGGGCCGCAGCCCAGCGGGCGAAGATCGACGTCCTGGAGGCCGCCCTGGTGTGGGCGTCGATGACCCCGAAGAGTCCGTCGCCGACGCGACACCGACGACCGGACTGGTGTTCGGGGAGCTCGCGGTGCCGCTGGCTGGTGAAGGTGCCCCGCTGGTCGCGGAGTTCGCGCCGATCGAGTTCGGTGCCGCGCTCGGCTTGTCGACCGACTCCGCCCGCTCGCTCGTCGGTGACGCGCTCGAGCTGGCCCACCGGCTCAAGCGCACCTGGAAGCTGGTCCGCGCCGGCAAAGTGCCGCTGTGGAAGGCCCGGCGACTCGCGCAGCTGACCACCACCCTGCCGCTCGACGGTGCCGATTTCGTGGGCCGCCAGGTGACCGGCTTCGTGGGGAAGATCAGCTGGGCCGGGATCGAGCGGCTCGTCGACCAGGCCCGCGTCGCCTTCGACCCCGAAGGTGCGGAGAAGCAGCGCCTCGTCGCTGCGGACGGGCGTCGGTTCGACGTCCACACCCGCGAGGCCACCCACGACGGCACCGTCCACGTCGAGGGTGTTCTCGACCTGGCCGACGCAGTCGACCTCGACACCGCGATCCGGCACGGCGCCGAGGAACTGGCGGCTCTCGGGTCGACGGAGTCGTTGGACGTGCGCCGCTCGATGGCCGTCGGTGAGCTCGCCCGCCGGCAGCTGGCGTTCGACCTGCGCGCCGAGGCAGGTGACGGCGCCGCTTCGGTCGTCAAGCCCCGCCAGGTCGTGATTCACGTCCATCTCTCCCACGCCGCGATCAGCCGTGATGAGGCAGGCATCGCCCACGTCGAGGAGACCCGGTCCATCGTGTCGACCGAGCAGGTCCGCCAGTGGTGCAGCGGCGACGCCCCGGTCGTGATCAAGCCGGTCATCGACCTCGAGGCCCACCACCACACCGACGCCTACGCGATCCCGGACCGGCTCGCCGAGCAGACCCGTCTCGCTCAGCCGGTGTGCGCCTTCCCGTGGTGCGAACGCCCCGCCCGACGCTGCGACACCGACCACGTCACCGCCCATGGTCCCGACGGGCCTACGTGCAGCTGCAACCTCGCCCCGCTCTGTCGTCGACATCACCGGGCCAAGACCCACACCGCCTGGACCTACGACAAGACCGACGCCACGACCTGCCTCTGGCGATCACCCCACGGCCTCCACCTGATCAAGGACCGCACCACCACCCGCCTCGTCACCGCCCACCCGCCTGACGAATAGATCGACCGCCCCAGACCCCGCCGGCACCACGCCGGCGGGGCCACACCCCTGCCTGGGACGCTCCTCTGGCTGGTCAAGGGCTATGGCGCGGAGGTGTGGGTTGGTGACGGCCTCGGCCGTGAGTGCTTGGAGCCGGCGGGCCAGGGACCGCAGTGCGGTGATCGTGATGGTGGCCTCGGTGGCCCAGCTGGGGTGCACGCACACGGCGGCCACGGTGCGCACCGTCGCGGCGCTTCGCGCGGACCGGGCGCTCGAGCTCGAGGACGAACTCGGCCCGCGTCCTCGTCTCAACGCACCAAGCGACCGGTGCAGCCACTGCGTTTCGCTGCGCCGACCCCGCTGCGCGAGCCCGTAGCCTGCGACCGACATCCACGCCCTGGAGGAGACCCATGCGCAGCGACCTGTTCGACACCAACCTCGAGTCGACGAGCGATGACCGCTTCGCGTTGCAGAACTCCAAGATGCTCAGGGTGGCGCTCGACGGGGAGGTCATGGCGCGCCAGGGCGCGATGGTCGCCTACCAGGGCGAGGTGGACTTCGCCTACCAGGGATCGGGCGGCATGGGGAGGTTCCTGAAGAAGACCCTCACCGGCGAGGGCATGCCGCTGATGAAGGTGTCCGGACGCGGCGACGTCTTCCTCGCCGACGACGCGATGGAGATCCACCTGGTGCGGCTCGAGGGCGACGCCCTGACGGTCAACGGCAGCAACGTCCTGGCCTTCGACTCCGCGCTCACCTGGGACATCAAGCGGGTGGAGGGCGCGTCCATGATGGCCGGCGGCGTCTTCAACACCACGTTCACCGGGACCGGGACCGTCGCGGTCACCTCCCACGGCACGCCGGTCATGCTGAACGTCGACGCGCCGACGTACGCCGACATCCAGTCGGCGATCGCGTGGTCGGCCTCGCTGACCACGTCGGTGCGGCGTACGGCGGGCGCCGGCGCCCTCATCGGGCGCGGGTCCGGGGAGGCGTTCCAGCTCGCTTTCAGCGGCCAGGGGTTCGTGCTCGTCCAGGCCAGCGAGGGCCGGGTCGTTCCCTCGCACACCCACTGACGGCGCGCGGTCGGCCCCGCAGGCGGCGGGCCGCCTCAGCGGACCGGGTGACCGCCGGCGACCAGCGCGTCCTTGACCTCGCGGACCCGGACCTTGCCGAAGTGGAAGACGGTCGCGGCGAGGACGGCGTCGGCGCCGGCGTCGATGGCCGGCGCGAAGTGCTCCGCGCGGCCGGCGCCGCCGGAGGCGATCACCGGGATCGAGACCTCGCGGCGTACGGCGCGGATCAGGTCGAGGTCGAAGCCGTCCTCGGTGCCGTCGGCGTCCATCGCGTTGAGCAGGATCTCCCCCGCGCCGAGCTCGGCGGCGCGCGCCGCCCACTCCAGCGCGTCGATCCCGGCGGACTTGCGGCCACCGTGGGTGGTGACCTCGAAGCCGGAGTCCATGCCCTCGGCACGGCGGGCGTCGACGGAGAGCACCAGCACCTGGTTGCCGAAGCGGCCGGCGATCTCCGCGACCAGCTCGGGGCGGCGGATCGCCGCGGTGTTGACCGCCACCTTGTCGGCGCCGGCCCGCAGCAGCCGGTCGACGTCGGCGACCGAGGAGACGCCCCCACCGACGGTGAGCGGGATGAAGACCTCCTCGGCGGTGCGCGAGACGATGTCCATCGTCGTGGCGCGCCCCTCGTGAGAGGCGGAGATGTCGAGGAAGGTCAGCTCGTCGGCGCCCTCCGCGTCATAGGTGCGGGCCAGCTCGACCGGGTCGCCGGCGTCGCGCAGCTCGCGGAAGTTGATGCCCTTGACCACCCGGCCTGCGTCGACGTCGAGGCACGGGATGACCCGGACCGCGAGGCTCATCGCGCGCGCCGCGAGGCCGGGAGCGTGAGCGCGAGGGCGTCCTCCAGGGTGAAGCGGCCCTCGTAGAGCGCGGTGCCGGCGATCGCGCCCTCGACGCCCAGTGGGACCAGCTCCATGAGCGCCTCGATGTCGGAGAGCTCGGTGACGCCACCGGAGGCGATCACCGGGGCGTCGGTGGCGGCGCAGACGTCGCGCAGCAGCTGCAGGTTCGGGCCCTGCAGCATGCCGTCCTTGTTGACGTCGGTGACCACGTAGCGCGCGCAGCCCTCGGAGTCGAGGCGCGCGAGGGTCTCGAAGAGGTCGCCGCCGTCCTTGGTCCAGCCGCGGGCCGCCAGCGTCGTGCCGCGCACGTCGAGGCCGATCGCGATCCGGTCGCCGTGCTCGGCAATGATCTTGGCGCACCACTCGGGCTTCTCCAGCGCGGCGGTGCCGATGTTGACCCGGCGGCAGCCGGTGGCCAGGGCGGCCTCGAGCGACTCGTCGTCGCGGATGCCGCCGCTCATCTCCACGTCGATGTCGAGGGCGCCGACGATCTGCGCCTGGAGCTCGCGGTTGCTGCCGCGCCCGAAGGCGGCGTCGAGGTCCACCAGGTGCAGCCACTCGCTCCCGGCCTCCTGCCAGCGCAGCGCGGCGGCGATCGGGTCGCCGTACGCGCGCTCGGAGCCCGCGACACCCTGCGCGAGCTGGACGGCCTGCCCCTCGGTGATGTCGACGGCGGGCAGCAGCTGGAGGTAGTCGCTCATGGTTCCTTCTTCGGGCTCGTGACGGTCGGGACGGGGCGCCCGGCGGGGCCGGGGCGGTCGCTCAGAGCGACTGCACCCAGTTGCGCAGCAGCGCGGCGCCGGCGTCCCCGGACTTCTCGGGGTGGAACTGGGTGGCGGAGAGCGGACCGTTCTCGACGGCGGCGACGAAGCGGTCCCCACCGTGCTCCGACCACGTCACCCGCGGCGCCTCGGTGCGGTCGTTGGTCTCCAGGGTCCACTCGCGCACCGCGTAGGAGTGCACGAAGTAGAACCGCTCGTCCTCGAGCCCCGCGAAGAGCCGGGAGCCGTCCGGGACCTCGACGGTGTTCCAGCCCATGTGGGGTACGACGGGGGCCTGGAGCCGCTCCACGACGCCCGGCCACTCATCGCAGCCCTCGGTCTCGACGCCGTGCTCCACGCCGCGGGCGAACAGGACCTGCATGCCCACGCAGATGCCGAGCACCGGGCGACCCCCGGCGAGGCGGCGTCCGATCAGCTCGGGACCACGCACCGCGCGCAGGCCCTGCATGCACGCGGCGAACGCGCCCACGCCCGGCACCAGCAGCCCGTCGGCGTCCTGGGCGAGCGTGCGGTCGGCGGTGAGGGTGACCTCGGCGCCGGCCCGCTCGACCGCGCGGACCGCCGAGCGCAGGTTGCCCGAGCCGTAGTCGAGGACCACGACCCGCTTCCGGGCGCTCAGAGCGCACCCTTGGTGCTCGGGACGCCCGTCTCACGGGGGTCCAGCGCGATCGCGTCGCGGAACGCGCGGGCGAAGGCCTTGAACTGCGTCTCCACGATGTGGTGCGGCTCGCGGCCGGCCAGCACCCGCACGTGCAGCGCGAGGTGGCCGTGGAAGGCGATGGTCTCGAAGACGTGCTGGGTCAGCGAGCCGAGGTACGCCGGGGTGCTGCCGCCGAGCTGGACGTACTGCTGGCCCTCCGGCTCGCCGGTGTGCACGCAGTAGGGACGCCCGGAGACGTCGACGACGGCCTGCACGAGCGTCTCGTCGAGCGGCACCGTGGCGTCGCCGAAGCGACGGATGCCCTTCTTGTCCCCCAGCGCCTGGCGCAGCGCCTGGCCCAGGACGATCGCGGTGTCCTCGGTGGTGTGGTGGGCGTCGATCCAGTGGTCACCCTCGGCGTGCACGGTCAGGTCGACCAGCGAGTGCCGCGAGAACGCGGTCAGCATGTGGTCGTAGAACCCGATGCCGGTGGAGATGTCGTGCGTGCCGGTGCCGTCGAGGTTCACCTCGACGAGGACCTTCGACTCGCTCGTCTGCCGCTCGATGCGGGCGGTCCTGCTCATGGTGCCTCCAGGGTGTGCGGGTCGTGAGGATCGGGGGCGGGCGCTGCGGCGACGACCTCGGTGAGCGCCGCGCGGAACGCCGCCATCTCGGTCGGGGTGCCGATCGAGACGCGCAGCCAGCCCTCCGGGCCGGTCTCGCGCACGAGCACCCCGCGCTCGAGCAGACCCTGCCAGACCGCGTGGCGGTCCGCGAAGGTGCCGAAGAGCACGAAGTTGGCGTCGCTGTCGGCGACCTGCAGGCCCTGCCCGCGCAGCCAGGTCACGCAGGCGTCCCGCTCGGCACGCAGGTCGTCGACCTTGCCGAGCAGCTCGGGGGCGTGGCGCAGCGCGGCCAGCGCGACCGCCTGGGTCACCGCCGAGAGGTGGTAGGGCAGGCGCACCAGCCGCACGGCGTCGAGGATCGCCGGGTCGGCGGCCAGGTAGCCGAGCCGCGCGCCGGCCAGCGCGAACGCCTTGCTCATGGTGCGGCTGACCACCAGGTTGCGGTGGGTGCCGAGCAGCTCCAGGGCGCTCGGGGTGCCGGCGCGACGGAACTCGCCGTACGCCTCGTCGACGACGACCAGGCCCTGCGGCTCGTACGACGCCGCGGCCTCGCACAGCACGCTGACCGCCTCGGGCGGCAGCGCGGTGCCGGTCGGGTTGTTCGGCGAGGGCAGCAGCACGACGCCGGGCCGCTCCGCCTCGATCAGGGCGCGCGCGGCGTCCAGGTCGAGGGAGAAGTCCTCCTCGCGGCGCCCCTGCACCCAGCGGGTGTGGGTGTCGCGGGCGTACTCGGGATACATCGAGTACGTCGGGGCGAAGCTCAGCGCGGTGCGCCCCGGGCCGCCGAAGGCCTGCAGCAGCTGCAGCATCACCTCGTTGGAGCCGTTGGCCGCCCACACCATCTCGGGCGTGATCCGCTCCGGGCCGGTGCCGGCCAGGTCGCGGGTGAGGTAGGCCGCGAGCTCGGTGCGCAGCTCGGTGAACTCGCGGTCGGGGTAGCGGTTCAGCGTGGTCGCGGCGTGCGCCACCGCCGTCGCGATGTCGGCGACGCACTCCGGCGAGGGGCCGTAGGGGTTCTCGTTGGTGTTGAGCTGCACCGGTACGTCGAGCTGCGGGGCGCCGTACGGCTCGAGGCCGCGCAGCTCCGCGCGCAGGGGCGGCCAGGCAGACCTCTCCCCTGTGGGGTTCGTCTGGGTCACGGCCGCCTCAGCTCTCGAAGCGCACGCGCACCGCGGCACCGTGACCGGGCAGGTCCTCGGCCTCGGCCAGGGTCACCACGTGGTCGGCCACCTCGGCCAGCGCCTCGCGCGAGTAGTCGATGACGTGCACCGACTTGGTGAACGCGCGCACCGACAGGCCCGAGGAGTGGCAGGAGCAGCCGCCGGTGGGCAGCACGTGGTTGGAGCCGGCGCAGTAGTCGCCGAGGGAGACCGGGGCGTGGGCGCCGACGAAGATCGCGCCGGCGTTGGTGACCCGCGCGGCCCAGGCGGCGGCGTCCTCGGTCTGGATCTCCAGGTGCTCGGCGCCGTAGGCGTCCACGACGGCCAGGCCCTGCTCGAGGTCGTCGACGAGCACGATGCCCGACTGCGAGCCGCTGAGCGCGGTGCGGATGCGCTCGACGTGCTTGGTCGCGCCGACCTGCTTGTCGAGCTCGACCAGCACCTCCTCGGCGAGCCGCTCGGAGGGGGTGACCAGCACCGAGGCAGCGAGCGGGTCGTGCTCGGCCTGGCTGATCAGGTCGGCGGCGACGTGGGCGGCCACGGCGGTGTCGTCGGCGAGGACGGCGATCTCGGTGGGGCCGGCCTCGGAGTCGATGCCGATCTCACCCTTGAGCAGCCGCTTGGCGGTCACGACGTAGATGTTGCCCGGACCGGTGACGAGGTCGACCTTGGCGCACTCGCCGACGCCGTAGGCGAACATCGCGATCGCCTGGGCGCCACCGACGGCGTAGACCTCCTCGATGCCGAGCAGCGCGCACGCGGCCAGGATGTTGGGGTGCGGCAGTCCGCCGAACTCGGCCTGCGGCGGGCTCGCCAGCGCGATCGAGCCGACGCCGGCGACCTGGGCCGGGACGGCGTTCATCAGCACGCTGGAGACCAGCGGGGCCAGCCCGCCCGGCACGTAGAGCCCGACCCGGTTGACCGGCACCATCCGGTGCGTCACCCGGGCGCCCGGCGCGAGGTCGGTGACCACGTCGGTCTCGAGCTCGGCGGTGCAGGTGGCCCGGAGCCGGCGTACCGACTCCTCGAGCGCGGCGCGCACAGCGGGGTCGAGGTTCGCCAGGGCCTCGGTCATCACCGCGACGGGAACCCGCAGGTCGTCGACGGCGACGCCGTCGAAGCGCTCGGAGAGCTCGCGGATCGCCTCGACACCGCGGGTGCGGACGTCCTCGAGGATCGGGCGCACGGCATGGGTGGCGGCCTCGACGTCGAACTCGGCGCGCGGCACGGCGGCGCGATAGTCGACGGGGCTCGCGGCCCCCCGCAGGTCGATCCGGCGAATCATGCCCCGATTCTACGAGCCTGCCCCCGTGGCACCGAACCCGCGACGCCAGCTGGGACGTCGACTCGACTACTGTCGCCGAGGTGACACCCACGCTGCCGATGTTCCCGCTCAACGCGGTCCTCTTCCCGGGCGTGAGCGTCCCGCTCCGGGTCTTCGAGGACCGCTACCGTGCCCTGATCGAGCACCTGCTGGAGATCGAGGACCCCGTCGACCGGGTCTTCGGGACCGTGGGCATCCGGGAGGGCTACGAGGTCGGCGACCACGGCGCCCAGTCGCTGTTCCGCGTCGGGGTGCGGGTCCGGGTGAACGAGATCGAGGCCCGCCCCGACGGCTCCTACGACATCGTCGCCGTCGCCCTGGACCGTCTCGAGCTGGACCGCCTCGACACCTCCGGCGACTTCCCGGTCGGCGAGGTCCGCGAGCTCCCCGAGGCCACCGACGGCGTGTCCGAGGAGGTCCTGGAGCAGGCCCGCGCCACCTTCACCGCCTACCGCGCGATGCTGGCCGACCTCGGGCTGGACCCGCAGGTCGGACCGCTGCCGCGCGACGCGACGTACCTCTCCTGGACGCTGGCGGCTGCGGCCCCGCTGCCGATGCCGCAGCGCCAGGAGCTGCTCGAGGCCGCCGACGCCGCCGAGCGGCTGGTGCTGGTCACCGACCTGCTGCGCGAAGAGCTGCGGGCGATGAACGTCATCGCCTCGCTGCCGGCGACCGAGGTGGCGCGCACGCGCTGGTCGCCGAACTGAGCCGGCCTCTGCGACCATCTCGTCCGTGGCGAGGAAGAGCGCCGGCGCGACGCCGGCCACGACTGCCCTGACCCGGGCCGGGGTCCCCTTCACCCTGCACCCCTACGAGCACGACCCGCGTGTGGAGTCCTACGGCCTGGAGGCCGCGAGTGCCCTCGGCCTCGACCCGGCCCAGGTCTTCAAGACACTGATGGCCGAGGTCGACGGTGAGCTGGCGGTCGCGGTGGTCCCGGTCTCCGGTCAGCTCGACCTCAAGGCCCTGGCCCGCGCGCTCGGCGGCTCGCGCGCCACGATGGCCGACAAGGCCGCGGCCGAGCGGGCCACCGGGTACGTCGTCGGCGGGATCTCGCCGATCGGCCAGCGGCGCCGCCATCGCACAGTGGTGGACGAGAGCGCGCTCGTGCACCCGGTGGTCTACGTCTCCGCCGGACGACGGGGACTGGACCTGGGGCTCTCCCCCAGCGACCTGGTGGCGGTCACGGAAGCGGTGACGGCCCCGGTCGGTCGTCGCTGACGGCGCTGTCGCCCGGGCGGTCGCGGTCCTCGTCGTAGCGTCCGTGGCCGGCGGTGAGGAAGAAGACCACCATCAGCGCGAGCAGCGCGCCGAACGGCAGCGCGCCGTACGGGCTCAGGCCGGTGACCTCGAGGTTGCCGACCAGCCGGGCGCCGTCCTCGGCGCGGGCGGCGAGCGCCGCGGGGTCCTCGGGGCCGAGCGCGGCACCCACGCGGGCCATCGCCACGCCCCCGATCGCCGAGCCGACGACGACGGCGGCGAGGGTGAGCAGCTCTCCCCCGCGGGTCAGCAACGCGATCACGGTGCCGGCGATCAGGCCCGCCGCGAGGGCGACGAGCACGTAGATCGCGGTGCCGCTGAACTGCGCGCGCAGCCCGGTCTCGGTCGGGATCGGGAACCAGCGCCCGTCTTGGACCCCACCGACCGGTGCCTCCCAGACGGCCTCCCACACCCAGCCGGCGACGACGCCGGTCCCGAGGAGGAACACGACGACGGCGAGGAAGCGGATCAGCTGGTGAGGCATCCGGGACCCAGGAGCGCCTTGAGGTCGGCGAACAGCGCGGAGCTCGGGGTGACCCGGTGCTCCAGCGACATCACCAGGGTCTTGTCGCGGTTCATCAGTCGCAGCCGCACCTCGGTCACGCCGCGGTGGGTGCCGAGCACGTCCTTGAGCTGGGCGACGACCGGCGGCGTGCAGCGGGTCTGCGGCAGGCTGATCACCACCGGCCCGCTCGGGCCGTCGGACAGGTCGGGGGCCGAGACCTCCTGGCCCATGATCTCCGGCTGGTCCTTGCTGCGCGAGAGCCGGCCCTTGACGGTCAGGATCGCGTCCTCGACCAGGTAGCTCGCCGCGAGCTGGTAGGAGCTGGGGAACAACAGCACCTCGATGGCGCCGTCGAGGTCCTCCAGGGTGATCATCGCCCAGGCGTCACCGCGCTTGGTGATCTTGCGCTGCACCTGGGTGACCAGTCCGGTGATGGTGATCGGGGAGCCGTCGGGGCGGTCCTCGTCGAGCATCAGCTGGCCGATGCTGCAGTCCGAGCCGTTGGCCAGGACGTGCTCGAGGCCGAGCAGCGGGTGGTCGGAGACGTAGAGACCGAGCATGTCGCGCTCGTGACCGAGCAGCGTGGTCTTGTCCCACTCGTCGATCTCCGGGATGTTCACGGTGATGCCGAAGCCGCCGCCGGCGTCCTCGTCCATCCCCCCGAACAGCGAGTCCTGCCCGATCGCCTCGTTGCGCTTGATGTCGACGTACTGGTCCACGGCGTTCTCGTGGATGGCGACCAGCGCGCGGCGCTTGTGGTTGAGCTCGTCGAAGGCGCCGGCCTTGATCAGCGACTCCAGCACCCGCTTGTTGCACACGTGCACGGGGACCTTGGACATGAAGTCGTTGAAGTCGGTGTAGCGGCCCTTCTCCTCGCGCGCCGACACGATGCCGTCGACGACGTTGGTGCCGACGTTGCGCACCGCGCCGAGGCCGAAGCGGATGTCGGTGCCCACCGGGGTGAAGTTGTTGGCCGACTGGTTCACGTCGGGCGGCAGCACCTGGATCTTCATGCGCCGGCACTCGTTGAGGTAGATGGCCGACTTGTCCTTGTCGTCCTTCACCGAGGTCAGCAGGGCGGCCATGTACTCGGCCGGGTAGTTGGCCTTGAGGTAGGCGGTCCAGTACGACACCAGGCCGTACGCCGCGGAGTGCGCCTTGTTGAAGGCGTAGTCGGAGAACGGCAGCAAGATGTCCCACAGCGTCTGGACCGCGGCCATCGAGTAGCCGCGCTCCTTCATGCCCGCGGAGAACATCTCGAACTGCTTGTCCAGCTCGGACTTCTTCTTCTTGCCCATCGCGCGGCGCAGCAGGTCGGCCTGACCCAGCGTGTAGCCCGCGAGCTTCTGGGCGATCGCCATGACCTGCTCCTGATACACGATCAGGCCGTAGGTCTCGCCCAGGATGTCCTCGAGGGCCTCGGCGAGCTCGGGGTGGATCGGCTCCACCGGCTCGCGCCCGGTCTTGCGGCGGGCGTACTTGTTGTGCGAGTCCGCGCCCATCGGGCCCGGACGGTAGAGCGCGCCGACCGCGGAGATGTCGGCGAAGGCGTCGGGTCGCATCGAGCGCAGCAGCGCGCGCATCGGGCCGCCGTCGAGCTGGAAGACGCCGAGGGTGTCGCCTCGCTGGAGCAGCTCGTAGGTCTTGGGGTCGGTGAGCTCGAGCTCCTCGAGCACGATCTCCTCGCCGCGGTTGGCCAGGATGTTCTTCACCGCGTCGTCGAGCACGGTGAGGTTGCGCAGGCCCAGGAAGTCCATCTTGATCAGGCCGAGGCCCTCACAGGTGGGGTAGTCGAACTGGGTGATCATCGCGCCGTCGGCGGGCCGCTTGAGCAGCGGGATCACCTCGACGAGCGGGGTGTTGGACATGATCACGCCGGCGGCGTGCACGCCCCACTGCCGCTTGAGGCCCTCGATGCCGATGGCGGTGTCCACCACGCGGCGTACGTCGGCCTCGGCGTCGTAGAGCGCGCGGAACTCGCCGCCCTCGGAGTAGCGCTTGTGCTCGGGGTCGAAGATCTCCTGGAGCGGGACGTCCTTGCCCATCACCGCGGCCGGCATGGCCTTGGTGATCTTGTCGCCCATCGCGAACGGGTAGCCGAGGATGCGGCTGGAGTCCTTGACGGCCTGCTTCGCCTTGATGGTGCCGTAGGTGATGATGTAGCTCACCCGGTCGTCGCCGTACTTGTCGGTGACGTAGCGGATCACCTCGCTGCGCCGACGCTCGTCGAAGTCGATGTCGAAGTCGGGCATCGAGACGCGGTCGGGGTTGAGGAAGCGCTCGAAGATCAGTCCGTGCTCGAGCGGGTCGAGGTCGGTGATCCGCATCGCGTAGGCGACCATCGAGCCCGCACCGGAGCCACGGCCCGGCCCGACGCGGATGCCGTTCTCCTTGGCCCAGTTGATGAAGTCGGCGACGACGAGGAAGTAGCCCGAGAAGCCCATCTGGGTGATGACGCCGATCTCGAAGTCGGCCTGCTGGCGCGACTTCTCCGGCACCCCGCCGGGGTAGCGGCGGGCGAGGCCGTGCTTGACCTCCTTGATGAGCCAGGAGTCCTCGGTCTCGCCCTCGGGGACCGGGAACTGCGGCATGTAGGTGCCGATGCCCTCGGTGAACTCGACCTCGCAGCGCTCGGCGATGAGCAGGGTGTTGTCGCAGGCCTCGCGCAGGTCGTACTTGTCGACCCACAGCTCGCGCATCTCGGCCGGGCTCTTGATGTAGTAGCCGTCGCCGGAGAACGCGAAGCGCTGGCCGGGCCCGTCACCGGCCGGGATGTCCATCGTCGAGCCGGAGTTGATGCAGAGCAGGTGCTCCTGGGCCTTGGCGTCCTCGCGCATGACGTAGTGGGAGTCGTTGGTCGCGATCATCGGGATCCCGACGTCGCGGCCCAGGCGCAGCAGGTCGGCGCGGACCCGGTTCTCGATGTCGAGACCGTGGTCCATCAGCTCCAGGAAGTAGTTCTCCTTGCCGAGGATGTCTTGGAAGTCGCCGGCGACCTGACGCGCCGCGTCGTAGTTGCCGTGGCGCAGGTGGACCTGGATCTCACCCGACGGGCAGCCGGTGGTGCCGATGATGCCCTCGCCGTGCTCGGCCAGCAGCGCACGGTCCATGCGCGGCTGCTTGAAGTAGCCGTCGCTCCACGCACCGGTGGTCAGCTTGAACAGGTTGTGCATGCCCTTGGTGGACTCCGAGAGCAGCGTCATGTGCGTGTAGGCACCGCGCGCCGAGACGTCGTCGGGGCCGCCGCCGTAGAAGCTGACGCCCTTCTTCTCCTGGCGGGGGACATTGGGGGCGAAGTAGGCCTCGATGCCGATGATCGGCTTGACGTCGGCCGCCTTGCACTTGCGGTAGAACTCATAGGCGCCGAACACGTTGCCGTGGTCGGTCATCGCGATCGCCGGCATGCCGAGCTCCGCGGTGCGCTCGGCCAGCGCCCCGAGCCGGGCCGCACCATCGAGCATGGAGTACTCGGTGTGCACGTGCAGGTGGACGAAGGAATCACCGGAGCCGGCGCTCATGCTGCGGCACTCTCCCTGGATCGAGCTCTGAAGGACGACAACCGACGACGTGCCACTCCTGGTCGCCTCGGGAAGGACACCACCCTACGGTGCCGTTGCCCTCCACCCTGACAGGCATCACCGACACTCCTCCGCCGTGTGAGATGTGCGTCGGCGCACCCGGCGTGTCCGCTGGCGGAGGGTCGATCCGGACGGTCCGTCGATCGAATTCTGGTCGTTGCGCAACGGCAAGCGCCGGCGAGCGGCCGTCGCTCGAGCCCGGGCTTGAGTAGCTGGCCTGATCAGTAGCTTGACCGTCGAGCGTGAGGTCTTGGTCGTCATCAAACTCGACCGCCTGGTCCGCGCGAAGCGCCGCAACGACGCGAAGTCCGACCCCCTAGAGGCGGCCCGTGCCGCCCGCGAGGCCCTGCCCCCGCCCCGGCCGTGCACCCCGCGCGTCGGCGGGACCCGGCAGGCGCTCTCGGCGCTGCTGAGCACCCGCAGGTCCGCAGTCAAGACCGCCACCGATGCCCGATACCAGCTGTTCGCCCTGACCATCGCCGCCCCGCAGCAGATACGGGACCGGTTCGCCAGCCAGAAGCTGCCGGTGGTGTGCGCACGGCGGCCGCCCCGTCGGTCGAGCTCGTCGAGACCACTGCCACGAAGGTTGGAAACTTCCGGCAGAGAAGCCCTTGTTCTCGAACGTGCGTTCGAGTAAGATGAGGCATGGCCTCCCCCGAACTCCCCGAGTGCGACACCCCAGCCGCCGTGCTGGCCTTCGCACAGCGCCGCCGGACTGCGGCCCAGCGGGCGGAGATCGAGGTCTTGGAGGCCGCTCTGGTGTGGGCGTCGATGCATCCCGAGGAGTCGGTCGCCGAGGCGCCGACGAGCGGGCTGGTGTTCGGGGAGCTGGCCGTCCCGCTCGCGGGCGAGGGGACGCCGCTGGTGGCGGAGTTCGCGCCCATGGAGTTCGGCGCCGCGATCGGTATGTCCACCGACTCCGCCCGGGCGCTGGTCAGCGACGCGCTCGAGCTGGCCCACCGGCTCAAGCGCACCTGGAAGCTGGTCCGCGCCGGCAAGGTCCCGCTCTGGAAGGCGCGGCGGCTCGCGCAGCTGACCACCACACTCCCCCTCGACGGGGCCGAGTTCCTGGACCGCCACCTCGCGGCCTTCGTCGGGAAGATCAGCTGGGCCGGGATCGAGCGGCTCGTCGACCAGGCCCGGGTCACGTTCGACCCCGAAGGTGCCGAGAAGGACCGCCTCGAAGCGGCCGACGGGCGCCGCTTCGACGTGCGCACCGACGGGGCCACCCACGACGGCACCGTGCACGTCGAGGGTGTCCTCGATCTTGCCGACGCGATCGACCTAGACACCGCGATCCGGCAGGGTGCCGAGGGGCTCGTCGCCCTCGGTTCCACCGAGTCGCTGGACGTGCGGCGCTCGATGGCGGCCGGCGAGCTTGCCCGGCGCCAGCTCGCCTTCGACCTGCGCGCCGAAGCCGGTGACGGTGCCGGTGCCGCCTCGGTGGTCAAGCCCCGACAGGTCGTCATCCACGTCCACCTCTCCCACGCAGCGATCAGCCGCGACGAGGCGGGGATCGCGCATGTCGAGGAGACCCGCAGCATCGTGTCGACCGACCAGGTCCGTGACTGGTGCAGCGGCGACGCGCAGGTGACGGTCAAGCCGGTCATCGACCTCGAGGCCCACCACCACACCGACGCCTACGCCGTCCCCGACCGGCTCACCGAGCAGACCCGTCTGACCCAGCAGGTCTGCGCCTTCCCGTGGTGTGAGCGGCCGGCCCGGCGCTGCGACACCGACCACGTCACCGCCCACGGCGCGGGACCGAGCGGGGGCCCGACCTGCTCCTGCAACCTCGCCCCGCTCTGCCGGCGCCACCATCGGGCGAAGACCCACACCGCGTGGACCTACGACAAGACCGACGCCACGACGTACCTCTGGCGATCGCCGCACGGGCTGCACCTCATCAAGGACCGCAGCACCACCCGCCTCGTCACCGCGCACCCGCCCGACGAGTAGGTCGACCGCCCCGGACCCCGCCAGCAGCCAGCCGGCGGGGCTACACCCCTGCCTGGACCCGGGTTCCTAGCCTGCGGACGCTCCTGTGTTTGGTGGAGGAGTCAGGGGCGGCGGTTGTCGAGGCGTCGGTAGAGATCGGTCGTGGGCGATGGAGCGCCCGAGGCAGCGGCGGATCTCGCTGCCTCCGTAACGGTGGAGCCGGTAGCGGTCGTAGGTCTCGCCGCTGTTGGCCGGGATCGGTGCAGCGCCGGCGAGGATCGCGAACGCAACCTCGCAGTGGATCCGGCCGGGGTGGGACCAGGCGCACAGCAAGACCGCGCGGCGGCCGGGCCGGCGGCCGGGAACTGAGAAGTCCGCAGCAGGACACCCGCCGACTACGCGGGGCAGTCTCGAGCGTCAGGCGGGTGCCCACTCCATGCGCAGGTCGGGCTGGCGCTCCTCGTTGTCCGAGCCGTCGGTGTGCTCGACCTCGACCAGGCCGTGGCGTGCGTAGAAGCGGCGGGCGGGGGTGTTGATCTCGAAGACCCACAGACCCAGGCCGTGGGGGCAGCGCTGCTTGGCCAGGTCGAGCAGCAGGCCGCCGATCCCCTGGTTCGCATGCGTGGGCGCGACGTACAGGTCGTCGATCCAGTCGGCGACCAGGCGCAGGTAGCCGACGACCTCACCGTCCACCTCGGCGACCCACGTCTCGTCGGTGCGCAGCCGCTCGGTCAGCCACCGGCGGACCTCGGCCTCCGGGCGGGCGGCCGGGGGCATCGTCCCGGCCGCCACCGCGGCGGCGCGGGAGGCGAGGTGCACCGCGACGACGCCCGGGGCGTCCTCGGGTCCGGCGGGCCTCAGGAGCAGATCAGCTGGCGTCACGGATGACGTCGAGGGCGTGGGCGAGGTCGTCGGGGTAGGACGACTCGTACTCCACGTGCTCCCCGGTGTCGGGGTGCTCGAACCCGAGTCGTACGGCGTGCAGCCACTGCCGCTCGAGCCCGACCCGCTTGGCCAGCACCGGGTCGGCGCCGTAGGTCAGGTCGGCGACGCACGGGTGCTTGAGCGCGGCCATGTGCACCCGGATCTGGTGGGTGCGCCCGGTCTCGAGGTGGATCTCCAACAGGCTGGCGAACCGGTGCGCCTCGAGCGTCTCGTAGTGCGTCACGCTGGGCCGCCCGTCGGCCATCACCGCGAACTTGTAGTCGGCCTTCGGGTGGCGCCCGATCGGCGCGTCCACGGTGCCCTGCAGCGGGTCGGGGTGACCCTGCACGAGCGCGTGGTAGGTCTTGGAGACCGTGCGGTGCCGGAAGGCGTTCTTGAGCAACGAGTAGGCGTGCTCGGACTTGCAGATCACCATCACACCGGAGGTCCCGACGTCGAGGCGCTGCACGATCCCCTGGCGCTCGGAGGCACCGCTGGTGGCGATCCGGAAACCGGCGCCGGCGAGGTGACCGACGACCGTCGGCCCGCTCCAACCCGGAGACGGGTGCACGGCGACGCCGACCGGCTTGTCGATCACCACGATGGAGTCGTCGTCGTGGATGATCTTGATGCCCTCGACGATCTCGGGGACGATCTCGAGCGGGTCGACCATGGTCGGGATCGTGACGTCGAGGACGGCGCCGGGCAGCACCCGGTCGCTCTTGGCGACCTCGGCCCCGTCCAGGCGGACATGTCCGGCGGCGACCAGGTCGGCGGCGCGACTGCGCGAGACGCCGAAGAGCCGTGCCATCGCGGCGTCGACGCGCTCGCCGGCCATGCTGTCGGGCACCAGCAGGGTGCGGTGGTCGTGGTGGTTCATGACTCGATTCTCGTACCGTCCAGGCGCAGTCCTCGGAAGGACTGCACGATGATCAGACCCGCAGCGCCCACGACGCACATGTCGGCCACGTTGAAGACCGGCCAGTTCGGGATCTGCAGGAAGTCGATGACATGGCCGCGCAGCGGGCCGGGGTCGCGCAGCAGCCGGTCGGTGAGGTTGCCGGCGACGCCGGCGAGCAGCATCCCCATGCCGATCGACCACCAGATCTCGCCGATGCGCCGGCTGAGCCAGAGGATGACGCAGACCGCCACGATCGCGATGCAGCTGAGCACCATCGTGTACTCCGTGCCGACGCTGAACGCCGCGCCCGGGTTGCGCACCAGGTGCAGCACCAGCACGTCACCGACGACGGAGACGTCGCGGTCCTGCAGCTCGGCGACCGCGAGCACCTTGGTGGCGATGTCGAGGACGTAGGCCGTCAGCGCGACGGCTGCGAACACATAGGCATAACGCCGCCGTCCGGCGGACCGTGTGGTCGCGGGCCCCTCCGGGGCACTCAGCGACGCTCCTCGCGCTGCTTGCATGTCATGCACAGTGTGGCACGCGGAAACGCCATGAGCCGCATCTTGCCGATCGCTTCGCCGCACGATTCGCACACCCCGTAGGTGCCGTCGTCGATGCGCCCCAGGGCGCGCTCGATCTGGGCCAGCTTGTCCCGCTCGTTGCGCAGCACGGTCAGCTCGTGGTCGCGCTCGAAGCTCGCCGCACCGACATCGGCCTGATCCTGCCCCGCACCGTCACCGGAGTCGCGCAGCAGCGCGGAGAGCTCGACCTCCTGGTCGTGCACCATCTCCTCGAGGTGGCTGCGCTGGCCGTGAAGCTCGTCCACGACCTCCTTGAGCTCGGTGCGGCTCCACGCCGACTCCCCCGCCTTGACGACGAGGGTCGAGGGAGACTGCCGCACCGGACGGCGTACGGCGGCGCGCCGCGCCGTGGTCGTGGTGCCCGTCTTCGAGCCGGCCGCCCTCGGGGCCGTGGCGGGCTCGGCGACCGGCGCCGCCTTCTTGGCCGGCGCCTTCTTCGCGGCTGCCTTCTTGGCCGGCGCCTTCTTCGCGGGCGCCTTCTTCGCGGGCGCCTTGTCCGCGGGCGGCTTGTCCGCGGGCTCCGCGGCGGGCGCCTTCTTCACCGGCGCCTTCTTGGTGGTGCTCTTCGTCGCCGGCTTCGCCGTCGAAGCGCTCGTCACCGCCGGCCCGCTCCTCGACGCGAGCACCCGACCCGCGCGCCGCCTCACCGGCGGGCTCGCGACCTCGGCCGGGGACTCGCTGGCGGGAGCCTCGGTGGCCGCGGGCAGCGGCGTACGTCCCATGGCCTTGCGGGCGGCGGTAGCCGCTTGGGCAGCCAGGGACTTCGTGGTCGAACGGGCCATGGTGGGCCTCCTCGAGAGCCTGCTCACGTGGTCTGCACCACGACGGTGCCGCGGACACTAGTCCTTCCGCGGCCGCTTCCCAACCCGTCATCCGACAGATTTTCCCCGGGACGAACGACCCGAGGACCCGGGACGAACGACGCCGCGGCCGGCCCCTCGTCGGGGCCGGCCGCGGCGTCGAGTGCTGCGTCGATGCGGTCCGATCAGCCCTCGTCGTCGCCCAGGATCGAGCGCAGACGCTTGGGCGCCGGCTGCTCGTCGGTGGGCGCGGCGGTCTCCGCGGAGCCGTTGAGCGCCTCCAGCTGCTGGCTGAAGTAGCTCTTGAGACGCGAGCGGTACTCGCGCTCGAAGGAGCGCAGCGTCTCCACCTCACCGGTGAGGCGGTCACGCTCGCGCTCGAGCTCGCCGAAGAGCTGCTGGCGCCGCTCGGCGGTCTCGGAGTCGAGCATCTGCGCGCGGGTGCGGGCGTCGGCCTCGAGGCGGTCGGCCTTCGACTTCGACTCCGACTCCAGGCGCTCGGCCTTGGTGCGCGCGGCGCCGACGATCTTGTCGGCCTCGTTCTTGGCCTCGTCCACGAGCTCGTCCGCGTTGCGCGTGGCGATCTCGAGCAGGCGGGCCGCGGCGTTGGAGGCCTGCGGGACCGTCTCGACGCGGATGGTCTCGGTCGGCGTCGCCGCCGCGGCGGGCGCGGGGGCCGGCGTCGGGGTCGGCGCGGGGGCCGGCTCCGGCTCCTTCGCCTTCACCGGCTCGGGCTTCGGCTGCTCGACCACGGCGGCCGGAGCCGGCGCGCCGGACTGGACCGAGGCGAGCTTGGCGCGAAGGTCGTCGTTCTCCTTGGTGAGGCGTGCCAGCTCGGCCTCCACCTCATCGAGGAACTGGTCGACCTCTCCCATGTCGTAGCCCTCACGAAGCCGGACGGGAGTAAAGCGCTTGTTGCTCACGTCCTCAGGCGTCAGCGGCATGACCTCACCCATTCATTTCGGTAGTGATGTGACGTGCGAACAATAGCGCCTGGCTCGGGGACGGACGTGATCCGCAGCCCGGCCTGACGCGGTCAGAGAAGAGCGCCCCGGATGATCTGCAACAGCACGTAGGTGCAGATCATGACGATCAGGAAGCTCAGGTCGAGGGCGATGCTGCCGAGCCGCAGCGGCGGGATCACCCGTCGCAGCGCCTTGATCGGCGGATCGGTGACGGTGTACACCGCCTCGAGCAGGAGCAGCAGCAGACCGGTGGGCTGCCAGGAGCGGGCGAACACCTGCACCCAGTCCACGATGAAACGCACCCACAGCATCCCGAAGAAGATCAGGACCGGGACGTAGAGGACGACGCCGATCAGCTCCACTGCGGGTGTGCTCCTGATGCTCGGGGTGCGGGACGTGGGACGGGGTGGTGCGGTGCTGCGCGGACCTGGTGGGGCCCGCCTCAGCTCTGGTTGAAGAAGCCACCCTCGGCGATGCGCTGCTTGTCCTCGGCCGCGACCGTCACGTTGGCCGGGGACAGCAGGAAGACCTTGTTGGTGACGCGCTCGATGGTGCCACGGGTGGCGAAGACGAGCCCAGCGGCGAAGTCGACGAGACGCTTGGCGTCGGCGTCGTCCATCTCGGAGAGGTTCATGATCACCGGGGTGCCCTCACGGAAGTTCTCCCCCACGGTGCGCGCCTCGTTGTAGGTGCGCGGGTGCAGGGTGAGGATGCGCGAGAGCTCGGCGACCTCGTGCGGCGGCACGGCGGCGGGCCGGCGGCGCTCGGAGATGTCGGCGACCGGCGCGGGGCGCGGCTCGCGGCTGCGGGGCTGGCGCGAGGCCGGCACCGCCTGGGTCTCGGCAGTGTGGGCGTCGTCGTACTCGTCGTCGTACCGACCGGTGTCCTCGACGAGGCCGAGGTACTCGCCGATCTTGCGCATCGCGCCGCTCATGACTGCTGCCCTTCGGATGTGGCCCCCCAGGTAGGGAGGGCACTTGACGGTGTCTTGGACATTACTGGAACCGGGGCCTCGAACCGAGGACCGCCGACCCGATCCGCACGTGTGTCGCACCGGCGGCGACGGCCTGCTCGAGGTCGTTGCTCATGCCGGCCGACAACCAGGTGGCCTCGGGGTGCTGGGTGAGGAAGGTACGCCGGATCTCCGCGAGCCTCGCGAACGCCCGGGCGGGGTCCTCGCCCAGCGGCGCGACGGCCATCAGGCCGCGCAGCCGGAGGTGCTCGGCGCCCTCGACGACCTCGGCGAGATCACCGAGGGTCTCCGGGTCGGCGCCGGCCCGGCCCGCTGCTCCGGGCGGGTCGAGGCTGACCTGGAGGAGCACGTCGACCTCGCGGCCCGCGGCGCCGCGATCCAGCGGGGCGACGAGCTTGGCGCGGTCGACGGAGTGCACCGCGTCGGCGTACCCGGCGATTGCGGCCGCCTTGTTGGACTGCAGCCCGCCGATGAAGTGCCAGCGCAGCCCGAGGTCGGCGCACTCGCGCGCCTTCTCGGCGGCCTCCTGGTGGCGATTCTCACCCACGTCGGTGACCCCGAGCCCGGCCAGCAGGCGTACGTCGGAGGCCGGGAAGAACTTGGTGACCACGAGGAGCGTCACCTCGTCGGGGGTGCGACCGGCGTCGTGGCAGGCGCGGGCGATCCGACCGCGGACCGCCTCGAGACCTGCCGCGAGCTCCTCGCGGCGAGCATCCGTGCTCATCCGCGCCTCCGCACCAGTCCGGCGAGACGGCCCGCAGAGGCGCCGTCGCGGCGGTGGGAGAACAGGTCGGGCGACTCCAGCGTGCAGCGGGAGACGTCGTGGACCGTGACGCCCGCGCGCTCGAGCTGGTGCCGCACTCCGGCGCCGAGGTCGAGCGCAGGAGTCCCGTGCCGCGTCGTGGCGCGGGTGGCGGGCTCCGCCTCGACGACCTCGGCCTGCAGCGACGCGGGCACCTCATAGCAGGACCCGCACACGTGGGGACCGATCCAGGCGCTCAGCGCGCCGGCGCCCCGCACGCGCATCGCCTCGACCGTGGCCGGCACCACGCCCGCGGCGACGCCGGCGCGACCGGCGTGCGCGGCCGCGACCACCCGCCCCGCCTCGTCGGCCAGCAGCACCGGGACGCAGTCGGCCACCCGCACCGTGAGCACGACGTCGGGACGGGTGCTGACCAGCGCGTCGCCCTCGGGCAGCACGCCGGATGCCTCGAGCGAATCGGCGTCCACGACCGCACGACCGTGCACCTGGACCATCTCGGCGACCCGCGCCCCGGGGGCGAAGTCGTCGAGCACGAGACGCAGGTTGGTCGCCCGCGACTCCGGAGAGTCACCGCCGGAGATCGCGAGGTTCAGCGAGTCGTACGGCGCGTCGCTGACCCCACCGAGACGATCGGTGAAGGCCAGGTCGACGGGGCCGTGGCTGGCGCGGTAGGCGTACATCCGGTCCGTAGGTGTCGTGGGTGAGCAGGCGGGCGAGGCAGCGCGTCGGCTACTTCAGGAAGTCCGGGACGTCGAGGTCGTCGTCGTCGAACTGCACCTGCGGCGGGGCCTGGCGCGGCGCCGGCGGCTGGGTGGGCTGCTGCGGCTGGTTGCCACGCGGGCCGCCCTGGGCGGGCTGGGCCTGCGGGGCGCCGTACTGCGAGCCCTGCTGGGCTGGCTGGCCCTGGGGTGCCTGCGGCGCCTGGCCGGTGGGGGCCGGACGCAGCGGCGACCCCTGGGCGGGGGCGGGACGCGTGCTCGCAGCGGCGGCGCGGGTCTCCTCCTGGGTCTGCTGAGGACGGGACTCGCGGCGCAGCACCGTGCCCTCGTCGCGACGCTTGGGGGTGCCGCCGTCGAAGCCGGCGGCGATCACGGTCACCCGGACCTCGTCGCCCAGGGCGTCGTCGATCGTCGCACCGAAGATGATGTTGGCCTCGGGGTGCACGGCCTGGGCGACCAGCGCCGCGGCCTCGTTGATCTCGAACAGGCCGAGGTCGGAACCACCGGCGATGGAGAGCAGCACGCCGTGCGCGCCGTCGATCGAGGCCTCGAGCAGCGGGCTGGACACGGCCATCTCGGCGGCGGCGACGGAGCGGTCCTCACCACGCGCCGAGCCGATGCCCATCAGCGCGGAGCCGGCGTTGGCCATGACTGACTTGACGTCGGCGAAGTCGAGGTTGATCAGGCCCGGGGTGGTGATCAGGTCGGTGATGCCGGAGACACCCTGCAGCAGCACCTGGTCGGCCTGCTTGAACGCGTCGAGCACCGAGACGTTGCGGTCGCTGATCGAGAGCAGCCGGTCGTTGGGGATCACGATGAGGGTGTCGACCTCCTCGCGCAGCGCGGCGATGCCCTCCTCGGCGGAGTTGGCGCGACGACGACCCTCGAAGGCGAACGGGCGGGTGACCACACCGATCGTCAGCGCACCCAGCGAGCGCGCGATGCGCGCGACGACCGGCGCACCGCCGGTGCCGGTGCCGCCACCCTCGCCGGCGGTCACGAAGACCATGTCGGCGCCCTTGAGGACCTCTTCGATCTCCTCGGCGTGGTCGTCGGCCGCCTGCGCACCCACGTCGGGGTTCGCGCCGGCACCGAGACCGCGGGTGAGCTCGCGGCCGATGTCGAGCTTGACGTCGGCGTCGCTCATCAAGAGCGCCTGGGCGTCGGTGTTGATGGCGATGAACTCGACGCCCTTGAGGCCGATCTCGATCATCCGGTTGACGGCGTTGACGCCGCCGCCACCGATGCCCACGACCTTGATGATGGCCAGGTAGTTCTGCGCTGCTGCCACGACGGCTTGCCTCTCGCTGATCGGGTCCGGTCGCCCGGACGCTCCGGATGACGGTTGGGTGCTGCTGTGCTGCTGGTGCTGATGTCTGGGGTGGGGGGACGCGGTGCTGCTCGACTCGGGAGCGCCACTCTCGGCGCAAACCCTGACCCTCAGGCTGAGGGTTATAGTTATGTCAACCTTGTCGTGATCACCACGGTAGGGCGAAGCACGGCGTGCTGCCGCATCGACACGCGCCTGAGGCGTGGAAGATCACACGAACTTTTTCTCAGGGCTGGATGGTGGGGCGCGCGGGGACGCTCACGTCGAAGACGCTCCCCTCCTGGCGCAGCAGGCCGGGCAGCACCTCGGCCTTGAGCTCGGTCTCCTCCGCGCTCCCCCACAGCACCTCGCGATCGTCGCGCAGCACGAACGAGATGCGGTCGATGCTCTCGACCTCGACGTGGTCGACGGTGGCGGCGAGGTCGCCCGGGAGCGCGGCGATCACCGCGGCGCTCTCGCGCAGCGCCTCGGAGTCGATCCCGCTGGCCGCCTGCACCCGGGGCAGGTCGTCGGGCATCTTCGGGTAGTCGCGGAACAGCACGCCGTCGGCGTCCATGCCGCGCACCCGGCCACTGAGCTCGACGACCGCGATCGCCGTGCGCTCCTCGATCTCGACCAGCACCCGGTCGGGCCACTGGCGGGTCACCTCGGCGTCCAGCACCGGCGCGAGCGCCTCGACACGCGCCTCGACGCCCGCCAGGTCGACCGAGACCAGCGCCCGGCCGTCGGGCACCTGCGCGGCCTCCGTGACCGCGGCGGCGTCGAGCACCGAGGTCCCCCGGACCTCGACGCCCTCCACCGAGAGCCAGGAGGAGAACCACAGCGCCCAGACCGTCGCACCGGCCACGAGGAGCACGAGGAACGCGGCCACGCCGTACTTCCACGTGAGCCAGCGCCGCCGCCACTGGCGACGGGCGAACCGGCGACGCGAGGCCTCCGCGTCGGGGAGGGCGCTCCTAGCCACCGGAACCCAGCAGGTCGAGGACCAGCGGCCCGACCTCCGTCACGCTGCCCGCGCCGAGGGTCAGCACCAGGTCGCCGGGCCGCGCCCGGGAGGCCAGCTCGCGCGCGGCCCCGGGGAGGTCGGACGCCCGGACCACACGCTCGGCCGGCAGCGGTACGGCGTCCGCCACCAGCGCCGCGGTGACCGCGGGGTCGGCCTCCTCACGGGCGAGGTGGATGGGGAGCACCACGACCTCGTCGGCCGCGCCGAGCGCCTCGCCCATCGCGGTGCCGAAGATGCGGGTGCGTGAGACCAGGTGGGGCTGGAAGGCGACCACGACGCGCCCGTCGCCGGCCACGGCGCGCGCCGCCTGCAGGTCGCCGGCGATCTCGACGGGGTGGTGGGCGTAGCTGTCGTAGACCCGCACGCCCGCGACCTCGCCCTTGCGCTCCATGCGGCGCCGGGTGCCGGCGAAGCCCTCCAGGCCGGCGCGCAGCCGGTCGAAGTCCAGGCCGAGGCGCAGGCCGACGGTGAGCGCGGCGAGGGCGTCGAGGACGTAGTGGCGGCCCGGGATCTGCAGGGTGACCCGGCCGAGCTCGGTGCCGCGGTCGAGGACGGTGAAGGCGGAGGTGGTGCCCGCGAAGACCAGGTCGACCGCGCGGACCTCCGCTGCGGCCGACTCCCCCACGGTCACGACGCGGCGACCGGCGCGCGCGGCGCGCTCGGCCAGCGCCGCCGCGCCCTCGTCGTCGGCCACGCAGACCAGGAAGCCGGCGGGGTCGACCCGATCGGCGAACCGGTCGAACGCGGCGCGGTAGGCCTCCTCGGTGCCCCAGTTGTCGAGGTGGTCGGCCTCGACGTTGGTGACGATCGCGGCGTAGGGCTCATAGACCAAGAACGCGCCGTCGGACTCGTCGGCCTCGGCGACGAACAGGTCGCTGCTGCCCTCCTCGGCGTTGGTGCCGGTCTGGGCCAGCTCCCCGCCCACGGCGTACGTCGGGTCCGCGCCGGCGGCCTGGAGGGCGACGGTGAGCAGCGAGGTGGTGGTGGTCTTGCCGTGCGTGCCGGCGACCGCGAGCACCCGGCGCCCGGCCATCACGGCGCTCAGCGCGGCGGAGCGCGGCAGCACCCGCAGGCCCTGGGCGACGGCCTCGAGGTATTCGGGGTTGTCCTCGCGCACTGCGGTGGAGACCACCAGGGTGTCGACGGCGTGCTCGGGGCCGCGCAGGTGGGCGGCGTCGTGACCGACGTGGACGCGGGCGCCGAGGTCGCGCAGCCGCTCCAGGGTGGGGCTGTCGACGCCGTCGCTGCCGCTGACCGCGACGCCGCGGGCCAGCATCAGGCGGGCGATCGCGGACAGCCCGGCGCCGCCGATGCCGACGAAGTGGACGCGGCCGAGGCGCTCGGCGGGCAGCAGCTCGTCGGGGACGGGGACCTTCATCGCGCACCCCCTGCGGCGGCCTCGAGCACGATGCGGGCCAGCTTGTCGTCGGCGTCGCGCGGGATCAGGCCGGTGGCCGCGGCGCTCATCGCCGCCAGCCGCACCGGGTCGGTGGCCAGACCGGGGACGTGCGCGGTGACCCAGTCGGTGGTGAAGTCGCCGTCGGCGACCAGCAGGGCTCCCCCGGCGTCGACGACCGGGCGGGCGTTGTGCTCCTGCTCGCCGTTGCCGTGCGGCAGCGGGACGAAGATCGCCGGCACGCCCACGGCTGCGGCCTCGGTGACGCTCGAGGCGCCCGAGCGGCAGACCATCAGGTCGGCGGCGGCGAGGGCGTAGTCCATGCGGTCCACGAACGGCACCACGACGTACGGCGCGCCGCCCTCGGTGTGCGGGTCGGCCTCGCCCTTCGGGCCGACGACGTGCAGCACCTGCACGCCCGCCGCGGCGAGCGCGGGGGCCGCACCGGAGACCGACTGGTTGAGCCGGCGCGCTCCCTGGGAGCCGCCGGTGACCACGAGGGTCGGGCGCTCGGGGTCGAGGCCGAAGAACTCCCGCGCCTCGGCGCGCAGCGCCGCCCGGTCCAGGGTCGAGATCATCCGGCGGATCGGGAGGCCGACGTACTCCGCTCGGGGCAGCGGGGTGTCGGGGAAGCTGACCGCGACGCGGCCGGCGACCCGGGCGCCGACCTTGTTGGCCAGGCCGGGCACGGCGTTCTGCTCGTGCACCACCAGGGGTACGCCGCGGCGCCGGGCGGCCAGGTAGGCCGGCATCGACACGTAGCCGCCGTAGCCGACCACGACGTCGGGGCGGACCTTGTCGAACACGTCGTGCGCGGCGCGGACCGCGGCACGCAGCCGGCCGGGCACGCGCAGCAGGTCCATGCCGGGCTTGCGCGGCAGCGGGACCGGCGGGACCAGCTCGAGGGGGTAGCCGGCGGCCGGGACCACGGTGTTCTCGAGCCCGCGAGGGGTGCCGAGGCAGGTGATCTCGGTGCTGGGGTCGAGACGCCGCAGGGCGTCGGCGGTGGCGATCAGGGGCGAGGTGTGGCCGGCGGTGCCTCCGCCGGCGAGTAGGACGCGCATCGGGGCCAACTCTAGGAAGTCACCGGTGCGTGAGCGCGGACAGACCCGCCGGACGGCCTCGTTTGCGCTGCGAGAGAATGCGCGCCGCGGTCGGCTCCCGGCGCGCGAAGCCGATCAGCAGCCCCAGCGCGACCAGGGAAGGCACCAGCGCCGAGCCGCCGTAGGAGACGAGCGGCAGCGGGATGCCGATGACCGGCAGCAGCGCCAGCACCATGCCGACGTTGATCATCATCTGCCCGAGCAGCCAGACCACGATGCCGAAGCTGGCGTAGCGCACGAACGGGTCGCGGGTCTCCCGCGCCACCCGCACCGCGGCGTAGGCGATGGTGAGGAACAGCCCGATGACCAGCAGCGTGCCGATCAACCCGAGCTCCTCGCCGAGCACCGCGAAGATGAAGTCGGTGTGGGCCTCGGGCAGGTCGCCCCACTTCTGGCGGCTGTAGCCGATGCCCTGGCCCAGCCAGCCGCCGGAGGACAGCGCGTAGAGCCCGTGCGCGGGCTGCCAGCCCGCGTCGTGGAAGTCCTTGAACGGGTCGGCGAAGTTGAGGATGCGCCCCATCCGCTCGGAGTTGCCGGTCGCGAGCGCGAGCACGGCCGCGCCGAGCCCGAGGATGCAGATCGTGAAGAAGCGCCGCGGCGCACCCGCCACGAACAGCAGCCCGACCCCGATCGACATGAACACCAGCGCGGTGCCCAGGTCACGGCCGACGACCACCAGGACCGTCGCGATCGCCAGGCCCGGGACCACCGGCAGGATCATGTGCCACAGCTCGCCGAGGCGGCGCTCCTTGTTGGCGTAGACGTGCGCCGCCCACAGCACCAGCGCCAGCTTGGCGATCTCGGCGGGCTGGATGACCAGCGGCCCGAGCGCCAGCCAGTTCTTGTTGCCGTTGATCACGATGCCGAAGAGCGCGGTCGCGAGCAGCAGCACCAGGGAGAAGATGTACGCGGGGAAGGTGAGCCCACGGATCAGCCGCAGCGGCACCCGGCTGGCCAGCCAGGCGAGCGGCAGCGCGATCAGCACCCACATCAGCTGGCGCTTGACCACGGCGTAGGAGTCGCCGTCGTGGGTCTTGTAGCTGTAGACGCTGGAGGCGCTGAGCACCATGATCAGGCCGATGGTCAGCAGCAGCGCCGAGGCGCCCAGCAGCAGGTAGTACGGCGCCAGCGGGCTGCGCAGCGCGGCCCGCGCCGAGGCCAGCCAACCCAGCCGGCCCGGTGGGGCGACCTGCTTGCCCTCGCGGGTGGGCGGGTTCGCGGTGGTCGTCACGCAGGCCCCTTCCCGGTCGGCTCGATCGACGTGCAGGGTCAAGTCTCGCCGTCGCCGGTGCCGATCGGCGGCAACCCGGGGCGCGTGTCGTGGCGCGCCGGCACCGACGCTCAGTCGCGCGGCGCGGCGCGCAGGCCGTCGCGCACGGCAGCGCGGGGCGCGCCCACGGCGCGCGCGAGCGCGGCGGCCGCCAGCACGTTGCGCACCGTCTCCGGCTCCGCGGCGACGTCGTCCACCGGCAGGTCGGCGAGCGTGCAGAGCTCCGCGGCGCTGGTCGCCCGCTCCTCGATGAACGCCCGGTCCGCGACCAGGTCCTCGACGAGCCCGAGCATGCCGACACCGGGCATGCCGAGCGTCACCCCGATCGCCCGGGCGCCCTCGCGGACGTCGGCCTCGAGCACCAGCTCCTCGGTGCCGGGATCGGCGACGGCGTAGACGCAGGCCACCCGGACCTGGTCGTAGACACGTCCCATCGCGAGCCGGTCGGCCCTGGCGCCGGGGCTGTCGGCGTCGGGGACGGCGAGCACCGCCGCCGAGTCGGCCTGCAGGCCGCCGGCTCCGCGGAGCTGGGCAGGGGTCAACCCGACCGCCAGCACGTCGTACGTCTCGGGGTCCATGACCGCCTCGACCACCGGCAGCCCGCCCTGCCCGACGGCCAGCGAGCGCAGCCCGGCGGCGCGCAGCATCGCGTCCAGCAGCCGGACGGTCTGGGCGGTGCCGGTCGCGCCGGTCACGCACAGCCACGGCGTCTGCGAGTCGGGGGCGCGCAGCCGCCAGGCGAGGTCGACCTCGCCCCACACCGGTACGCCGCGCTCGCGGGCGGCGGTGACGAGCGGGGTCGGTGCGGTCGGGTCACCCTGGACGACGAGCACGTCGACGTCCTCGGGCAGCGTGGCGGTGCTGCCCGCGCCCAGCCGGACCCGGGCGCCGAGGACCTCGAGCAGCTCCGCGCGCTCGGTGCGCTCGGTGTCGCCGGGCTCCTCGTCGAGGGCCAGCACGTCGGCGCCGAGGTGGAGCAGGTTGTCGGCGGCCGCGAAGCCGCCGGGGCCGAAGCCGGCGACGACCGCGCGCACGCCGGCCCAGGAGTCGCGCTGCCCGAGGGTCTCGAGGTCGGGGGTGTCCATCAGCTGCCCGCCACCCATTCGGCGTAGAAGATGCCCAGGCCGGTGGCCACGCAGAGCCCGGTGATGATCCAGAACCGGATGACCACCGTGACCTGCTCCCACCCGAGCATCTCGAAGTGGTGGTGGATCGGTGCCATCCGGAAGATCCGCTTGCCTCCGGTGAGCTTGAAGTAGCCGACCTGGAGCATCACCGAGACCGTCTCGACGACGAAGATGCCGCCGAGGACGACGAGCAGCAGCTCGGTGCGGGTCAGGATCGCGAAGCCGGCGAGGGCGCTGCCCAGCGCCAGGGAGCCGGTGTCGCCCATGAAGATCTGGGCCGGCGAGGCGTTCCACCACAAGAAGCCGAAGCAGGCGCCGGTGATCGCCGCGGCGATCACCGCGAGGTCGAGGGGATCGCGCACGTCGTAGCACTTCGGGCCGGGAGCGGCGCCGCAGAACTGGTTGAACTGCCAGATGTTGACCAGCGTGTAGGCCGCGAAGACCATCACGCAGGCGCCGGCCGCGAGCCCGTCGAGGCCGTCGGTGAGGTTGACGGCGTTGCTGAAGCCCGCGACGAAGAGCCAGATCAGCACGAGCACGACGATCGCCGGCAGCGCGAACTGGTCGATGTCGCGCAGGAAGGACAGATGACGCGAGGCGGGTGTCTCCCCGCGGGAGTCCTCCAGCCAGGGCGACAGCGCCAGGCCACCGAAGATCAGGGCGATGACTGTCTGCCCGACCATCTTGGCCTTGCTGCGCAGGCCCAGGCTGCGCTGCTTGTAGATCTTGATGAAGTCGTCGAGGAAGCCGACCAGGCCCATGCCGACGAAGAGGAACAGCAGCAGCATCCCGGAGGCCGACGGCACGTCGCCGGTGAGCAGCTTGGCCGCGAAGTAGGCGATGACGGTGGCGAGGATGATCACCACGCCGCCCATCGTGGGCGTGCCGCGCTTGGTGTGGTGGCTCGTGGGTCCGTCGTCGCGGATCTCCTGGCCGTAGCCGAGCTTGGTGAACTGCTTGATCGCCACGCGGGTGCCGAGCAGCGAGATCAACAGCGCGAGTCCCCCGCCGATCAGGATCGCTCTCATCGCTGCCTCTCGCTTGCTGTCTGTACGGGGTCTGCTGGGTGGTGCGTGCCGGCCAGGGATTCTTCCGCATGGGGCGCCCGCCGTCGGGGCTCCCTCGCCGGGGCCGGCGCGATCGCGGTGGTGGCGTCGGTCATGCCGGGTCTCCCCCGGCCAACAGCTCGCGGACCACCGCGCGGTCGTCGAAGGGGTGGACCACCCCGTGGATCTCCTGCCCGGTCTCGTGGCCCTTGCCGGCCACCAGCACGATGTCGCCGCGACCGGCCCGGCGCAGGGCGGTCGCGATCGCCTCGCGCCGGTCGCCGATCTCGAGGACCTCCGCGCGCACGGTGCCGTGGTCGCCGGTGGTGCCGGCCCGCATCTGGGCGCGGATCTCGGCGGGGTCCTCGGTGCGGGGGTTGTCGTCGGTGAGCACCAGCACGTCGGCGAGCTCCGCGGCGATGCCCGCCATGATCGGGCGCTTGCCGGCGTCGCGGTCCCCGCCCGCGCCGAGCACCACGATGACCTGGCCCTCGGTGAGCGGGCGCAGCGTGGCGATCGCGGCGGCGACCGCGTCGGGCTTGTGCGCGTAGTCGACGACGACCTCGAAGTCCTGGCCGGCCTCGACGCGCTCCAGGCGCCCCGGGACGCCGGCCCCGGCGGCGAGGGCCGCGGCCACCGGAGCCGGGTCGAACCCGGCCTCGGCGCAGGCCGCGATCGCGGCGAGGGCGTTGGCGACGTTGAAGTCCCCGGGCAGCGGTACGCCGGCCTCGATGCGCACCCCGTCGGGACCGAGCACGGTGAAGCGCGAGCCGCCCGCCTGCAGCTCGACGTCGACGGCGCGCCAGTCGGCGTCGCCGCCGGTGGCCGAGAAGGTGCGCACCGGCACGGTGGCCTCGGCGAGCAGGCGTCGGCCGTGCTCGTCGTCGAGGTTGACCAGGCCCAGCCGGGCGCGCTCGGGGGTGAACAGCGACGCCTTCGCGGCGAAGTACTCAGCCACGGTGCCGTGGAAGTCCAGGTGGTCGCGGCCCAGGTTGAGGAAGACCGCGACGTCGAAGACCACGCCGTCCACGCGACCCATGACCAGCGCGTGGCTGGAGACCTCCATGGCACACGCCGCCACGTCGCGCTCGCGCATCAGCGCGAACAGCCCGTGCAGGTCGGGGGCCTCGGGGGTGGTGAGGGTGGTGGGCACGTCCTCGCCGGCGATCCGGGTGCCGACGGTGCCGACGACGCCGGCCCGGGTGCCCGAGCCCTCCAGGCCGCTCTCGGCCAGCCGGGTGGTGGTCGTCTTGCCCTGGGTCCCGGTCACGCCGATCATCCGCAGCTCACGGGCCGGCTCGCCGTAGACGTACGCCGCGAGCGCGCCGAGCAGGCCGCGCGGGTGGGCGACCACCAGCAGCGGCAGCCCCGCGGGCGCGCGGTCGGCGCCGGTCGGGTCGGTCAGCACCGCCACCGCGCCCGCGGCCACCGCGTCGGCGGCGAAGTCGATGCCGT